>JBKJMN010000331.1:0-4533 GCA_046596405.1 Burkholderiales bacterium
CCACGGCCGCCAGTCGGGCATGGTCAACGGCAAGCGCGTTTATTTCGGCAACATGCCGATCGAAGTCAATGGCGGTGGCGCCGGCCTCGTCGATTATCTGGATGCCGCGGCGAAGAAGAATGGCATAACGATTCAATACGACACGCGCGTGTCTTCACTGATATTTGACGGCGTACGCGTCTCGGGCGTACGCGCGCAGCAAAACGGCCAACCCGTCGAGCTCAAGGCCAAGTCGGTGGTGCTCGCGAGCGGCGGCTTTGAAGCGAACCCCGAAATGCGCACGCGCTACCTGGGTCCCGGTTGGGAACTGTGCAAAGTGCGCGGCTCGCGCTTCAACCAGGGCGACGGCCTCAAGATGGCGCTCGACATTGGCGCGGCGCCGTACGGCAACTGGTCCGGCTGCCACGCGACCGGCTGGGACCGCAACGCGCCGGAATTCGGCGACGTGACCGTCGGCGATCAATTTCAGAAGCACAGCTATATTTTCGGCCTGCTGATCAACGCCGACGGCAAGCGCTTCGTCGACGAGGGGGCAGATTTTCATTCGTTTACTTACGCCAAATACGGCGGCGCGGTGCTGCAGCAACCGGCGCAGTTCGCGTGGCAGGTGTTCGATTCCAAGGTCAGCAAGCTGCTGCGCTCCGAATACCGCATCAAGTTCATGACCAAGGTCAGCGCCAATACGCTTGAGGAGCTCGCGACCAAGCTCGAAGGCGTGAACCCGGAAGGGTTTTTGAAAACCGTGCGCGAGTACAACGCGGCGGTAAAGAAAGACGTGCCTTTCAATCATGTCGTCAAGGACGGCAAGGGCACAGCCGGCATCGAGCCGCCGAAATCGAACTGGGCGCAGGCTCTCGACACCCCGCCCTTCGATGGCTACTCCACGACCTGCGGCATCACATTCACGTTCGGCGGGCTGCGCATCGACAAGGACACCGGCCAGGTAATGAACGTTCACTTCCATCCGATCCCGGGCCTCTATTGCGCGGGCGAAATGGTCGGCGGCTTGTTCTACTTCAACTACCCGAGCGGCACCGGGCTCGTGTCGGGGGCGGTGTTCGGTAAGCTTGCGGGTAAAGGTGCGGCGCTGGCGGCGAAAAAAGGTTAAAACGTCTTTGTCGAAGCCGCCCTCTCCCTGATGGCACTGGCCAGCCGGAGATGGTAGTATTTCCTTGTTTCCTTACTTTCGGCCAAAGTCTCCATGCTCGCCAAACGCACCGTCAAAAACCAGATCACCCTGCCCAAGGCGATCGCGACGCAGTTTCCCGATGTCGAGTACTTCGAGGTTCGCACTGAAAACCAGCGCATCATCCTCGAACCGCTGCGCCGTGGACAAGCCGATGCGGTCCGCAAAAAACTGGCCGCGCTCAAGATTAGCGATGCTGACATCGTTGCGGCCGTCAAATGGGCGCGCCAACGAAAGTCCTGAGGGCGGTTCTCGACACCAACGTAACGGTTTCCGCGCTGGTGTTCGACCGCGGCGTGATGGCATGGCTGCGACATGCCTGGCAAACGCAGCTGTTTACGCCGTTGATCGATGAATCAGGCATGCGTGAACTGGTCCGGGTCCTGGGTTATCCCAAGTTCAGGCTGGACGAGGAGAGAATTCGGGACTTGCTGGGAGATTACCTGCCCCACGCGGAGGTCGTGGCACCACGCGGCGAAGGCCGTCGATCCCGTCTGCCCTTGTGCCGTGATCCGGACGACCAGCCCTTCCTGCTGCTCGCGGACACCGGTAACGCCGACGTACTCGTGACCGGCGACAAGGCGTTACTCGATCTCGACGGGAATACAACATTCAAGATCGAAACCGCGGCAAGTTTTCGGGGGCGATTTCCAGGCGCGTGACCCAGTTGCAACTCGCGTCTCGTACGTAATGCAACAAGACAAGCCTGACCCGGCGCGCATACCCGAGGTTTGCTTAATACCTGAGCGTTGCGGTGCGCAGCGCGCTCTCGCAATTCCGGACACAAGCTATAATTCGTACGACAAGTCTTTGTCGTTGTTCCGGTGTTCCGGTGTTCATATCCCCGTAATTATTGCTTTCGCACAGGAGTACCGCACTTTGTCATTGCAACCAACCGATACCGCACTGCTGCTGCTCGACCTGCAGAACGAAATGGTTGATCCCAAGGGCTACTTCGGCGCGATGGGACTCGCCAAAGCCGTTGCTGAGGGCAATGTGCTTGGCAACGCGCGCAAGGTACTCGACGCCGCGCGCAAGGCCGGTCAGGCCGTCGTATTCGTGCGCCTCGGATTTCGTGCCGACTATGCCGACAGCCTGAGCGTGGCGCCGCGGGTCGCCAAGTTCAAAGCCGCGAAAGCCGTAATACTCGGCAACTGGGGCACCGAATTTCCGGCGGATCTGCAGCCGCGGCCGGAAGAAATGGTCATCACCAAGCAAGGCGCCAATCCGTTTTTCAATACCGGCCTGTTGACGTGGCTGATGCAGCGCGGGATCAAGAAGCTCGCGCTGTGCGGGGTGGCGACCAACAACGCGGTGGAAGTCTGCGCGCGCTTTGCCGACGACGCGGGCTTTGCCTCCACCGTGATCGAAGACTGCTGCGCCGCCGGCAATCCGGAAATGCATCGTTTCGCGATCGACAAAATCCTGCCGCAGTTTGCCGGGATAAAAACCGCGGACGCTTACGTCCAGCAACTGAGCTAAGTCAAAAGCTTCACCGCGAAGGACGCGAAGGACGCCAAGGAAAATCAAAAGCAAAGGAAATCTGAAGGGATTGGTTTTTTACCTTCGCGTCCTTGGCGGTCCAAGATTGAAAATATATGACTTCGCTACCACCGCCCGATCTCGCAACATTTTACAACCCCGCTTCGCTCGCGTTCGTCGGCGCGACCGAAGACATCGCCAAGTTCGGCGGGCGCGTGCTACGTGCGGTGCTCGATTTCGGCTATCGCGGGCGCGTCTATCCGGTGAATCCGCGCTACACGTCGCTGGCCGGGCTGGAATGCTATGCGAGCATCACCGCGCTGCCCGAGGCGCCCGACCACGTCGGTATCGTGATCTCTGCCAACCGCGTGCTCGACACGCTCAAGCAATGCGCTGAAAAAGGCGTGCGCTTCGTCACCGTGTTCACCTCCAACTTCAGCGAAACGGGTGCAGCCGCCGGCCGCGCGCTGCAGGAGGAAATCGTCGAGTTCGCGCGCGCGCACGGCATGCGCCTGCTCGGCCCCAACTGCAACGGTTTCATCAATTTCGTCGATGCGTTCGCGATGACCTCAACGTTCGCGATCCGCGGGCCGCGCAAACCCGCCGGCGATGTCGGGCTGGTCTGCCACAGCGGCGGTCTCGGCCAGATGAACACGATGTGGCGCGCGCAGGAGGCCGGCCTCGGCATCACCTATCAGGTGAGTTGCGGCAACGAAGCCGACCTCGACACCATGGACTTCATGCGCTTCATGATCGACGACGAGCGCACGCGCGTGCTCATGGTCGCCGTCGAGACTATCCGCGACGGGCGCAAGTTCGAAGCGGTCGCGCGCTATGCTGCCGACCGCGAAAAGCCGATTGTGATGCTGAAGTTCGGCCGCACTGAAGCCGGCCGGCGCGCCTCGGCTTCGCATACCGGCGCCCTAACCGGTGCCGATGACGTTAATGACGCGGCATTCCGCCAATACGGCATTTTGCGCGTGACCGACTGCAACGAACTCTACGAAGTCGCGAAACTGCTGCGCCGGCGCAAGTGGCCGCGCAGCAATCGCGCCGCCGCTCTCACCGGTTCCGGCGGTCACTCCGTGCTGATGGCCGACCTCGGCGAGGCCAACGGCATCGATTGGGTTGCCTACCAGAACAAAACGGTCAGCGGCCTGCGCGAGCTGATGCCGGAGTTCGCCGGCATCTCGAACCCGACCGACCTCACGTCCGCGCTCACCAGTTCGAAACATTTGTTCGAGGACGCGTTGAGCGTCGTCGCCCGCGACGACAACGTCGACGTGCTGATACCGGTGCTCGTCGCGCCCACCGTGCCCGCGATCGAAGACGTGATCAGACTCGCCGACGCCACCGACAAGCCGGTCGCCGTGTTGTGGACCGGCTACTGCCCGACCGACCCGGCCATCATCGCCGCGACGCTCGTGGCGCGCGGCCTGCCTGTCTACCGCGACGCGCTGACGTGCCTGAAATCAGTGCGCGCCGCGATGACTTACGGCGAATTTCTGCGCTCGCACAAGCAACAGGCGGCGCAACCGCCCGCGCGCCCTGCCGGCATCGATGTCGAAAAAGCGCGTGTGCTGCTTGCTGCCGGCGCGGGCACCATGACGGAACGCGCCTCCAAGGAAGTGCTGGCCGCGTACGGTCTGCGCGTCACGCGCGAGCGCCTGGCAAAAACTGCCGCGGACGCGTTCGGGATCGCGCGCGCGCTCGGCGTAGCCGTCGCGCTAAAAATAGAGTCGGCCGATGTTCCGCATAAAACCGACGCCAACGCTATTCGCCTCAACGTCAACGGCGATGCCGAAGTAGCGCGCGCTTTCGACGAAGTCATGGCCGCTGCCCGCCGCTACAACCCGGCGGCGAAG
>JBKJMN010000397.1:0-3803 GCA_046596405.1 Burkholderiales bacterium
CGAAGTCATCGCCGGCGCCGTCAACGATCGTTTTTTCGGGCCGGTCGTCGTGTTCGGTTTGGGCGGCATCTACACCGAGCTGCTCAAGGACGTGACGCGCCGCTTCGCGCCTTTCGATATTGCGGCAGCGAAGGAAATGATCGGCGAGATTAAAGGCGCCGCAGTGCTCAAGGGTTTCCGCGGCCAGCCGGCGCTCGACATCGATGCGCTCGCCGACGCGCTCTCGCGGCTGTCGCTGTTGATTGCCGACCATGCCGACCGCATCGCGGAGATCGACATCAATCCGCTGTTCGTGCGAACCGCGGGCCGGGGCGTCACCGCCGCCGATGCGCTCATCGTATTAAAGTAGAAAAAAGCTATTTGCCACAGAGGACACAGAGAAAAGCGAAGAATAAAATGGACCGATAAGTTTTTGCTTTTGATTCTCTCTGTGACCTCTGTGCCCTCTGTGGCTATAGATTTGGACCGAACGATTTCGGAGTCTTAGTGGAACCTGTTTTCAAAACCCGCATCACCGAGCTCTACGGCATCCGGCTGCCAGTCATTGCCAGCGGGCTGATGTGGCTCGCCACGCCCGAGTATGTGGGCGCAGCCGTCAATGCAGGCCTGATGGGTTTCATGACGGCCGCGAGCTTCAAGGACGTTGCCGCACTCCGCGCCGGGATCCGCCGCTGCCGCGAAATCACCGGCGGCAAGCCGTTCGGCGTCAACATCATGATCCGCGTCAGCCGCGACGGCACCGACCGCGTAACGCCGCTCATCGATGCGGTAATCGAAGAAGGCGTGCGCTTTGTCGAGACCGCGGGCAACAATCCCGAGGCTTACATTAAGCGCTTCAAGGATGCGGACATCAAGGTGCTGCATAAAGTGCCCGGTGTTCGTTACGCGAAAAAAGCCGAATCGCTCGGCGTCGATGCGGTGACCGTGGTCGGCGCCGAAGCCGGCGGCCATCCGGGCGTAGAACCCGTGGGGACGATGGTCGCTGCCGCCGCGGCAGCGCGCTCGATCAAGATACCGCTGATCGTCGCCGGCGGCATCGGCACCGGCGCGCAGCTCGTCGCCGCGCTCGCGCTCGGCGCCGACGGTGTCGCGATGGGCACGCGCTTTCTGGTGGCCGAGGAAGTGTGGGCGGACCGCCGCTATAAAGAACGCCTGGTCGCAGCGGGCGAAACGGATACCACGCTGCTGTTGCAATCGATGCGCAACACGCAGCGCGCGTTGAAGACGGAGCATGTCGCGATGATCCAGCAAATCGAAAAAGACCAGCCGGGAAAAAACGAAGCTCTGCTCCCCCACATCATGGGCACCAACGCGCACGCGGCTTACACCACGGGCGACTACGAAAAAGCGATGCTGTCGTGTGGCCAGGGGGTCATCTTCGCCGACAAGATAGAGCCGTTCGCAGCGATCGTCGAGCGTATCGAAGCCGAAGCACGTGAGGCGCTCGCGCGGCTGGACAATCTGCGGACTGCGGGACAAACAACTGCAGTCCCTAAAATCAAACGCGCGTGAAGGAGGTGTGAGTGGAATCAAGGATGAAGGATGAAGGCGGAAGGCGGAAGGGAAGGCTAAACGGCGAATGCGGTAGGTTGTTTTTCATCCTTCATCCTTCCGCCTTCATCCTTTATTTTTCCGTCGCGATTTTGCTGGTACTCGCAAATCCCGCTCTCTCACAGAACTATCCAACCAAAGCCGTGCGCCTCGTCGTGCCTTTTCTCGCCGGCGGCAGCACCGACATCGTCGGCCGCACTGTCGCGCAAAAGCTGTCCGAGATTTGGGGGCAGCAGGCTTTCGTCGACAATCGACCCGGCGGTGGCACGACGATAGGCACCGACGCCGTCGCCAAAGCGGCGCCCGACGGCTACACGCTGCTGGTGACGCCCGCGCCGTTCACGATCAACCCGAGCCTGCTCGCGAAAATCCCGTACGACGCACTGAACGATTTCGCGCCGATCACGCTGATTAATACGACTCCGCTGGTGATGGTCGTGCATCCCGGCGTGCCGGCGAAAAACGTCAAGGAAATAATCGCGCTCGCCAAAGCAAAACCCGGCAAGCTCAATTTCGGCTCCAGCGGCACTGGCGGCTCCAACCATCTGGCCGGAGAGCTGTTCGATGCGATGGCCGGCGTGAAGATGGTGCACATCCCGTACAAAGGTAACGCCGGTGCGCTGACCGACATCGTCGGCGGCCATCTCGACGTTGTCTATAACGGCATCACGTCGGCGATCGCGCTCGTCCGTGGCGACAAGCTGCGCGCGCTCGCAGTCACCAGCCTGCAGCGCAGCGCGGCGCTGCCGGACGTCCCGACACTCAACGAATCCGGCCTCAGAGGTTTCGAAGCCGTCGCCTGGAACGGGCTCACCGCGCCGGCGAAAACGCCGCGCGACGTAATCCTTAAAATCAACGCCGACGTGATCAGGATCGTCAATTCGCCGGAACTGAAAGAGCGCCTGAAAGCGGACGGCTCGGACTCCGTCGGCAGCACGCCCGAGCAGTTCGCGACTTTCCTGCGCAACGAAGTCGCGAAATGGGCGAAGGTCATCAAGGTTGCCGGTGTCAAACCAGAATGAGATTGCCCGCGCGAACAGCACTTGCATCCGCCGCGCTTGCGTTGAGCGTTTCAGCGTATGCGCAGTATCCTGGCAAGCCGGTGCGCATGGTCGTGCCCTTTCCCGCGGGCGGCCCGACCGACATCGTCGGCCGCACGATCGGCCAGAAACTCGCCGAAACGCTCGGCCAACCAGTCGTCATTGACAATCGCGCGGGTGCCGGCGGCGTGATCGGCACCGAGCACGTTGCGAAATCGCCGCCCGACGGCTACACGATATTGCTCGGCAGCATCAGCGGGCTCGCCGTCGCGATGAGCCTGTACCCGAACCGCGGCTACGACAGCCTGCGCGAATTTGCGCCAGTAACGCAGGCCGTGACTGTGACCAATATACTAGTCGTCCACCCGTCGCTGCCGGTGCGCAACGTCAAAGAATTGCTCGCGCTGGCGCGTGCCAAACCCGGCGCGCTCAATTACGCATCGTCAGGCAGCGGCACCGTCACGCATCTCGCGGGCGAGCTGTTCAAAACGCTGGGGCGCGTCAACATAGTGCATGTCCCGTTCAAGGGCGGTGCGCCTGCCTTGACCGCGCTGATGAGTGGCGAAGTTCAGATGAGTTACGAAAACAGCCTGATCGTGGTGCCGCATATCAAGGCCGGCAAATTGCACGCGCTCGCGGTCACTGGCACGCAGCGCTCGAAACTCATGCCCGATTTGCCGACGATCGCCGAAGGCGGACTGCCCGGTTACGCGGCGAGCGGCTGGTATGGATTCGTGATGCCGGCGGCGGTACCGAAGGATATCGTCGCCCGGCTCAACACCGACATTGCGCGCATCCTGCGCATGCCGGATGTCGTCGAGCGATTGTCGGGTCAGGGCGCGGAACCGGTCGGAGGCACCGCCGAGCAATTCGGCGCGTTCATCCGCTCGGAAATAGACAAGTGGGCGAAGCTGGTGAAGACGGCGAATATGAAAGCAGACTAAAGCCAGTTCATTTTGGCCGCAGATAAACGCAGATAAACGCGGATGGACCGCGAGAAACATCGATCGCCTTAATTGGCGGAATACGCAATAGATCGCATCAAAGCGCGAGCGCTCTTTTTTTATCTTTTTATCTTTTTATCTGCGTTTATCTGCGGTGATTTCAACTGATCAATGCAACACCGCGTCCAGCCTTCGGGCTGGCGTTTGAAATCCCAATGTTTTCCGGGGCCGAGTATTCAATTGTAATGCGACCTTATCCAGATAAGCC
>JBKJMN010000454.1:0-8450 GCA_046596405.1 Burkholderiales bacterium
AAGCGCGGTGTATAATCCGCGCTCCTCGGCGGCCTCAGACCCCTCATGCGCATCACCCGCAGGCTGGAATTCGACGCCGGCCACCGTATTCCGCAGCATGACAGCCAGTGCCGCCACTTGCACGGGCACCGCTATGCCATTGAGGTGACGGTCAGCGGCAATGTCGTCGTCATCGACAACGATCCCGAACAGGGTATGGTCACCGATTTTTCCGGGGTCAAGGAGCTGGTGCAGCAACACGTCGTGGCGCCGTGGGACCACGCGTTCCTCGCTTACGCCAAAGACCGCGCAGTGATTGAGTTTCTCAATTCCCTGCCTGACCACCGGACTGTGACCTTCGATGCGCCGCCTACCGCCGAACATCTTGCAGCCACTGCTTTTCGCGTGCTCGTCGCGGCCTTCGCCGAACGCTATGGAAAGCGGCTGTGCGTTGAACAGGTCAGGATTTACGAGACGCCGAACTGCTGGGCCGACGCGTTACGCGCGGAACAATAGACGCTACTCCCGGTCGGCCGCGACGTGTGCGCGCCGCCCGCCTTGGGCGCGCGTACAAACCCGTACGCGGGGCTACGATTCCCACTGCCTTCGCGTTCGGCTACTCTGGAGTTGCAGTTTCCTGTTCACAGCAGTAAAGCCTGCGTTGGAGTCCGAAACCTCCCTTATCGGATTTCAACTATTTCAAAACCGCGACTCCGGTCGCGGTTTTTTTTGGCGCAGCCGCCCGCGAGCGCGCAAGTCCAGCCAGTGCATTGCAACAGCGCCCTATCGAAGGCAAAATGCCGCCCTCCTTCAGGTCTGACCAATGAGCTACCAGGTTTTCAAGAGTCGCACCGGCAGGCCGATCAAATCCTGGACTCAGGGGGTGCCGATTGAAGATGCTGCGCTCAATCAGCTCTTAAATCTGGCCGAGTTGCCGTTTATCCATCGACACGTCGCGGCAATGCCCGACGTGCATTGGGGCATGGGCGCCACGGTCGGCAGCGTGATCGCCACCGATGGCGCGATCATCCCGGCCGCGGTGGGGGTCGATATCGGCTGCGGCATGATGGCCGTGCGTCTCGACGGCGCGCGCGACGGGGATCTGCCGGAAAGCCTCGCGCAAATCCGCTCGGAGATCGAGCACACCGTGCCGACCGGCTTTGCGACGCACGCGCCGGCGCAACAGAACGGGCAAGCCGCGGCGGAAATGTTCGAGTCGTTCAAGTGGCTGGAAGCGAAGCATCCAAAAGCCTTCGCGCGCCGCAAGGATTCGCCCGCCACGATTATCGCTTCGCAATTCGGCTCGCTCGGCGGCGGCAATCATTTCATCGAGCTGTGCATCGACGAGGCCGGCGAGTTGTGGGTCATGCTGCACTCCGGCAGCCGCGGCATCGGCAATGTTATCGGCACCTATTTCATCGAGCTCGCGCGCCAGGACATGCGCACTCATTTCATCAATCTGCCTGACCGGGATCTCGCGTATTTTCCGGAGGGCACGGCGCATTTCGACGATTACCTGCAAGCCGTGGGCTGGGCGCAGGGGTACGCGCGCGCGAACCGCGATGAAATGATGCGGCGGATCCTGATCGTGCTGCACCGCCACCTGCCGCCCTTTCGCGACCGCACCGAGGCGATCAACTGCCATCACAATTACGTCGAGCGCGAGCACCACTTCGGCCAAGACGTTTGGCTAACGCGCAAAGGCGCGGTCAGGGCGCGCGCGGGCGATCTCGGCATTATTCCCGGTAGCATGGGTGCGAAGTCGTACATTGTGCGCGGCAAAGGCAATCCGGAGAGTTTTCATTCGTGCGCGCACGGCGCCGGGCGCAAGATGTCGCGCACAGAAGCCAGGAAGCGCTTCACGCTGGCAGACCATGCGGCCGCGACGCACGGCGTCGAGTGCCGCAAAGATGCCGGCGTGATCGACGAGACGCCGGCCGCTTACAAGGACATCGACGCGGTGATGGCGGCGCAATCCGACCTGATCGAAGTCGTGCACACGCTGAAGCAGGTGGTGTGCGTCAAAGGCTGACCGGTCGAGCGCAAGCTTGCGCTCACGCTTTGCTGCAACAGGCGTCGACGCAGCGCCGATTCTCCGCGCCCCGCCGGCGGTCGCCGCCCGCCGCGCCCACGGCCACTGCGAGATTGGCCAGCCCCGCATCGCACACGCCTTCCGCAGTCAACAACCTGAGCTGACGCAAAGCCTCTGCCTTTTTGCCATTCGCCTTCAGGGCGATGACATAGGCCTCGACCGTGCGTACGTCCTGCCGAAGCGCAATTTCACGCGCGGCTATGCTTAACGCCGCCGCCGGCTTGCGCGCATAGTTGACGTAGTAAAGCACCAGCTCGCGATTAGCATTGTCGGCCGCGCTGGTCCGGTTTTTTGCCGCCACTTCGAATTTGGAGAATACGAGGCGCGCTTCCGCGCTGCGTCCCGCCGCCGCAAGGGCGCTGGCGAGAGCGTAGAGATTTTCAGCGCGGGGTACCAATCGCAGGCGTTTGCTTTCGATGGCAACGGCATCGGCCGCCCGTCCTTGCGCGAGCCGCACGCGGGCGAGTTGCCCGAGCGCCAGGTGATAATCGGGGAATATTGACAAGGCCTCGTTCAGCGTATTTTCAGCCGCGTCGGATTTGCCCGCCTCCAGATACATCTCCGCGATGCGCGTAAGGTGCCAGGCACGCTCCTCCGCTTCCTGCGGATCGATGCGCTGATAGGCGCGCTGCATGAGGTCGAGCGCACCCTCAGTATCGCCGAACACCTCGCGCATCGACGCCGCGCGCGCCAGAGAAATAACATACGACGAGCGCAGATTGAGCATCCACTGAGCAGCCTGTTCCGCTTCGGCATATTTGCCGAGCGCAGCCGCCGCCTCCACGACGTAGCCATAGGAAGCCACGTTGTCGGGTGCCTGCTTGCTCAAGGCGCGCGCCCGCTCAAGGGCTTCAGCATATTCGCGCCTGCCCAGCAGCAATCTGACCGTCAGGCTCTCAGTATCGAGATTCGACGGCGCCAGCTCGCGGGCCTGCGCAAGGGCCTGTCCGGCTTGCGCAAGAAAAGACTCGTCGCCCGTCTCGCGCGCCCGCGCCAGCAATGCTCCCGCCAGCGCATTAAATTGACGATCGCCCGAGGCTTGCAAGAGCTCGGCGCGCGCCAGCTCAATCCTCGTCTCGGCCGGTGACGCGCCGATTGCGGGTACTGTCAGCGCCAACAGCGTGGACGCAACCGCTAAAAGAATGCGGAAAAGCAAATGATCCACCATGTTTTAAGTCGCACTTACCCAAAAAGCCGCCGCACCCGAGGGCGCGACGGCTGATTGAAGCGACGAACAAGCCTGTTAATTCAAAGGACAGGCCGGTCCCGCGCCGGCGGTGCAACCTGCCTCGCCCGGGTCAATATGGCGGCGGTCGCGTCCGCTGGGCCCATCGCCGAGGTAAGGAAATGCCAAGCGGTACGGTGTGTCATTCACATTGACACCGTCGCCGAGCCGGTTATTGGGAAAAATATTGAACGCGGGATTGAAGACCCCGGCGACCGCGCGCAACGAAATATCCGTTACGTCGTCGAAGAGGCGCCGGCCGTTAGGATAGCCCGCTCCATCGCCGCCCAACAGACCCAGCCTGGACGCGCTGCCCGGAGGCGTCGGTGCAACACCGGTATTGAGGCGCAGCAAGTCGGCGATCGGACCAGCGGGTGTGCCAGGTGCGGCGATCGGTGGCGCGTAAGTGACGAGCGGCAACAGATCGTTGCGCGGCGGCGTGGGGATTGAAACTGCGCCGCCCGTTGCCGCATTCAGAATGCGCGCAAGCACCGGATCGAGGAAGAAGCTGGCGAACTGACTATCGTTCTTCGGTTGATCCATGCTGAACCTGTCCTTGGAGCCCGTGCCAATCAGTAATTCGTTGATCAGCGGATTACCCATGCGCTGAACCTGATTGAAAGTGCCGGAACTGGCCTGCGGGAATGGCGCGCGCCGCACGGTAAGCCGTGGCCGCGAAGTGGTCGCCCAGACGCCGATGGTGGCGTTCGGCGAAGATGCCGGCTCGACATTGCCCGTGCTCGTGAGCATCGCGATCGGCACTTCGATGGCGATGGAGTTCACCGCGTAGCCCGACACGGTATCCGGAGCGATGTTTTGCAACGCAGCGTCCTGAGCCGGCGTCAATACGCCCGGCGCAACCGTCGAACGCAGATTCAACGTATCGAATGCGGCCCCCAGGTCGATCCAGAACGCATCATCAGCGGTGCCGGTAAATACCTTCACCCCGTTGCCAACCGAGTAGATCGCCTGATTGAAAAGCGCCTGATAATCCATCGTGCGCGGGCCGACGTTGTTTGGCACTGCATACATCGGCGAACCCGTGCTAAGCACGGTCGAGACCCCGCCCTTGATCATGGTCACGCTGTACGACTGGCGCTGTCCTAATCCGGTCGAATTGAAATCCGTGATTTTTGGCGGAATAATCGGCGTGCCCGGAGCAACCGGCGCCGGCGAATTCGCCGGTGCGTTGATCCCGGCGCCGGCGCCTGCATATACCGTGAACAGATTCGGCAACCGCTGCTCGGTCGTGAACCGGAACTGGAACACGATGTCTTCGACCGCGTCGTTATTGTTGTCTACCTTGATCTCATAAAGAATTTCCGGATCGAAGGGAAACCAGTTCGGCCCGTTGGCGGGTTCCGCGAATGGATCGACCGACATGATGAGCGTTACCTTGTCGGTGTCGCCGGCCGCGTAGCTGCGGAATGCGTATACGTCGGTGATATCGGCTTTCTGATCGAGTGCCGTAATCGGGGCTTCCCGATGGCTCGCCGCCTGAGTACCGATCGGCCCGAATGCGAGCAGACCGGACAACAGCGCTGCTGTTGCTTTTTTTACCAGCTTCATGAAGATCTCCTGTGAATTTAAAAATAATTAACTAAACTTCTTCATACTTATCGAATCCCCGGCGCGAACGGATCCCTGCTGCCGGCGGAAGTTGCCCGGCAGACAAACACCGCACGTGATATGGGTCCGCCCTAAGAAACGGTTTTCGAATTGCCTTTTGACCGGCGTCGAATAAGGCCGAGCCCGAGCAAACCGCCGGCCAGCATTCCATAGGTCGAAGGTTCCGGGACCGCGCTGACCGCCGCGACCGTAAACCGATTTCCCGCGGTGCCAAGCGAGGCGCTGCCGCCGGGTCCCCCGCCGTCGATACCGACGTCGGTAATCACTGCGAGCGCTGAGGTGGCGGCGAAGGTCGTCGAATCCGAGCCGTTATTCAAGGCGATGATCGGTGGCACCGCGGTGCCGCCGCAGGACCCGGGCCCTGCCGCCGAGAAGGTTCCGTTGCGGCAGCCGTCCGTGATGGCGGTAACTGAACCGCCGCCGGATACGACTGCACCGCTCAAAAACACGCTCTCGCCCGTGTAACTCGCGCCCTGCAGACGATAGCCGAGGACGTAGTCAAGGAACTGGTTGTTGAGCGCGGTCACTGCGACGAGGTAATCAAAACCGATGCTCGTCGCACTGACATTTTGCGGAACAATCGTGATGTTTCCGGGCGCAATTGCGGTGGCCGCATTCGGCACCGAAAAGGCCGTGAAACTGAACGCAGTGCTCGTGCCGATGGTACAACCGGCAGCGCCCAGGCCAATGTAACTAGCGAGGGTGCCGGTTACGCAGGTTGCAGCCTGGGCCTGTGCCGCGCCCAAAATCAGGAGCGCTCCCAACAATAACTTTTTCATTTATTTCTCCAGAGTAAATTCAAACGCCAATCGAATGGGCCTGCAGCGATGCTCCGCCGCAAGTTAGCTTGGCGCAGCCGCGACGGCGTCTGAGGTTGCCGCTTCTGCGCATTGATTCTCATAAAGGGTGATTCGCGTCAGCGCGCGAGAGGAAACGACGATGCGACTAACGGCGGCGGAGGCGGCGGCAATGCCGCCAGCGCCCGGTCGACTTCGGCTTCGATTGCCGCCACATCGGTGGCGTTAAATGCGGGGAGGCTCTGCGCGGCTGGCCGCGTGCCTGTTGGCGCAGTGGGCGAAGCCGCACCCAGCACCGTCGGTGGCACGAGCGCAGCATCCGGCTTCGCGCGCACGATCAACCGCGTTCCACTCGGCTCGTGTAGCAGCGTTGGGGGATCGAGCGTGATCAGGCGGTAATCCCTGTCTACGGTGTCGCCTTGGCGCACAAAAATCACCCGCTCACCGCTCGAGAGCGCGACGGTCGGACCGCCCTCGGTGCGCACGGCCCCGACATAGGTGAACGGCGAAAACAGCGCCGGCACGGCTGTCGCGGTAGGCGTTGTGAAGACGGTAGGCGCGGCTTTCCCGGCAAGCGCTGGAGCGGCAACGGCGACCGGAATCTCCGGCGCGGCAAACTCAATCGAAGCAGCGGAAGTTGTTGCTTCCGGACTTGCGACCAGCGGTTTGGGGTTTATTGCCACTCGGGCGCCTGCAAGATCCGCTCTCGATTGGGACTGAACTTTCGCTTGACTCTTGACGACGGTCGATCCATCAAAATCGAGAATCCAGCCGCCCCCGAAATAAAGCGTCGCCGCCGCTATCCCGAGTGCGGCGAACCGTACGGCACGCGCACTGCGCATCAACGGCGCACGCGCGGGTTCTACCATCGCGTCTGCCTATTGACGGCGACGCTCTGCGGCGAGCTTACGAGTTTCCGCGCGTGTACCGTCCGAAGGGATGGCGTATGGACGGCGTAACGGTGACACAGCATGAGCGCTCTCGGGAAATCGCGGCAGGGAGTTGCACGCGAGGTATTTCTTGAAAATTTACGTACATTTAAGAACGCTGTGAATCATCACGGCATGTTCGTTCGCGAAATATCAGAGGTACGCTTTTAACCATGTAAGAGGGCGCTTACCCATTCCTACAATTAATGTACGCCATCGTACAAACCGCCCGGCGCCCGCAGGGTATGTTGAATCGGCAGGATCCTTTCTCGCGCGTCGCCGGTGAACGCACCGGCAGTTCGCCAGTCATACTTCATTCTTCCCGGACCTTACAGCGATGCGCATTGCACAACACACTACCGGGGTCTTCGCGGCCTTGCTCGTCACGTATTTTTTAAGCTGCGCTGCGTTTTCGCCGCTCGCAGCGGCCCAACAGCCCGCGGCGGCGCGCGAAATTCTCGATACGCTCTCAGCCCCCGCCGCCGAATCGCTGACCCCCGGCATGCGCGAGTTGCGCACCGCCCTCGCCGCTGCGCCCGCCAGCGAGGAGGCGGCAATCCGATTGGCGAAAGCCTACTACCGGTTCGCCACCGAGGAAGGCGATTTGCGCTTCATCGGCTACGCACGCGACGCCCTCGACCCGTGGTGGCGCGATGCAGAGCCCTCCTCTGCCGTGCGCTTAATGCGCGCCAATCTGCGCCAGTACGTTCACGCATTCGAGGCGGCGCTCGGCGATCTCAACGCCGTGATCATGCAGGATCCCAAGAACATTCATGCGTTGCTGCTGCGCGCGAACATCCATACCGTCCGCGCGGACTATGCTGCGGCCCGCGCGGATTGCGTTCGCGTGATTCCGCTGATCGACCGCCTGATGGGCGCCGCGTGCAGTCTGTCGCTTGACGGCCTGACCGGCCGCGCGCAGGTTAGCTACGGCACGCTCCTCACGCTCCTCTCGCGCTCGAGGAATACGTCGGCCGAAGAACGCACCTGGATACTGGGCCGGCTGGCCGAGATGGCGGAACACCTGAACCTGCCCGCCGCGGCGGAACGACACTATCGCCAGGCGCTGGCGCTCGCGCCGCGCGACCAGTATCTACTCGCCGGGCTGGCCGACTTTCTGCTGGATCAGAACCGGCCGCGCGACGTCATTTCGTTGCTGCGCATGCGTACCGACTCGGAGCACCTTCTGCTGCGGCTGGTGTTGGCGGAAAAAGCGGTCGGCGCGCCTGAATTCGAATCGCATCGCCAGCGCGTGGCAGCGGCGTTCGACGTCGCGCGGCGCGGCGGGTATGCAGTCCACGAGGGCGACGAATCGCGCTTCGCGCTGCACGTGACGGGCGATCCCGCGCGCGCGCTTGAGCTCGCGTTAGCCAACTGGCAGCTCCAGCGCGAGAACCGGGATGCGCGCGCGTTGCTTGAGGCGGCCGTCGCAATGAACGACCCCGCATCCGCGCAGGCGGCGCTCGATTGGATGCGCAGCAACGATATCCTCGATTATCGGCTGGCCCAGCTTGCCGGTGAGTTGAAGACCGGTCGTGCCGCGCGTCCAGCCCAAGCGGACGGGGCACGCCCTACCGCCGTCGTCCGCGCGCCCGGAACGGCGCATGAAGAAGCAGCAGAAGGCAGGGGTGGGCCGATTGGTCGCTGAGTCCACTCAGTTCGCTGAGACCACTGAGTCCGCACAGTCGCGCCGGCGCCACGCCAACTCGCTGCGTGCGTTAATCGCCGCTTTGCTCGGCGCGCTTGCGATGCCGGTGCACGCTGACATATTCGTCTCTCAGCAGGACGGGTCCGCGCCC
>JBKJMN010000456.1:0-9263 GCA_046596405.1 Burkholderiales bacterium
ACGCGCAAGCATATCTATAAGCGCTTCGAGCGGGAAAAGGTCGGGCGCGCCGCGAATGAGAGCGGATAATTATTGAGCTTTACATTATTCATGACAAAAAGCTCTCCCTCATCCCCACCCTTCTCCCGGAGGGAGAAGGGCTTTTCTTCCCTCGCCCTCCGGGAGAGGGACCGAGGGTGAGGGAAAGTTTTGACGAGCACCGCCAATGTCATATATTACGTAATACTCAATAAGTTTCCCGGCGGCGCCCTTCATGCCATAACTATACAATGTTTTGTCTGCTCTAAATGATCGTCCAGCCATGGATCGAAGTGGCGCCCGACGTATACGCCCTGCGCAGTGCTCACTACCGTGCCCTCCCGCCGCGACGCGAGGGAGGGGACATGCAAGCGTTACAGCGCTAATTCGGCTTTCGCGAGCGACGGATAATCCGTATAGCCCTTAGCGCCCGGCGTGTAAAACGTGTCCTGGTCAGGCGCGTTGAGCGGCGCGCCGGTTTTATAGCGCGTGATGAGATCGGGATTGGCTAGAATAGGCCGGCCGAACGCGACGAGATCGCCTTTCCCCGCGAGAAGGTCGATGTCGGCGCGCGCGGCATCGTAGCCGCCGGAGAGAATCAGCGTGCGGCTGAACGTGCTGCGAAACATTGCTTTGATCGAATTGGGCACCGCCGGCGCGCCCTGCGACGAGTGGTCGACGAGATGGATGTAGCGCAGCCCCGACTTCTCGAGCTGCTGCGCGAGGTAGGTATAGTCCGCGCCCATCTCGGGGTAGAGCGGCATGTCGTTGAAGACGCCGAACGGCGACAGCCGGATGCCGACTCTGTTCGCGCCGACAGCTTTGATCGTCGCGGCCACGACTTCGAGCACGAAGCGCGCGCGATTTTCGATGGTGCCGCCGTACTGGTCCGTGCGCCGGTTTGAAGTCGGACGGATGAACTGCTCGAGCAGGTAGCCGTTGGCGGCGTGCAGCTCGATGCCGTCGAAGTCCGCCGCGATTCCATTGGTCGCGGCCCGCACGAATTCGGCGATGGCGGTCTTGATATCAGCCATCGTCATCGCCTGCGGCACCGGCAGGGGTTGCATGCCTTCGGCATCGGTGTACATCTCGCCGGCCGCTGCGATCGCCGATGGCGCGACGATGCGCGCGTCCGCGGGCAGGTTGAGCGGATGGACGATGCGCCCGCAATGCATGAGCTGCAAGAACATTTTCGCGCCGTTGGCGTGGACGCCTTCGGTGACGCGCTTCCAGCCTGTGGTCTGCGCGGCGGTGAACGCGCCCGGGATGCGCGGGTAGCCGAGCCCGTTCGGCGACGGCGACGTGCCTTCGGCAATGATGAGCCCGACTGACGCGCGCTGCGCGTAATACTGCGCCATGAGTTCGTTTGGAACGTTGCCGGTGGCGCGGCTGCGTGTCAGCGGGCACATGACGAGGTGATTTTGCAGGGTGAGTAGCCCCAGCGTGGTTTTGTCGAAGAGCATGATGGTCTTTCGTAAAATAACGCGCGATTTTACCTGCGATTGGATGCGGCCGATGTAGGTCAGAGGCGGGGTCTGAACGTAGGAATTAGCGATGGCAAGTTGCGCCGCTTGTAGCCGATTGCCGTTACCAGCCGGCCGAGCCCACTTCGGTTGCGCAAGGGCGAGGAACCAGATTAAAGGATTACCGCTTCTTTACCGTAGCGCGCGCGGCGGCCGCTGCCTGGCGAAGCAGGTGCGGGTGAAGTATTCCAAGTTTGGGGTTCTGGCCGTGGGGAGCATGTGGAGGAACGCCGAACCATATATCGTTGTAATCGAGTTCGAATGTCGCGCCCAGATCGAACTTGGTGGGATAGCTCAAGCCGGAAGCCGCAAATGCATCTGCGAGCGCGGGCAGAATGGCAAACTCACCGGCATAGAGCCGGTCAGTTTTACGGCTCGTGCCGTAAGCCACGCGCACCACGTACCTAAAGTTGGCTTCGCCTACCGCCAGCACCAGGGCAGGCCGGGATTTCGGCCCCGGCCCAGGCAAGCCACTTTGCGGAAAGCGGCACCAAACGATATCGCCTGGCTGGGGCGGAGTGAACCAGCGCGCAGCGGCGCGCGTCATCAGAACAGGCTGTCTTTGATTTTCATGCGGCCGCGCGGCTGCATACGCTCGACAGCTTTTTTCTGCGCCGCGGTCAGTTGCCCATTGTCAGGCTCATATTGCGGCAGTTCCTGGCGCGCGAATTTGGCCAGCGCAACGTGGATGACCTGCGTTTCGCTAAGCCCGAGTGCTTGCGCGAGGCGTGTCGCGGTCTCGCGCGACACACCGTAATCGGAGTCGGTTTCGCGATAGCGCAGGAGGATGCGCTGAGCCGCGGGTTTACTGCGTCGTTCAGCTTGCTTTGCCGGCATAATGTACCCTGCTTGGCGCGTAAAATTGATATAATAAGTATATCATTTGGAAGGGAGAAGTGTCTACGATGAAAGTCCCCGAACTGGTTTCCCGGTGCGCCCAGGCACGCGAAAGCGCCGATCCGATGAAAGCCATGCGCGAGTTGCTCGAAAGCTGGCGCGGCGACGTCGCGGCGATCGAAGCGGCGCTCGATTTCGTGCCCGGCACGGGCGGCAACGCGAACCAGGTTTTCTACCGTTCGCCCGATCTCACGCTCTTGAAGGTGCGCTTTCCGAACGGCCGTCGCACCCCGCCGCACAATCACGGCACGTGGGCGATGATCCTGCTGTTATCGGGCGAGGAGAAGAACACGCTCTACCGCAGCGAAGACGCGGCGCTGCGCAAAGCGGGCGAAGTCACATTGAAACGCGGCGCGATCCTGCCGATGCGCGCCGAGACCGTCCACGTCGCGGAATGCCTCGGCGATGTGCCCGCGGTCGGCCTGCACGTTTACGGCGGCGATATCCTCGCGCTGCCGCGCCGCATGTGGAATCCCGAGACGCTCGAAGAACACGCGCTCGACTGGAAGTTGTATGAAACTTTCGCGCAGACGGCATCGAGCGCGGCGGCGGCGCCGGGGTGAGGGGTAGTTAAAACGGCGCGGTCGGTTTCGTCGCGTGGACTGCGTGCAAGGGAGGGTGCCTCTGCCGCCCGAATATCAAGCGGCCGCGCGTACCTTCTCACGCAGCGCGCGCAGAGAGCCGCCTTGTTTGACCGAGCCCGGCAGCGGGTGGCCGACGATGTCTTCGGCGAGGCGCGCGGCTTCAAGCAAAAGATCGAGATCGACCCCCGTGGCTATGCCCATCTCTTCGCACATGAACACGAGGTCCTCGGTGCAGATGTTGCCGGCGGCGCCTTTGTGCGCGGCGAAAGGGCAGCCGCCGAGTCCGGCGACGCACGCGTCGTAGACATCGACGCCCATTTCGAGTCCCGCATAGGCGAGAGCAACCGCCATGCCGCGCGTGTCGTGCAGGTGCAGCGACAGGCGCTGCTCCGGATACTTATCGCGCACCGCGCCGATCACGCGCTTGAGCGAAAGCGGCGTCGCCCACGCCATGGTATCGGACAGGTTGAGCGTCTTGATCGTGAGATCGTGCTCGGCGGCGAGATCGAAAATCTGCTGCGTGATGTTCAGGATGCGCTCGATTGAGATGTCGCCTTCGAAGTTGCAGCCGAACGCCGCCATGATGGAGCCGCGGTCGACCGGCACGTGGTGGCGCTGGTACATTTCGATCATGCCGTGCTGGGCGTCGTAGTTCTCCTTGAGCGTCCTTTTCTGGTTGCGCTTCACAAAAGCTTCGGACGCCGTCAGCGAAATGATGCCGGTCGTGTCGAAGCGGCCGCTCGCAATCGCGCGCTCGAGGCCTTTTTCATTCAGCGACAGTGCTTCGTAGCGGACACCCGGCCGGCGATCGAAGCCGGCGGCGACTTCCTCGGCGTCGGCCATGCCGGGCACGTTCTTCGCGGGCACGAACGAGCACACCTGGATTTGCTTGAGCCCCGTGCGCGACAGCGCGTCGACCAGCTCGATCTTGCGCGCGGTAGGGATGGCGCCCTTCTCGAACTGAAAACCCTCGCGCGGGCCCTGCTCGTAAATGTGTACGGACTTCGGTAGTTCGCTCATGGTTTTCTCCTGATGGGGCGCGCCGGCGATGCGGTGTCGCCGAGTGCGGCGGGTGAGGCGGTTGGATATGGCCGGGAAACTCACCGGCACCGCGAGAGTATCACCCTGCACGCACAGCGGGAAGGACGGCGCCGTTCAGTTGCCAATTCGCCGCGGTTAATGCATAAAGCGGATTCCCCGCAACTACCTAGTCACTTTCCCATGCCCATCGCCCGCGTAGCGCCCGACCTCGAAATGCATTACCTCGTCGACGACTTCACCGACCCGTGGAAGAAAGCCGAAACGATTTTGATGATCCACGGCAACGCCGAGCGCGGGTTCGCGTGGTACGGGTGGGTGCCGCATCTGGCGCGCCAGTTTCGCGTGGTGCGGCCCGATACGCGCGGCTTCGGCGAGTCGACGGTCATGCCGCGCGACTTCCCGTGGACGATCGATCTCGTCGTCGACGATTACGTGGCGCTCATGCAGCAGCTCGGTATCGAGCGCTTTCACCTGATCGCGGCCAAGCTCGGCGGCACGATCGCGCGCCACTTCGCCGCGCGCTGCCCCGACCAGGTGCAGACGCTGACGGTCGTTGGCACGCCGCCGCCGAATTGGGATCGCATGGGCGCCAAGGCGGCACACGCGACCGACGAGCTCGAGACGCTCGGCGTCGAAGCGTGGGCGCGCAAGAACATGGGCAAGCGACTCGGCAGCAAATTCGCGAACGAAGGCGTCGAGTATTGGACCAAGCTCATGGGCAAGTCAGCGGCGTCGACCATGGTCGGGTTTGGCGAAACGATTCCGTATACCGATATCACCGGCGATTTGCCGCGCATCCAGTGCCCGACCCTCGTGCTGACCACGGAAGCCAGCGCGCTGGGTTCGGTCGAATCGACGCGTGCGTGGCAGACGCTGATCCCGAATTCGGAGCTGCGCGTGATTCCGGGCGATTCCTACCACCTTGCGGCGACCGATGCGGATCGCTGCGCCGAAGAGACGCTGCAGTTCATATTGCAGCACCGGAAGTGATGCGGGCGTTCGCCGTCGTGAGGTTCGCGCTGCTGGCCGCGGGCGCTGCGGCGCAGAATTTTCCGAACAAACCGATCCGCATCATCGTGCCCTATCCGCCCGGCGGGCCGAGCGACATGCAGGCGCGCCTGATCGGCATCGAGCTCACCAAAGCGTGGGGCCAGACGTCGGTCATCGACAACCGCGGCGGCGGCAGCGGTATCATCGGCACGGAGCTCGCGGCGCGCGCGGACGCGGACGGCCACACGCTGATCCTGATGTCGGCGACCAACGCAGTCCAGCCGGGGCTGTATCCGAAGCTGCCGTACGATCTCTCGCGCGACTTCGCGCACATCACGTCGATCACCTACGGACCCGGCATCGTCGTCGTCAGCCCGTCATTGCCGCTGCGCTCGGTGCCCGAGTTGATCGCCTACGCGAAGGCGCGTCCGGGCAAGGTGTCGTTCGGTTCCGCCGGCAACGGCGCGCCGAGCCATCTTTCGGTCGAGCTCCTGAAGTCGATGGCGCAGATCGACGTTGTGCACATTCCTTATAAGGGCATGGCGCCGGCGCTGACCGACGTGATTGGCGGCCAGATCCAGTTCAGCGTTCCGACCATCGCGGGCGGCCTGCCGCTCTCGCGTTCGGGCAAGTTGCGCGCGCTCGCAGTGACGGGCGCGCAACGCTCGCCCGCGGAACCCGCGCTGCCGACGGTTGCGGAGTCCGGCGTGCCCGGCTATCAGGCGTCGAACTGGTATGGCTTCGCCGCGCCGGCCAAAACGCCGCGCGCGATAATCGACAAGCTGAACCGCGAGTTCACGCGCATCATGGCCGCATCCGACGTGCGCGAAAAGCTGCTGAACGTCGGCATGGAACCGACCACTACCACGCCGGAGCAGTACACCGAGTTCGTCAAGGCCGAAATCGTCAAGTGGACGCGCGTGGTGAAGTCCGCGGGTATCCAGGCCGAATAGAAGGTATTCAAAGCCCGTTCGCCCTGATGTATAGAAGGGCGAAGAGGTGCAAGAACTCGAAGCAACGGCGGCCATTCATGCTTCGATACCTCAGCACGAATGGCCTAAATGGGAGCCTACAGGTCTTCGTCGCAGTCGCGGCATTTGCAGTTTCGCGCCGCGTTTGCTACAAGATTGGTTCTCGTCCGTACGCTGCTCCGTTAATCCACCAAGCCGATGACGCTGTACCTGACGCTGGCCCTGGCGTTCTTCAACATGACCGGCGTGCGCGCTTCGCGCGTGCTGGCGGTGCTGTACGCGATTCAACTGCATGCGCAGCCGTTCACGATCGGGGCGCTCGCCGCGACGTTCGCCTTGTTTCCGCTGCTGCTGTCGTGGCCGGCGGGCCGCATCGTCGATCGCTACGGCCCGCGCATGCCACTCCTGCTGGGCGCGCTGGGCAGCGGAATCGGCATGCTGCTGCCGTGCTTCTGGCCGACGCTCGCCGCGGTGTTCATCGCGGCCGCGCTGAGCGGCATCGCCACGACGTTCTACAGCATCGCGCTGCAAAACATGGTCGGCGCGTTCTCGACCGCGGACAACCGCGCGCGCAATTACAGCAATTACGCGATGGCGATTTCAACCGCTGCTGCTGCCGGCCCGCTGCTCGCGGGTTTTTCGTTCGACCGGGTAGGGCCGGCGGTAGCGTTTGCCATCGGTGCCGCGTGTTTTGTGGTGCCCGCCGTGATGCTGATGCTGTGGGGCCGAATTCTGCCGCGCGCCAAGCCGAGCACCGCGCCGCCCATGAACGTGAAAGCGGTGCTGACGAATCCCGGCGTGTGGCCAGTGCTCGTCGCGAGCAGTCTCGCGCAATCGGGGCTCGACATCTTTCAATTCTATATCCCCGTGTACGGCACGGCGCATGGTTTGTCGAGCACCGAGATTGGTGTCGTGATCGCGATGTGCGCGGTCGGTGGATTCGTCGCGCGCGTGATCCTGCCGTCGTGGATCGCGTGGCTCAGCGAAGAAAAAGTTCTCGCGCATGCACTCGTGTTGAGCGGACTCAGTTTCTTACTGGTGCCGTTCGTAACGACGGCGGTTGCGTTGTCGGTGATCGCATTCGTATTCGGTTTCGGCCTCAACGTGACTCAGCCGATTTCGCTGATCATCATGTATGCGCGCTCGCCTGAAGGCCGCTCGGGCGAGGCGCTCGGCGTTCGGTTCGCGGTGGACAATGCGACCAAGCTCGTCGGCCCCATCATATTCGGTGCAATCGCCGCCGCGGTCGGCGTGCCGCCGCTGTTCTGGATCAACGCGGTGATGCTGGCGGGCGGGGGATTGCTGATCCGGCCGGGTAAAAAAGCCAGGCAAAAAGATGAAGGATGAAATATGAATAAGGTTTTAGCGCTGGCACTGCTGCTGGTGGCCGCGGGTGCCGCGGCCCAGGTTCCGCCCGCAGCAAACGAGATCGCGGCCTATAGCGGCTTGTTGGCCGCCGCGGCGCGCGGCGATGTCGCGGAAATCAGCCGGCTGGCGGCTGCCGGCGCGGACGTCAATGCGCGCGACGTGTACGGCCGCACCCCGCTGCATGTCGCGACGTTCGGCCGCCATCGCGAGGCGGTCGCCGCGCTCGCCAGGGCCCGCGCGGATTTGAACGCGCAAGAGCGCGACCGTTACGACGCGGTGACGATTGCCGCCGTCGCCGGCGATGCGGCGACGCTGAAGCTGCTGCTGCAGTTGGGCGCGAGCGCCAGGCAGGTCACGAGCCGTTACGACGGCACTGCGTTGATCGCGGCGGCTCACCTGGGCCACGACGCGGTGGTCAAGCTGCTGATCGAGGCCGGCGCGCCGCTGGATCACGTGAACAACCTCGGCTGGACCGCGCTGATCGAGGCTATCGTGCTCGGGCAGGGCGGCCCGCGCCATGTCGCTACACTCACTGCGCTCGTGCGCGCGGGCGCGAGCGTGAATCTCGCCGACCGTAGCGGGCAAACGCCGCTGCAGCTCGCGCGCCAGCGCCGCTACGTGGAGATGGTTGCGATACTTGAGCAGGCGGGCGCAAAGTGAAGGCCATCATGATGCGTGCCTGCCCTCTCGCCGTGATGCTCATGACCGCCGCGTGCACAACCGCGCCGCCGTCCCTGCAGCACACCGACCTGCCGGCGGTCGTGCGGGCATCCCCCAACTTCGACGGGCGGCACCCCAATTTCGTGATTCTGCATTACACGAGCAGCGACGACGCCGAGCGCGCGCTGCGCACGCTGACAGATCCCGCGAGCAAGGTGAGCGCGCATTACCTGATCGCGCGCGACGGCCGAGTTTACGCGCTGGTGGATGAGCGCGCGCGCGCGTGGCACGCCGGGGTTTCAGACTGGGGCGGCAATCGCGACGTGAACTCGGCGGCAATCGGCATCGAGCTCGACAACAACGGCAAGGAGGCGTTTGCGGCGCCTCTGCTGGAGAAGCTGTTCGCGCTGCTGGCGGATCTCAAAGACCGCTATGCGATTCCGACTGCGAATTTCATCGGCCACAGCGATGTCGCGCCGCGGCGCAAGGTCGATCCCGGCGTGCTGTTTCCATGGCGCGAGCTCGCCGCGCGCGGTTTTGGCTTGTGGTGCGATCCGCCATACCGCGTGCCGCCGGCGGCCGACGGATTGACGCTGCTTACGGCGTTTGGTTACGACACGTCCGACGCGCCGGCCGCGATCGGTGCATTCAAGCTGCATTTCGCGCCGGATGGCGATCCGCGCGAGATCACCGACGGCGATCGGGCCATGCTCGCGTGTCTGATCGATAAAAAGCGCGCTGCGGAGTGACGTGATGAGTGCTGACGTTGAAAGACCCATCCCCACCTCGATCCTCCCCTTGGAAGGGGAGGATGAGAATGGCGCGTAGCGAAATGTACGAACGGGTGCGCATCGACAAATGGCTATGGGCCGCGCGCTTCTTCAAAACCCGCGCGCTCGCGCAGGCGGCGGTGATCGCAGGCAAAGTGCGCTTGCATGATGAGCGCATCAAGCCGTCGAAAGACGTGAAAGCCGGCGATGCGCTCGTGATCCGCGTCGGGGAATTCGAGTGGCGTGTGACCGTGACGGCAGTAGCCGATCGGCGCGGACCGGCGGACGCGGCGCGCAAGCTTTATCGCGAGACTGAAGAGAGCATCGCGCGCCGCGTCGCGCAAATCGCCGACCGCAAGGCGGCGGGCAGTTCGGCGGGCGAACGCAAGGGCCGGCCGACGAAAAGAGAGCGGCGGCAGATCATCAAGTTTCGTACAGGCA
>JBKJMN010000001.1:0-21828 GCA_046596405.1 Burkholderiales bacterium
ACCGAGCGCCAAGGCTGCCAGCGTTGCGCGAAATTGATGAGCTGCTTGCGCGTGCGCGGCTTGCCTTTGTAGTAGAGCCGGCTGACGGCGTTCTGCAGGCCAATGTCGTCGAGCGGCAATACGTCGGGACGCATCATGTAAAAAATCAGGAACATCTCGGCGGTCCAGCGACCGATGCCGCGCACTTGCGTGAGTTCCGCAATCAACTCCTCGTCGCTCATGTGCTCCCACCGGTCGTGACTCAGCTTGCCTTCGGCGAAGTGGTGCGCCAGATCGTGCAGATAAAGGACTTTGCCGCGCGACAAGCCGCACGCGCGCAGCGCTTCTGCATCGTGGCCGCGGATTGCCGCCGGATGCATTTCCGGCACGGCGGCGACGAGGCGATTCCACACACTTTGCGCGGCTTTGACCGAAATCTGCTGGCCGACGATCGAGCGCGCAAGCGTATTGAACGCATCGCCGCGCGAGCGCAGCCCGAGCCCCTTGGAGTGCTTTATCAGTTTGCGCAACACAGGATCGGCTGCCGCGAGTTCGCGCGTCGCCTGTTTCCAATAGCGGGGCGGCTTCATATTTTCACAACGTCTTGACGGGTCTCAGCTTACGCCGCCGCCACGCGTACACCACATAGCACCGCCAGCCGACGCGCACGAGCGGGTAGCTGACCGCCGCGAGCATCAGCGCGAGCAGCGGCAGGCCGATCAGCAGCGGCTTGCCGATCGAGCCGAGCCATTCGAACGCGTTCGGTATCCATTCTCTGAAACCTGTGCCTTCGAGATGGAACGCGAGTTCCGGCATGGCGGCACTGCTGTCCATGGCGAACAGCCGGCCGAGCTTGAAGGCAAGGTAGTAGAGCGGCACTATCGTCAACGGATTCGAATACAGCGTGACGATCACGGCGATCGGCAGATTGACGTGAAACCCGACCGCGAGGAGCGCGGCGGCAGTGAATTGCACGGGATTGCTGCCGGGTATCAGGCCCGCGAACATGCCGACCGCGACGCCGCCGGCGACGGAACGGCGGTGCAGGTGCCAGAGGTTATGATGGCTCAATAACGAGCCGAAGCGCGCGATATGCCGGTTTTCGCTGATCGCGGCGTGCGACGGCAGATATTTTTTGAAAAGCTTGCGAGGCATGGCGTGGGGGATATTTTAACCGGGGTAGCGCCGACCGCTCGATTTCATTCGTGACTGACTCCGTTTATCCGCGCCCGCCGCTTATGACCAAAGTCTTAGCTCCCGGCGACGGGACCGCGCGTTATAGCTACTGACATCGACCAACGGTGCTTCGTTCATGCGCTTATACGTAATAGGCTTTGCTGCCGGCGTGTGGTGGCTGCAGCAGCAGGCGCAATTGCCGTCGCTCACCGGCTGGTGGCTGGCTGCGCCGATTGCATTTGCCCTGCTTGCCGCGACCCGCGTGTATGCACCCGTTTGGCACGCCGTGCGGCGCATCGCGGCTACCGCATGCTGTATCGCCTGCGGCGTGCTATGGGCGGCGTGGCTCGCGCAAGGGCGGCTGGCCGACGAGTTGCCGCCGGCGTGGGAGGGCGAAGACATCCAGATGGTCGGCGTGATCGCCGCGATGCCGCAACCGTACGAGCGCAGCGTGCGTTTCGATTTCGACGTCGAGCGCGTGCTGACGCCCGGGGCGGTGGTGCCGGCCCACATTTCGGTGTCGTGGTGGGGCACGCCGGAACGCACCGCCCAGCGTGCGACGCAGCCCGTGCTGCGCGCGGGCGAACGCTGGCAACTGACGGTGCGCCTGCGCCGGCCGCACGGGGCGTTCAACCCGCACGGGTTCGATTACGAGGCGTGGTTGCTCGAACGCAACATACGCGCCACCGGCTACGTGCGCGCCGCGTCTGACAACCAGCGCATCGCCGCGCTGGTCCCGCGGCCGCAGTATTGGATAGAACGCGTGCGCGAAGCGGTGCGCGCGCGCATCCAAACGGCCCTCGCCGATGCGCCATACGCCGGCGTGTTGACGGCGCTGGCGGTCGGTGACCAGCGCGCGATCAGCCAGTCGCAATGGCAGGTCTTCACGCGCACGGGCGTGAATCACCTGATGAGCATCTCGGGGCTGCATGTGACGATGATCTCGGGCCTCGCGTTCGCGCTCGCCTACGGACTGTGGCGCCGCAGTTCGCGCCTGGTGTTGCGCCTGCCCGCGCGCAAAGCCGCGACGGTCGCCGGCTTGCTGACCGCGCTTGCTTATGCGTGGCTGTCGGGGTTTGCCGTGCCGGCGCAGCGCACTGTATACATGCTGGCGGTGGTCGCGGTCGCGCTGTGGAGCGGGCGCCTGAGTTCGGCATCCGTCGTGCTGTGCGCTGCCTTGCTCGTCGTGCTCGCGATCGATCCCTGGGCGGTGTTGGCACCCGGATTCTGGCTGTCGTTCGCCGCCGTCGGACTGATCATGTTCGTGACGGCCGGCCGCATTGCCCGCGAACATTGGTTGGTCGCGTGGGCGCGCGTGCAATGGGCGATTACGCTCGGCCTGATTCCACTGTTGCTCGCGCTGTTCCAGCAGATATCGCTGGTGTCACCGCTCGCCAATGCCATTGCGATCCCGGTCGTGAGCTTTGCGGTCGTGCCGTTGACGCTTATCGGTGTGGCAATGCCGTTCGACCTCGGGTTGCACGCCGCGCATGCGGTGATGGCGGCGTGCGGCGCGATGCTTGAATGGATGAGCGCATTGCCGCTCGCCGTATGGCAGCAGCATGCACCGTTGCCGTGGACGGTAGGGATTGCCGCGCTGGCGACCTGCTGGATGCTGCTGCCGTACGGGTTCCCCGCGCGCTGGATCGGCGTGGCGGGATTGCTGCCGATGTTTCTTATCGCGCCGGCGGCGCCGCCAGAGGGAACCTTGAAGCTCACGGTGCTCGACGTCGGGCAGGGCCTCGCCGTGGTTGCGCAGACGCGCACGCACGCGTTGCTGTACGACGCCGGCCCCTCGTATGGTCCGCAAATCGACAGCGGCAATCGCATCATCGTGCCGTATTTGCGCGCCAACGGCGTGCGCGTGCTGACCGGCATGGTCATCACGCACGCCGACAACGATCACAGCGGCGGCGCCAACTCGGTTTTGCAGGCGATGGCGCCGCCGTGGCTGCTGACTTCGGTGGCGGCCGATCATCCGGCCATCGCGCAGGCGGCAGCCGCCACGCGCTGCGAGGCGGGCAGCCGCTGGCACTGGGACGGCGTCGATTTCGAGTTGCTGCATCCGGCCCGCGAAAACTATGCGCGCGAAAAATTCCGCGGCAACGATCGCGGCTGCGTGCTGAAAATTACGACCGCCGCCGGCAGCGTGCTGCTCGCCGCGGATGTCGAACAGAAATCCGAACGCGAAATGCTCGCGAGCGTTGCCGATAAACTGCGCGCGCAAATCCTGCTCGTTCCGCATCACGGCAGCCGCACCTCGTCGTCGCCCGATTTCCTGGCGAAAGTTAACCCCGATATCGCGCTGGTGGCGGCGGGCTACCGTAATCGCTTCGGTCATCCCAAAGACGACGTGCTCGAGCGTTATCGCGCGCTGGGCACGCGAATTTACCGCACCGATCTGGATGGCGCGCTGCTGGTCGAGATGGGTGCGTCCGGCATCAAGGTCCAGCGCTATCGGGCGCTTTATCGCCGGTACTGGCACGCCGCGCTCGAAAATCCTGACCTGGCCGATGACGAGAGCGACTAAATCAACGCACCGCGTTGCAGAGCGTCGTCAGGACGTGCATTCACAGAAAATCGATCAGCGCGTCGAGCACGGCATCGGGTTGCTCGGCCATTAACGCATGGCCCGCGCCTTCCAGCACGAGCATGCGCGCATGCGCAATGCCCTGTGATAGTTCAGTGGCGGCTCGCGGCGGGGTCATTTGATCGCGGGCTCCGGCGATGATCAGCACCGGGCACTTGAGGCCGCTGATGGCTGCGGGGTCCGGCGCGTAGTCGTTGCATGCGCTGAAATCTGCGTATAGCACGTCGGGGGCCTGGCGTTCCATCAGGCGCATGTTCATGCCGAGCATCCAGATGCCCGGCACTGTATTGCCGCCGAGGTGGGCGCGGCTGCCATGCGACCACGCGTTGATCATTTCGAGCCCGGCGTGTTCGTTAGCCTTGGCGCTTGCTAGGAGTGGAGGTGCGACGACCATCGGTGCCGCGGTGCTTAGCAGCGCGAGGCTGATGGTGCGCGCGGGGTTGCGCACGGCGAATTCGAGCGCGATCAGCGAGCCCATGCTGTGGCCCGCCACTGCCGCATCGTGGATGCCGGCGGCATCGAGCAGGCCGGCCACCCATTGAGCAAGCCCGGCGATCGAGCCCAGGGCCGCTCCCGTCGAACGGCCGTGCCCGGGCAGGTCGGGCACCAGCACGTTGCGGCCGTGATAGGCGAAGTATCGGCATTGCAGCGCCCACGCGCTGTGGTCCTGCTCGCCGCCATGGATGAAGACGACCGTCGGCAGTTTTTTATCGAGCGCACGCCCCGCCGTGTACACGTACGCGGGACGGCCGAGGACGTCGAGCATCATTGCGCGCGTCAGACCTTTTGCGACGCGTATAGAGCACGACTCAAGTCTTCGATCAGGTCATCTGCGTCTTCGAGACCGACCGACAGGCGGACCGTGCCTTCACCAATGCCGGCCGCGCGCAAGGCCGCCGCGTCCATGCGGAAATGGGTCGTGCTCGCTGGATGGATGACCAGCGATTTGGCGTCGCCGACGTTCGCGAGGTGCGAAAACACACGCAGTGCGTCGATGAAGCGGCGTCCTGCCGCGCGGCCGCCCGCTTGACCACCTTTCAAGCTGAATGTGAAGATCGCACCGCAGCCTTTGGGCAGCAGTTTTTTCGCGAGTTCATGATCGGGATGATCGGCCAGCTCGGGGTAAACGACCGCTTCGACCGCGGCGTGGCTCGCCAGGAAGGCGACGATCTTCCGCGTGTTCTCGACGTGGCGCTGCATGCGCAGGGGCAGCGTTTCAACGCCCTGCAGGATATTGAATGCGTTCATCGGGCTCATGCACGCGCCGAAATCGCGCAGTCCTTCGCGCCGCGCGCGCAGCAGAAATGCGGCCACCGTCGACTCTTCATCGAACACCATCTCGTGAAAGCCCGCGTAAGGTTCGGACAACAGCGCAAATTTTCCGGACGCTTCCCAGTCGAATTTTCCGCTGTCGACGAGCACCCCGCCGATGGCGACGCCATGGCCGCCGAGAAATTTCGTCGCCGAGTGATAGATAAGGTCCGCACCGAGCGCGAACGGCTGCATCAGGTACGGCGTGGTGAACGTTGCATCGACGAGCAGCGGCAGGCCCGCAGCGTGGGCCACCGCGGCCACCCGCGGCACGTCGAGCACGTCGAGGCCCGGATTGCCGAGCGTTTCGCCGAAGACGAGGCGCGTGTTCGGCTGAATGGCCGCGCGGAATGCGTCGACGTCGCGCGGATTGACGAAGGTCGTCGTAATACCGAAGCGCGGCAGCGTGTAATGAAGCAGATTGTGTGACCCGCCATAAAGCGCGCTCGAAGCGACGATATGCGAGCCGGCATCCATTAGCGTGACGATTGCCAGATGCAGTGCGGCCTGGCCGCTCGCGGTGGCGATCGCGCCGATGCCGCCTTCGAGCGCGGCGAGGCGCTCCTCGAGCACGGCGCAGGTAGGATTCGAGATGCGCGAGTAAACGTGGCCTGCGCGCTCCATGTTGAAAAGCGCGGCGGCGTGGTCGGTGTCTTTGAAGACGAAGCTGGTCGTTTGGTAAATCGGTGTCGCGCGCGCGCCGTACAGCGGGTCGGGTTGCTGGCCTGCGTGCAGGCTCAGCGTATCAAAACTGAATGATTTGGAGCCGGCCATGGAACCTCCGCGGGGGAGGGCCCATTGTAACAACCGCCGTCAGGACTGGCGGATGCGCTCGCGGCGACCGCCGCCTAGAACTTGCCGTGCAGCATGAGGCCGGGCGCACGATTCGGCTGTTGGAGTCCGAGCACGCCGCCGGGGCTTAATTCGATGATCCGGGAGGAATTGAGATTCAGTCCGACGCCGACGCCCCATTCGCTTTTTCTGTCGAGTGGCAAGACGAGGCTCTTGGCCTCGCGGTTGTAGTCGACACCAAAGGGCAGTGCTGACTCCGTACCTGCCGACGTATTGGTATTGGGTTTCAGTCCCAGGTGGCTGTTGGCGAACCGCGCGCGCAACGTGTCGGCATCGAGATGAATCGGGGGATGCAGGTCGGCCGGCGGCGCGCTCGACTCGCGCGTGTTTTGCGCGAAACCCGGCGTGGCCGTTAAAGCGGTGGCCAGCGAAACTGCGGCAAGCAGCGGTAGGGATCGGTCCATCGCGTACCCCCTTTATAATATCCTGATGATCCGCAGCCGGTCGTCTGGCTGCGCGGATAGCCGCTATTATCAACCTGAAACCGTGACATTTTCAACAGTGGCGTCTGCATTGCAAAGTATTTATTGGTGGCTGGTGCAGCTCAGCAAATGGTCGTCTACCATCCCCGCCGCCTGCATGAAGGCGTAGCATATCGTCGTTCCGACGAAGCGAAATCCCAGTTTTTTCAAATCTTTACTTATCATATCTGAGACGGGGCTTGATGCCGGGACGTCGTCAGGTACACGGCGGCGATGGCGGATCGGCACCCCGGCGACGAATTGCCAGATGTAGCGGTCGAAAGATCCGAATTGCTGTTGCACCGCAATAAATGCGCGTGCGTTGGTCACTGTCGATTCTATTTTTAACCGGTTGCGCACGATGCCGCTATTGGTCATCAGCGCGGAGATTTTCCGGCGATCGTAGCGTGCGACCTCGTGCGGATCGAAGCCGGCGAATGCGGCACGATAGCCCGCGCGCTTATTGAGGATAGTGCTCCACGACAGACCTGCCTGCGCGCCCTCGAGCGTCAAGAGCTCGAACAGCGCACGGTCGTCATGCTCGGGCACACCCCATTCGGTGTCGTGATATTCCTGCATGAGCGGGGTCGAGTCCGCCGCCCACGCGCAACGCTTGATCATGGTGCGCGCATTATCGCAGGTTGAACTCGCGTAAAATCGTCGCCCTATGAAAAAGACCCTCGACCCCGGTGGCACCGACTGAAGATATGGCGCGCGCTTCGCATCTGACGCTCGTGACCGGGCCGGACGGGGCGCGCGGCGCGGCTTGGCTCGCGACGCTCGAACGCAACTATGCGGCGGCGGAAATCGACTTGCTCAAGCGCGCGCTCGAATGGGCGAACGTGCGGCTCAACGGCGAAACCGCCAGGGGCGGGGAGCCCGCGCTCGAACATGTTCTGGGCGTTGCCGAAATCCTGCGCGAGCTCGACCTCGACGCTGAATGCCTGGCTGGCGGCCTGCTGGCGCCGCTCGCGGGCGAGCCTGGTGCGCTGGTGGCGATTCGCGAGCGCTTCGGCGCGCGCGTGGCGGAGCTCGCGGACGGCGTCGCACGCATGGCGATGATCGAGAATCTCGGTGTATCCGCCACCGGCGCGGCCGCGCCCGGGCCCGCGCAACTCGAAGGCTTGCGCAAGATGCTGCTTGCGATGGCGCAGGACGTGCGCGTCGTGCTGATCAAGCTCGCCGATCATTTGCAGTCGATGCGCTACGTGGTCAAGTGCGACGACTTGCAGTTGCGCCACGATATGGCGCGTCTTTCGCGCGACCTGTTCGCGCCGCTCGCCAACCGGCTCGGCGTCTGGCAGCTCAAATGGGAACTCGAAGATCTCGCTTTGCGCATTCTCGAGCCCGAGACGTACAAGCGCATCGCGACCCTGCTCGACGAAAAGCGCAGTGACCGCGAGCAGTCGATCGCGGCGGCGATCGCGCGCCTGCGCGACGAGTTGTCCCGCGCGGGCATCGAGGCCGAGATCAGCGGCCGGCCGAAACACATCTACAGCATCTATAACAAGATGCGCCGCAAGGACGTCACGTTCGGCGAGGTCTATGACGTGAGCGCACTGCGCGTGCTGGTAGACAGCGTGGCCCATTGCTATGCGGTGCTCGATATCGTGCATCGAATGTGGACGCCGTTGGCGGGCGAATTCGATGACTACATTGCGAAACCCAAAGGCAACGATTACCGGTCCTTGCACACGGCAGTCACTGGTGATGCCGGTAAGCCGCTTGAAATCCAGATTCGCACGTTCGACATGCACGCGCACGCCGAGTTCGGAGTCGCAGCCCACTGGCGTTACAAGGAAGGCTCGCGCCGCAATGCATCGTATGACGAAAAAATTGCCTGGCTGCGCCAGGTCGTGGCGTGGAAGGACGAGGTTGCCGATGCGACCGGCGTGGCCACACGCTTGCCGCGCGATGTTTTTGCCGACACGATTTACGTGCTGACGCCACAGGGTCGCGTGATCGACCTGCCGCGCAACGCGACGCCGATCGATTTTGCGTACCACGTGCACACGGATCTGGGGCACCGATGCCGCGGCGCGCGCGTCAATGGCGCGATGGTACCGCTCAACACGCCGCTCGCGAACGGCCAGCGGGTTGAAATAATCGCGGCGAAGCAGGGCGGCCCGAGCCGCGACTGGCTGAATCCGGCGCTCGGCTTTTTGCAGAGCGCCGGCGCCCGCGGCAAGGTCAGGCAGTGGTTCAACCGACTCAACCACGAGGTTTCGGTCGCGGAAGGCCGCGATATCGTCGAAAAAGAACTGCAGCGCGGGGGCGCGACGGGCATCAACCTTGACAAGCTCGCGCAGAGTTTCGGCTTCGACAAGCTGGCGGATTTCTTCGCCGCAGCGGGCCGCAGTGAGATCAGCGCGCGCCAGTTGCAATCCGCGCTGCGCGGCGACCCTGAGCCGGCTGCGCCGGTCGAGGAGGCGCCACTCGTCAAGCAGCCGCGCGCTCAGCCCGGCGGCATTCTGATCGTCGGCGTCGACAAGTTGTTGACGGTGCCGGCGGGGTGCTGCAAGCCGGCGCCGCCCGACGCGATCATCGGATTCGTGTCGCGCGGGCGCGGCGTGACCATCCACCGGCGCGGCTGCGACAACGTCAAGCGCTTGGCCCCCGAGCGCCTGATCGGCGCGGACTGGGGCGTTGCGGCTGCAGCAACTTTTCCAGTGGATGTCGTGATCGAAGCGGGTGACCGCACGGGATTGTTACGCGATATCACAGAGATTTTTTCGCGCGAGCACGTAAACGTCACCGCTACCAATACGGCGAGTCGCGACGCATCTGCGCGCATGCGGCTGACCGTCGAAATCGCGAACGTCGGCGAGTTGAACCGGGTGCTTGCGCTCGTCAGGAACGTGCCGGGTGTTTCGCGCGCGGCGCGCGCTTAGTCACCGAACTGCACCGTGAGTGGCCCAACCGCCAGCCCGGTGAACTCGGACGTCCAGGTTTCGCCGGCGGCGACTGGCAACGCCGCGGTCAGCGTGCCGGTGGTAACGATTTCGCCGGCGGCGAGCGCGGGGAACTGAGGTTGGATCGCGAGTATGTCGGCCAGGAATGCTAGTGCCAGCGCGGGATGATCGAGCGCATTGCTGCCGACCCCGCGTTCGCGGATTTTTCCATTGCACGATAATGTCACTTGGCAGTCGCGAATTTGCGCTGCCAGCCGCTCGACCGCGGCGGGTGCAACGGGCTGCGGGTCGCCGATAATGAGGCGCCAATGCAACGCGTGATCGGCGGCGGAATCGGCGGACTTGAATTTCCAATCCGGGAAATGGCAGTCGACGATTTCGAAACTCGGCGCCAGCCATTCGATGGAGCGCAATATCGTCGCGGCGTCCTTACAGCCTACCGGCACCGGCGCGCCGATCTTGAACGCAATTTCCGGCTCGATTCGCGGCGCGGTGCTGCCGCTAAGCGACAGCGTCGCCGTATTGTTTTTGGCGTACACGAGCGTACTGTCGTACACGTGGGCCCAGATAGGGGATGTCGCGCCGTATTCGGCCCAGATATTCCGGTTGGTAAATCCGATCTTGCGGCCAACGGGATGCTCGCCGCGTGCGCGGCGCAGTGCGTAGATAGCAGCGGTAACTTCATACGCAGCGGTCCAGTCGAACGCCGGATCGCGCGCGCTCGGCGTGGAAACCAGCGTGCCGCGGTCGTACGCGGCGAGCAGTTCGCGCGCGATAGTTTGGATGGTGTTTGAATTCATGGTGTCTCTCCACTCGCCAGCACGGTTAGCTGGCGCAGCGAAAACCGATGTTGTGATGTCCCGCAGCAGGGTTACGCGACAGGTTGCGGCCGCGCTGCGTCGTCGTGATTTCGGCAGCCGGCGAATCGTGACCGCCGCCGCGCGTGCCGCGCACCGGGCCGGATTGCAAATCTTCGCGCCCATCCCCCGCGCGATAAGGGTAGGGGCGGTATGCGCTTGCAACCCATTCCCACGCATTGCCCGCCATGCCGAGCGCGCCGTAGGGACTGGCACCCGCCGCAAACGCGTCGACCGCCGCAGTTTCGTTAAATCCGGCGCCGAAATGCGCGCGCGTGCGGTCCGGCGCGGCGTCGCCCCACGGATATTTCCTCCCGTCGGTACCGCGCGCCGCTTTTTCCCACTCCGCTTCGGTCGGGAGCCGCCGGCCGCGCCACGCGCAATAGTCGCGCGCCCCTGCCCAGGTCGGTTCAACGGCCGGATGCTTCCCAAAACCGGCGTCAGCGCTCCATGCCGTGCCACGCTGGTGGATGCGCGCATCGCTATCGTCGAAATCGTACAGGCGCTCGCCCTGCGCGTTATGGGTGCCGATCGCGGTGAGGAATTCAGCGAACTGTGCGTTGGTCACGGGCAGTCTCTCAATGGAAAATGCCGGGAGTGCGACCGTGTGGACGGGTCTTTCGTCAGCGGGCCCGTCATCGCTCCCCATCGTGAACGGTCCGCCGGGAACAGGCACCATGTCCGGGTCCGCGCCGAACGCTGAAAATGAAACGCACGCGCAAGCCGCCACCAGGACCGCGACGTTCAAGCGGCGCCTTCGACGACGATCATTTGCGTCGTGGCGGTGCGCTGACGCAGGGCTTTGGCGTCGCGATACTCCTCGGAGGCCCACCAACGCCTGGCTTGCTCGACACTGGGAAATTCAAGCACGACGACGCGTTTAGGATGCCACGTGCCTTCGAGCGTTTCGCAGGCGCCGCCGCGCACGGCAAATTTGCCGCCGTATGCGGCCAACGATGCGGGCACCATTTTTTTGTATTCGTCGTAGCCGGCGGGATCGGTGACTTCGACCTGGACGATGATGTAGGCAGACATGGGAGGCCTCCGGGCAATACGCGTCCGCCCAGCGGCGGCGCAATAAAATGCACTATAAGACGCGCAGGGACCAACCGCAACCGCGCAACGCCATGATTTATTGAAGCACTGCGCCACATCGGGTACAATTCCCCGCTTTCAGGCGCGTAGCTCAGCTGGTTAGAGCACCACCTTGACATGGTGGGGGTCGTTGGTTCGAGTCCAATCGCGCCTACCAACTTTTGTTAAATGCCGACGTATTGCGCGGCTTTAACTTTGCGCATACGGGCAGACAAGTCTGCTGCTCAATGCGCAGGCTGGTGGTGAAGTATAAATTTGGCGCGTTGAACGGTTTGTAAAATCCGTTCGAAAGCGCGCAATAGCGAATACGGAACGCAGGGAAGGCGAGGTTATGACACCGCGAACTAGCACGTTCTTGTCTCGACATTAGTCGCGCTGTTTTTCGTGGTTGCGAAAGAAGTGCGGCTCACCCGCACTTTTTTTTCGTCTGCAACGATGAATCGAATTCAAAAATGCTTAACGTAAAACTTCCCGACGGTTCGATCCGTCAGTTCGACAAGCCGGTGACGGTGGCAGACGTCGCGGCGGCGATCGGCCCCGGCCTCGCCAAAGCCGCGCTCGGCGGCAAAGTCGACGGCGCGCTCGTCGATGCGTCGTTCGTGATCGACAGGGATAGCGAACTCGCGATCGTCACCGACAAGAATCCGGAAGGCCTCGACCTGATCCGCCATTCGACCGCGCACCTGCTTGCGTACGCGGTGAAAGAATTGTTTCCCGACGCGCAGGTGACGATAGGCCCGGTCATCGAGAATGGCTTTTACTACGACTTTTCGTACAAGCGCCCGTTCACGCCCGAGGACCTCGCGGCGATCGAAAAACGCATGGCGGAGCTGGCGAAGCGCGATCTGCGCGTGACGCGCGAAGTCTGGCCGCGCGACCAGGCGGTCGAATTTTTCAAGTCGATCGGCGAGCATTACAAAGCCGAGATCATCGCGTCGATTCCGCAGGGCGAAGACGTGTCGTTGTACCGCCAGGGCGATTTCATCGACCTGTGCCGCGGGCCGCACGTGCCGTCGACCGGGAAACTGAAAGTCTTCAAGCTGATGAAGCTGGCCGGCGCGTATTGGCGGGGCGACTCGAAGAACGAGATGCTGCAGCGGATTTACGGCACTGCATGGGCGAAAAAGGAGGAGCAGGACGCCTATCTGCACATGCTCGAAGAAGCGGAGAAGCGCGACCATCGGCGGCTCGCCAAGCAGCTCGATCTTTTTCACATGCAGGACGAAGCGCCGGGGCTCGTGTTCTGGCATCCGCATGGCTGGACGGTGTGGCAGCAGGTCGAGCAGTACCTGCGCCGCGTGTACCAGGACAACGGCTACCAGGAAGTGAAGTGTCCGCAGATCCTCGACCGCTCGCTATGGGAAAAGTCCGGCCACTGGGAGAACTACAAGGAAAATATGTTCACGACATCGAGCGAGAACCGCGACTACGCGATCAAGCCGATGAACTGCCCGGGCCACGTGCAGATATTCAACAGCGGCCTGCACAGCTACCGCGATCTGCCGCTGCGTTACGGCGAATTCGGCGCGTGCCATCGCAACGAGCCGTCGGGCGCCCTGCACGGCATCATGCGCGTGCGCGGTTTCACGCAGGACGACGGCCACATATTCTGCACCGAGGCGCAAATCGAGCCCGAGGTCGAGAACTTCATCGATCTTTTGATCAACGTTTACCGCGACTTCGGTTTTAACGAGATCATTTACAAGCTGTCGACGCGACCGCTCAAACGCGTGGGGGCCGACGAAACGTGGGACGTCGCGGAAAAGGCGCTCGCCGATGCGCTGGACAAGCAAGGCGTGCCGTGGGAAACGTTGCCGGGGGAAGGCGCGTTTTATGGCCCCAAAATCGAATTTTCGCTCAAAGACTCGATCGGGCGCGTGTGGCAGTGCGGAACCGTGCAGGTCGATTTTTCAATGCCCGGCCGATTGGGCGCGGAATACGTCGCGGAGGACAACGCGCGCCATGTGCCGGTCATGCTGCACCGGGCGATCGTCGGATCGATGGAGCGTTTTCTCGGGATTCTGCTCGAAAACTACGCCGGCGCGCTGCCGGTTTGGCTAGCCCCGGTCCAGGTCGTGGTCATGAATATCACCTCCAATCAGGCGACTTACGTCGACCAGGTGGTCGGCGAATTGAAGCGGGCCGGGTTGCGCGCTCAAGCCGACTTGAGAAATGAGAAAATAACCTATAAAATTCGGGAACATAGTCTGCAAAAACTGCCTTATCAGGTCATCTTGGGTGACAAGGAGATGGCGGCGCAGACAGTTGCCGTGCGAACCCGCAAAGGCGAAGACCTCGGCCAGATGCCGATCAAGGACTTCGTTCAGCGCCTGCAGGACGAGGCGCGACAGCTCGGGCGCGCGGCATAACTTTTTGATATAGCGGGGTTTTCATATAGCTCAGGAAAAAGAGCCGCGCATTAACGGCGAAATTAACGCTCCCGAAGTCCGGTTGATCGGACCCAATGGAGAACAGGTGGGTATCGTCACGATTGCGTCCGCCAATGCGCAGGCGGAAGCAGCAGAACTGGATCTGGTAGAAATCGCCCCGACGGCCGTTCCGCCGGTTTGCCGTGTCATGGACTACGGCAAGTTCAAGTACCGTGAAAGCAAGCGGCGTCACGAGGCGAAGCTGAAGCAGAAGCAGATCATCGTCAAGGAAGTGAAGTTTCGTCCGAGCACGGATGATGGCGATTACAAGATCAAGCTGCGCAACCTGACGCGGTTCCTCGATGAGGGCGACAAGTGCAAAGTCACGCTGCGCTTTCGCGGCCGCGAGATGGCGCACCAGGAGTTCGGCATTCGCCTGATTGAGCGCGTGAAGAACGATCTTCAGGAGCACAGCATCGTCGAACAGTTTCCGAAGATGGAAGGCCGTCAGATGGTGATGGTGTTGTCGCCTAAGAAGATCGCGGTACCGGCGCCTAAGAAAGAAACGGCGAAGCCGGCAGCCGCGGGACCGAAGAAGGTAGCAGTGAAGGAAGCAGCAGAGCAGGCGCTGGCAGTCGAAGCACCGGCGGCAGTCGAAGCCGAAAAGAAGTAGCAGCACCCATAAGTAGTTGTCCGGGTTCCAGAAGCCTTTCCCATGGAAAGCACCCGGCGCTATGCCAGAAAAATGGAGTAGTCATGCCTAAGATGAAGACCAAGAGCGGCGCGAAAAAGCGCTTCAAGGTGGCCGCCAGCGGCCGCATCAAACGGGGCAGCGCGTTTCTGCGCCACATCCTCACCAAGAAGACCACCAAGCGCAAGCGTCAACTGCGCGGCGGTACCGGCGTGCACGAGAGCGATCAGCACTCCGTGCATAAAATGCTTCCCTACGCGTAAGGAGAACGACCATGCCAAGAGTTAAACGTGGCGTTACCGCACGCGCCGCCCATAAAAAAGTCATCGCGCGCGCCAAGGGTTTTCGCGGCCGCCGCAACAACGTATTCCGCGTCGCCAACGAAGCGGTCATGCGCGCCGGGCAATATGCCTATCGCGATCGCCGCAACAAGAAACGCGATTTCCGCAGTTTGTGGATTACGCGCATCAACGCGGCCGTGCGCGAGCACGGTCTGTCATACAGCGTGTTCATGAACGGGCTGAAGAAAGCGGCGATCACGGTCGATCGCAAAGTGCTCGCGGATATCGCCGTGCTGGACAAGCCGGCATTTACGAAATTCGTCGAAAAAGCCAAAGCCAGCCTCGGCGTCTAAAGCAGATTCGGCGACAAAAGGGAGGCTGGTTAATCAGCCTCCTTTTTTTTCGGATAAAGCGTGGAAAAACTCGACACCATCGTTCAGGAGGCGCTTGAGCTGTTCGCCGGCATCACAGATGCGGCCCAGCTCGAGCATGCCAAGGCGCGCTATCTGGGCAAAGCGGGCGCGCTAACTGAACTGCAGAAGAGCCTCGGCAAGCTCGCGGCGGCCGAGCGGCCTGCCATGGGGGTGCGGTTCAATAACGCGAAAGAGCGGATCGAAACCGCGCTTACCGCGCAACGTCAGAAGATCCAGACGGCCAGGCTCGATGCGCAACTCGCGCTCGAGGCATTGGACGTGACGCTGCCCTCGCGGGGCGTGCATGCCGGCGGACTTCATCCGGTTACGCGCACGCTCGAGCGCATCGAGAAGTTGTTTCATTCGATCGGGTTCGAAGTGGCCGACGGTCCCGAGATCGAGACCGATTACTACAATTTTACGGCGCTGAACCAGCCGGAAAATCATCCGGCGCGTTCGATGCACGACACTTTTTACCTCGACGACGGCAAGCACCTGCTGCGCACGCACACCTCGCCGATCCAGATCCGTTACATGGAAACACACCGGCCCCCGATCAAGATCATCGCGCCGGGCCGCGTCTACCGCGTCGACTCCGACGCGACGCACTCGCCGATGTTTCATCAGATCGAAGGGTTGTGGATCGATGAGCGCGTGAGCTTCGCGGATCTGAAAGGCGTGGTGGTGGATTTTCTGCGCAAATTCTTCGAGCGCGACGACCTGAAAGTGCGGTTCCGGCCGTCGTTTTTTCCGTTCACCGAGCCATCCGCTGAAATCGACATGAGCTTCGGCGACGGTTGGCTCGAAATAGGCGGCTGCGGCATGGTTCATCCGAGCGTGTTGCGCAACGTCAACATCGACCACGAGATTTACCAGGGCTTCGCTTTTGGTCTCGGTCCCGACCGGCTCGCGATGCTGCGCTACGGCGTGAACGATCTCAGGTTGTTCTACGAGAACGACCTGCGCTTTCTCAAACAATTCAATTGACGCGCGCGGCATAGCGAACCCATGAAGTTTTCGGAAAACTGGCTGCGGACATTCGTGACCACGCCTTTGACGAGCGCAGAGCTCGCGAATGCGTTGACGATGGGCGGCATCGAAGTCGAGACAGTGGAGCCGGCAGCACCAGCTTTCGATCGCGTGGTCGTCGCAGAGGTTGTCGAGGTGCAGAAGCATCCGGATGCGGATCGTCTGACCGTGTGCCGGGTCAATGCGGGCGGGGCGCTGCTGCAAGTCGTATGCGGGGCGCCCAACGTGCGCGCCGGCTTACGCGTGCCGTTCGCGCAGGTCGGCGCGCAATTGCCGGGCCTCACGATCAAGCAGGTAAAAGTGCGCGGCGTGGAATCGAACGGCATGCTGTGCTCGGCCAAAGAACTGGGTCTCACCGATGACGCCGCGGGTCTGATGATATTGCCCGCCGATGCGCCCCCCGGGGCGGACATCCGGAAATATCTCGAGCTCGACGATCAGTTGTTCACGATCAAGCCGACGCCCAATCGCGGCGATTGTCTGAGCCTGTACGGCATGGCGCGCGAGGTCGTCGCGGTGGCAGGCGGTACCTTGGCGCCCGTCGCAGCGCACGTCGCGCCAACCTTGACGGACCGGATCGAGATCACGCTGGCAGCGCCGGCCGCGTGTCCGCTGTATTGCGGCCGCGTGTTGCGCGGCGTGAATGCGCGCGCCGCGACGCCGCTGTGGATGATCCAGCGTCTGGAGCGCAGTGGCTTGCGTAGCATCAGCCCGATCGTCGACGTCACCAATTATGTGATGCTCGAATCAGGGCAGCCGCTGCATGCGTTCGATCTCGCGCACGTTGCTGGCGGCATCGACGTGCGATTCGGCCGCGCCGGCGAACGACTGAAACTCCTCAACGATCAGGAGATCGAACTCAAGCCCGACTATCTCGTTATTGCCGACGGCGCCCAGCCCCTCGCGCTGGCAGGCATCATGGGCGGTGTTGCGAGCGCGGTCACGCCAGCCACTCAGGACATCCTGCTTGAGGCCGCCTTCTTCGCGCAGGCCGTGATCGCCGGGAAATCGCGCGTGATCGGATTTGGCTCGGAGTCAGCGTATCGCTTCGAACGCGGCGTCGACTACGCCGCGACCGCGCAGGCGCTCGAGCGGGCGAGCGCGCTCGTGCTTGAAATCTGCGGCGGTCAAGCCGGGCCGGTTTGCACGGCGCAGGCGGATCTGCCGGCGCGACCGGCCGTGCGTCTGCGCGCGGCGCGCGCGCAGCGAGTACTCGGCATCCAGCTCAGTGCGGATGCCATCGCGCGGCTTTTCGCGAGGCTGGGCTTTGCGTGCGAAATGCTCGCCGGCGAATTCAGCGTGACGCCACCGACCTATCGCTTCGACATCGCCATCGAAGAAGATTTGATCGAGGAGGTTGCGCGGGTGCATGGCTACGACAATATTCCGGCGCACGCGCCGCTGGCCGCGAACGGCATGCTGCCGGTCAGCGAATCACGGGCGAGCGTCGCGGCGTTGCGCGGATTGCTGGTCGCGCGCGACTATCAGGAAGTCGTGAGCTACAGCTTTGTCGACCGCCAATGGGAAGTGGATTTTTGCGCCAACCACGATCCGGTCGTACTCGCGAATCCGATTGCCTCGAACCTGAACGCGATGCGTTCGAGTCTGCTCGGCAGTCTGGTCGATTGTCTGAAAATCAACGCGAGCCGGCAACAGGAACGCGTGCGCATATTCGAATGTGGACGCTGCTACGCGCGCGCTGCGACCGGCGGGTACGGGGAGCGGGGCGTTCTTGGCGGGCTGGTGTACGGCGGCGTTGTCGCGGAGCAATGGGGGACAGCGAAGCGGCCGGCCGATTTTTACGATGTGAAAGCCGATGTGGAAACGCTGATTGGGCCAGTCACGGCCCGGTTCGAGCCGGCCCAGCACCCGGCCTTGCACCCTGGCAGGTCAGCCCGGATCGTGCTGGCCGAAGGTGTGGCGGGTTGGTTGGGCGAGCTCCATCCGAGGCTGCAGCACGACTACGGTTTGCCATATGCCCCAATAGTTTTTGAATTGAACCTCGACCGGATTAGCAGCAGATCCGTGGTCAATTTCCGGGATTTTTCACGCCAACCGGTGATTCGCCGCGATATTTCGGTCGAAGTAGCCGAAAAAGTGGCTGCTCGAGCCATGCTCGAAGCGCTTAAACAGGAGCCGTTAAACATCGTTTTGGACGTCGCGCTCTTTGACGTGTATCGCGGCAAAGGCATTGATTCAGATAAAAAAAGTGTTGCGTTTAAAGTATTATTGCAAGATACTCAGAAAACGTTGACCGACGCTGAAGCTGAAACCGCGATACAGCGGTTGCTTAAAGTTCTACATGAACAATTTCAAGCAACGCTCCGAAAGTAAGGGGAAAATATGACTTTAACCAAGGCCGAACTGGCAGATCTGCTATTTGAAAAAGTCGGATTCAATAAGCGCGAAGCCAAGGACATGGTGGAGTCTTTTTTTGAAGAGGTGCGCCTGGCGTTGGAGAACGGCGAGGGAGTCAAGCTGTCAGGCTTCGGCAATTTTCAGTTGCGCGATAAACCGCAGCGCCCGGGGCGCAATCCGAAGACCGGCGAGGAAATTCCGATCACCGCTCGGCGCGTAGTCACGTTTCACGCGTCGCAGAAACTGAAGGCTATGGTCGAACAAAACTATAACAATGGAAACAAACCACAGTCCTAAAGAAGCGCTGCCTCCGATCCCGGCCAAGCGGTATTTCACCATTGGCGAAGTGAGCGAACTGTGCGGCGTCAAGCCGCATGTGCTGCGCTACTGGGAGCAGGAATTCACGCAGCTCAAGCCGGTCAAGCGGCGCGGCAACCGTCGGTATTATCAGCACCACGAAGTTCTGCTCATCCGCCGCATTCGCGATCTGCTGTACGACCAGGGCTTCACGATCAGCGGCGCGCGCAACCGGCTCGACGAGAGCGTCACGGAACCCGCCAAAGTCAGCCGCGCGGCCGCGGCCGGCAAAGCGAGCCTCGCCGCGATGCGCAAGGAAATCAAGTCAGTACTCGACATCCTGCGCGGATAGTTCACGCAGCGCGTCTGATATAATTCCCGTCTCGGGGCGTAGCGCAGCCTGGTAGCGTACCTGCATGGGGTGCAGGTGGTCGGAGGTTCAAATCCTCTCGCCCCGACCAACACTTAGCGCATTTTTCATGATGCGCTTTTTCTTTGACGTTCCACCTTTCGCGCTCCACTTTAGCGGCCGCGTCGATAGATTTCAAGCGTTAGACGTCCGGCCGTCGATTTCCACGAACAAACAATCGTTGTGCGCGGATCGCGCGCAACAGGTCTAATACCAACATCCAATATTATGAGCAGTTCGTCAAATCAGTCAGAGAATGACTTGACCCTGCCTGCGTCGGAGAGAATCCGTGCCCGGATGCAACAGGCTAAGCAGAGATTTCACGCGAACGACAACATATCCGCTTTTCTTGAACCCGGAGATATGGAAGCGCTGCTAGACGAGGTTGAGAGCAAGATGAAGGGGGTTCTCGCGAGCCTTGTGATCGACACGGAAAGTGATCACAACACGCAGGATACCGCGCGTCGTGTGGCCAAGATGTATCTGACCGAAGTATTTCGCGGGCGCTATGTGCCGGCACCCCCGGTGACGGAATTCCCGAACGCTGAGCACCTCAACGAATTAATGATTGTCGGGCCAATCACCGTGCGCAGCGCCTGCAGTCACCATTTTTGTCCGATTATGGGGCGGCTGTGGATAGGACTGATGCCCAACGAACATTCCAATTTGATCGGCTTGTCGAAATACTCGCGGCTCGCAGAATGGATTATGGGCAGGCCGCAGATCCAGGAAGAAGCAATCACCCAGATGGCCGACCTGCTGATGGGTAAGGTAAGTCCCGATGGGCTGGCGGTCGTCATGGAAGCGGATCACTTTTGCATGCACTGGCGCGGCGTCAAGGACTCCGACACCAAGATGATCAATAGCGTGATGCGCGGTTCGTTTCTCAAGGATCCCACGCTGCGCCGGGAATTCCTCTCTCTTATCAATCTGAAGAACTGAGGCAGTTATGCTTGTTCGTCTACTCTATGCCAGCCGCGCCAGGGAACCAATCAACGCGTCGATAGTGGATTCCATCATGGAGCAGTCGCGCAAGAACAATCCCGCGCAGGGTATTACCGGAATTCTCTGTTTCAGCGATGACCTGTTTCTGCAGGCGCTCGAAGGGGGGCGCAACGAGGTCTGTGAACTATTCAACACGATCGTTCGTGACGACCGGCACCTTAACGTTCGGATCCTGAGCTTTGAGGAGATCCCTGAGCGCAAATTTGGCAGTTGGACCATGGGCCAGGTCAACCTTGCCAGGGTTAATCCTTCGCTGCTCCTTAAGTATGCGGAGAAGGCTGTACTGGACCCCTTCACCTGTTCCGGCCGTGCGTCGCTGGCATTGCTCGACGAACTGATTGCCACAGCCTCGGTGGTGAACCGCGGCAGCTGAAAGCCAAACTGCCGGCAGATTTATTCGGTTCTTATATCCTTCAATTCAACCTTGAACTCGCCCGACTGCTGGTCGGAAATTAGCAGGCCGACGTAACGTACGTCGGCGAAGCGCAGCGGCGGCGCGGAGACGGGACGCCCGCGGAAACTCGCTGCGAAATCGGCGGGTTCGAATCTCAGTGTCTGCCATTCACGAGCAGCAACGAACGCCGCCTGGTATTGACTGGTGCGGGTGCTGTCGTCGAGTTTCAGGGTTAGCTTGTAGCGTCGCCCGTCGCCACGTACTGTCAACTGTAGTGCCGTGGCGAGAGCCGGAAATTTTACGGGGCCCCGAAACGACGCGAATCCGCCGTTGTTATCGAGTGAAACCTCGCCTTCGAACACCATGGCACCAGCCGCCGGGCGCAGCCGCGATTTGGACACGCCGCCCATTACGCCATCGTTGATGACGCCGAACTGCGTCGCGAATTGCGGCGTGGAAAAATCAAGCAGCGGCAGCGGACCGGCGTTGGCAATAGGCATAAGCGCCAAGGTAGCACCTAAAAGCACCACTTGCGCGTGAGCGGTGAGGGGCAAGGCGGTCACGCACGGCAATTCTCGATGACCTGTTTGGCCAAAGCTCTGCCGCTAAGCCAGGCGCCTTCGACCTTGCCGCCATTTAGCCAGTCTCCGCTCAGCCCCAGTTGGTGATTGGCGTCCCATGCGAAAACTTTGGACAAGGCCCGTTCCGTATCGGCATAGCGCCAGCGATGCGCAGTCCATGCCGCGGGTTTCGGGCCGCCGAGTTGGAGAAACGCGTGCAGTAATTCGTGCGCCACACGAGTGGCATTTTCTTCGATATGCGCTTCACTCCACTCAGCGCTGGCATGCAGCACCCAGGTCTCGGGTCCTTGCCGGCCGGGCTTGCTACTGTCGCGCGCAATCCAGCGCAGCGGCGCCACATTGACGAAGGCCGCATCGAAAGGCAATGCAACCGGTGCAGCGAAGCGGAGCATCATCGCCCACGAGCCGCGCATCGTCGAGCCGCGTGCCACCGCCGACAAACCGGGTGCGAGCGGGCCTAAAAGAGTTGCAGCCTGCGGAGCGGGCAGCGCCAGCAACACCGCATCAAAACGCTCCTCAATCCATGCTTGTTCGGCGGAATGCAAATGCCATCCATCTGATCGACGCTGCAATTGATTGACGGTGGTATGCGTGACGATTTGCAAACGATCCGCTAACCAGTGGCCCGGCGCCGTCATTCGTGGAACACCCACGAAACGATCGATCTGTTGCATGTCCACGGCTGAACGATCTGCATTGTCACGCGGCAATTCTCCGCTCACCACGCTTATGCGGGGAGTCCAGAGTGCGGCAACTCCCGCCTGCTGC
>JBKJMN010000017.1:0-2512 GCA_046596405.1 Burkholderiales bacterium
GGCGTCGCGCACCCGACGGCGCTCCTGTTTGATTTTCTTGCGCTTGTCGTGATTGAAGGTGGCGAGAAAACCATCGAAGTCGGCGTATCGGTCGTTGCGCCAGTGGAACTGCACGCCATGGCGCAGCGCGAGCCCGCATTCCTGTAATTCCTCCGCGTGATCGCTCTGCGGATACAGGATGTGCAGCGACGACACGTGCGTTTCGCGCGCTAGTTGCAGCGCTGCATCGGCCAGCAAGTGCCGCCGTGCGGGCGTGTCCGCGAGCATGCGCTGGCCCGCGACCGGCGTAAAAGGCACTGCGCTGAGCAATTTCGGATAGTACGCAAGCCCGTGACGCTGGTAGGCGTCGGCCCAGGCCCAGTCGAAAACATATTCGCCGTACGAGTGCGATTTTAAATAGAGCGGCATCGCCCCTGCGAATGCGCCCCCTTCGCGCAGGATCAGAAATTGCGGCGCCCAACCGGTTTTCGCGCTGGCGCAGCCGGTTTCATGCAGCGCATGCAGGAATTCGTGCCGCAACAGCGGATCTCCGCCGGCGAGCCGGTTCCATTCGGTCGCAGGGATAGCCGCGATCGAGTCGCGCACTTCGACGACGGATTCGGCCGGCTTCACTGGAGATGACGGTGCGGAATGGGAATCACAACTGCCCTGATGATATATTAGGAAGATGAAAATCGCGATTGCTCAAATCAACTGCACGGTTGGCGATCTGGTCGGAAACGTCGCGCGCATACTCGACGCCGCTCAGCGCGCGCGCGCTCAAGCGGCCGACGTCCTGCTGACGCCGGAACTCGCGCTGTGCGGTTATCCGCCTGAAGATCTGCTGCTGCGCGACGATTTTTTTCGCAGCTGCGAGAAAGCGCTGCTCGAGCTCGCCGCCCGGATTCAGGGCATTACGGTGATCGTCGGTCACCCGCACCAGGTGGACGGCCGTCGTTACAACGCCGCTTCGGTCATTCAGGACGGACGCGTTGTCGCGACCTATCACAAACACGCGTTGCCGAACTATACGGTGTTCGACGAAGAGCGTTATTTCGAGGCGGCCGACAAGCCGTGCGTTTTTGAGATCGGCGGCGTCACGCTGGGCATCAATATTTGTGAAGACACGTGGGATCCGGTGGCGCCGCGCGCGGCGCGGGCGGCCGGCGCGCAAATATTGCTGGTGTTGAATGCGTCGCCGTATCACTTGCGCAAGCAGCACACGCGTTACGACGTCATGCGCGAGCGCGTGGCGGAAAACGCAATTCCGCTGATCTACGCCAATATGGTCGGCGGCCAGGATGAACTGGTGTTTGACGGCGCGTCGTTCGCGCTGGATCGCAGCGGTGCGGTGACGCACCAGTTGCCGATATTCGAGGAAGCGCTCGCGTTTGTCACCATCGACAACGGCAATCCGGTGGCGGGCGAGGTGACGCCTGAGCGCGTGCTGGAAGCGGATGTTTATGACGCGTTGTGCCTCGGCGTGCGCGATTACGTGACGAAAAACGGCTTTCCCGGCGTGCTGCTCGGATTGTCGGGCGGCATCGATTCGGCGCTCACCGTCGCCATTGCCGCCGATGCGCTCGGGGCGGACAAAGTGCATGCGGTGATGATGCCTTCGCAATACACGGCGGGCATGAGCCGCGACGATGCGCTTGCCGAGGCCCTGGCGCTTGGCGTGCGTTATTCGGAAATCGCGATCAAGCCCATGTTCGATGCTTTTTCGACGGCGCTCGCACCGCAGTTCGCCGGCCTCGCCGCCGATACGACGGAAGAAAACCTGCAATCGCGCATTCGCGGCACGCTGCTGATGGCCATGTCGAACAAATCCGGGGCTATCGTGCTTACGACCGGCAACAAAAGCGAAATGGGCACCGGATATGCGACGCTGTACGGCGACATGGCGGGCGGCTTCGCCGTGCTCAAAGACATCAGCAAGATGCTCGTTTACCGGCTCTCCAATTATCGGAATAGTCTGTCGCCGGTTATTCCCGAGCGGGTTATTACGCGTGCACCGTCGGCGGAGTTGCGTCCCGATCAAACGGATCAGGACAGCCTGCCGCCGTACGATGTGCTTGACGGCATCATGGAGGCTTACGTCGAACACAACGAAGGGTTGCGTGAAATCGAGGCTCATGGTTACAGCCGCAAGGACATCGAGCGCGTGATCCATTTGCTGCGCATCAGCGAATACAAGCGCCGGCAGGCGCCGATCGGTATCCGTATCACCCCGCGCGGGTTCGGCAAGGACTGGCGCTACCCGATTACCAACAAATATCGCCATCAGTTTGAATAATAAGCACGATTTAATTCGGCGCCACAAGGCCTTATACTATGGACTGAAATCGGTCGCGGCACGCCACCGGTCAAGACAGGCGGAGTAAATACTCATGAAAAAAATCGAAGCGATATTCAAGCCGTTCAAGCTCGACGAAGTCCGCGAGGCGCTGTCTGAAATTGGCGTCAGCGGCTTGACCGTGACCGAAGTCAAGGGTTTTGGCCGGCAAAAAGGGCATACCGAGCTTTATCGCGG
>JBKJMN010000117.1:0-13599 GCA_046596405.1 Burkholderiales bacterium
AGCTCGGCTACAAATATCACTGGGCGGTCGCCGATTACCTGCAGCGCGCAGCGCGCCACATCGCGTCGAAAACCGACGTGCAGCAGGCTTATGCCGTCGGCAAGGCCGCAGTCGAGCTCGCGCTCAAGGGCCGCAACGCGGTCATGCCGGTAATCGTGCGCAAATCGAACAAGCCGTACAAGTGGACCATTGAAGCCGCCGAGCTGAAGGACATTGCGAACAAAGAGAAAAAAATGCCGCGCGATTTCATCACCGCCGACGGCTTCCACATCACGGACAAGTGCCGCGAGTACCTGATGCCGCTGATCGCCGGCGAGGATTACCCGCCGTTCAAGAACGGCCTACCGGATTATGTCAAGCTGAAGAACAGCGCGGTGCCAAAAAAGCTGGCCGCCCCATTCAAAATCTGAAATTGATACGCGGCCACGGCGATGGGTCTTATATAATGCGGCACTGAGCAGCAACGAGCGGCCCGCCGGCTTGGCCGATAAACACTAAGACACTAAGGGAGAAGGAAGCATGACTGCATTCACTGGATTGATCATCGCGCTGGGCTGCGCGGGGATCGGCATCATTTTCGGCATCGTCTGGGCGCTGTGGGTTATCAAGCAGCCCGCCGGCAATGATCGCATGCGCGAGATCGCCGCCGCCATTCAGCAGGGCGCGACCGCTTATCTGAACCGCCAGTACGCGACCATCGCCATCGTCGGCGCGGTCCTGTTCGTGGCGCTCGGATTCGCGCTGAACTGGACCACTGCAATCGGTTTCGCCGTCGGCGCCATCCTGTCGGGTCTCGCCGGCTACATCGGCATGAACGTATCGGTGCGCGCCAACGTGCGCACTGCCGAAGCCGCCCGCACCGGTCTCAATGAAGCGCTGGCCATCGCCTTTCGCGGCGGCGCCATCACCGGCCTGCTCGTGGTGGGCCTCGGTCTGCTGGGCGTCACCGGATTTCTGTGGATTCTGCTTAACACTGCCGCTGAAGGTGCAACGCTGCCGGAAGTCGTACACCCGCTCGTCGGCCTCGCCTTCGGCGGCTCGCTGATCTCGATCTTCGCGCGTCTTGGCGGCGGTATTTTCACCAAGGGTGCTGACGTCGGCGCCGATCTCGTCGGCAAGGTCGAGGCCGGCATCCCCGAAGACGACCCGCGCAATCCGGCGGTGATCGCCGACAACGTCGGTGACAACGTCGGGGACTGCGCCGGCATGGCGGCCGATTTGTTCGAGACCTATGCCGTCACCATCGTCGCCACCATCGTACTGGGCGCGCTGCTGCTCGCCCAGCCGGAAATCGCTTTGAGAGCGGCGGTATATCCGCTGGTGCTCGGCGGCGTGTCGATCCTGGCGTCTATCGTCGGCTGCTATTTCGTCAACGCACGCGCCGGCGGCAAAATCATGAACGCGCTGTACCGCGGCCTCGCCGTTTCCGGCGTGCTCGCGCTGATTGCGTTCTACTTCGTGACGCAAACCCTGATGGGCGACATCGGCACTTATTACCCGGAACTGTCGGCGATGAGACTCTTCGGCGCCGCAGTGATCGGTTTGATCCTGACCGCGTTGATGGTGGTGATCACCGAGTATTACACCGCCACCGAGTACGCGCCGGTGCAACACATCGCGGCCGCCTCGACCACCGGCCACGGCACCAACATCATCGCCGGTCTCGGCGTGTCGATGAAATCGACCGCGCTGCCGGTCATTTCGGTGTGCGCCGCGATTTACGGCGCCTACGCATTCGCGGGCCTGTACGGCATCGCCATCGCCGCCGTGTCGATGCTGTCGATGACCGGCATCATCGTCGCGCTCGACGCCTACGGCCCGATCACCGACAACGCCGGCGGCATCGCCGAAATGTCGGGCTTGCCGGACTCGGTGCGCGCGATCACCGATCCGCTCGATGCGGTCGGCAACACGACCAAGGCGGTGACCAAGGGTTACGCCATCGGCTCGGCGGGCCTCGCCGCGCTGGTGTTGTTTGCCGATTACACGCACGCGCTGGAAGCGGCCGGCAAACAGGTCACCTTCGATCTGTCGAACCATTACGTGATTATCGGGCTCTTCATCGGCGGCCTGGTGCCCTACCTGTTCGGCGCGATGGCAATGGAAGCGGTGGGCCGCGCTGCCGGTTCAGTCGTTGTAGAAGTGCGCCGTCAGTTCCGGGAAATCAAAGGCATCATGGAAGGTACCGCCAAGCCGGACTATTCGAAGGCGGTGGACATGCTGACCGTAGCCGCGATCAAGGAAATGATGATCCCGTCACTATTGCCGGTGTTGATCCCGATCGTGGTCGGTGTGGGCTTTTCGTGGCTGGGCGGACCCAACGCCGGCGCGCAGGCGCTGGGTGGCGTACTGATGGGCACCATCGTTACTGGATTGTTCGTCGCTATTTCGATGACGACGGGCGGCGGCGCCTGGGACAACGCCAAGAAATACATCGAGGACGGCCATCATGGCGGCAAGGGCTCCGAAGCGCACAAAGCGGCAGTCACCGGCGATACTGTGGGCGATCCCTACAAGGACACCGCCGGCCCGGCCGTGAACCCGCTGATCAAGATCATCAACATTGTTGCGCTGTTGATCGTGCCGCTCCTGTAGTCCACTACGCGAAGCACACGAAAACGGGGGCCGCGGCCCCCGTTGTTCATTGGCCCGCGTGCCAGGCAGCATATGACTGCAAGGTATAATCGCCTCCTTCCCGTCACTTTACCTTCGCCCGGCCCATCGATATGAAATATTCGCTCGCCGAACGCAAGCTCGTCACCAAAGGCGATTACTGGATTGCGCCGAATGCGACAGTAATCGGCTCGGTCGTGCTCGAAAATAACGCCAGCCTGTGGTTCAACGTCGTTGTGCGCGCCGACAATGACCTGATCACCATCGGCGAAAATTCCCAGGTGCAGGACGGCTCGGTGCTGCACGCCGACCCCGGCTTCCCGCTGACGCTCGGCAAGAACGTAAGCATCGGGCACATGGTGATGCTGCATGGCTGCACGGTCGGCGACGGCAGCCTGATCGGCATCAAGAGTGTGATTCTAAACGGCACGGTCATCGGCAAGAACTGCCTGATTGGCGCCAACACGCTGATCGCGGAGGGCAAAACGATACCCGACGGCTCGATGGTGCTGGGTTCGCCGGGCAAGGTCGTGCGCCAGCTGTCGCCCGAAGAAATCACGCGCATCAACCGCACTGCCGATCACTACGTTGCGAACTTCAAGCGCTACCAGGCCAATTTAAAAGCGGAGCCGTAACTCCTGGCGACGCGCCTTCCGCGCTCGTGGGATAATCTTTCACGCACCCAACTTAAAGGCCGCCGCCGGTGATCAAGTTCGGTTTCAAAATCAGGACGCGCGGCGGCATGGTCGTCGACAACCTGCAGGTCGCTGCGCGCGACCGCGCCGAGGCCGAGCGCAAAGTCGGCCAGATCTATCACCGCTGCGAGATTATCGACTGCGTGGAAGTGCGCGCGTCGGTCAAAGAAGAAGGTTTCGATCTCGAGAGCGCGATCAACCTGATCGGCAAGGAGGGCGAGCGCGAGCCGCCGGGCAAAGCCTAGTTCACGAAGCCCGCGGCGGTGAGTTCGTCCAGCAAGGCGGTGTAGTCAGAGGCGCCGCGGCTTTCCGGCGCGTGCCGGAATATATCGCAATTCTGTGCCGGGCTTTCAGCGAGGCTGACGTTTTCCGTGATGCGCGTTTCGCACATTTCCGCGCCGAAGCGCTCGCGCAGCTTACGGTCGATGTCCCACGACATCTTGCGGCGCGTATCGAAACGCGTGAGGACGAAACGTTTCATCGGCGGCTTCTTCAGGACGCGTTCCAGCGCGCGCAGCGTCTTGTCGACCTGCAGCGCCCCGTTGATCGCGAGGTAATCCGCGGAAATCGGGATCAGCACGCGGTCGCAAGCGAAAATTCCGTTCAGCGACAGCACCCCCAGCATCGGGCACGCATCCATCAGGATGGGCCGCTCGGTATTCAGGTTCTCTTTAACGATGCCGGCGTGCAATCGGAACAATGCCTGCGGCCCTTTGCCAAACTGGGTGTCGACCTTGGACAAGTCGAGGTGGGAAGGGATGACCGGGCAACCTGCGGTGCCATCGCGCACCAGCTGCGCCAGCGGCTTCGTATCCTGGTAAAACGCATAGAGGCTGTCGCGGCCGTCGTCGGCGGTAACCCCGCTGATCGCCGACAGATGCGCCTGCGGATCGAGGTCGATGACGAGGGGCGTGCGTCCGCGACGCGCCAGCAGCGCGGCCAGGTTCAGCGTGGTCGTCGTTTTGCCGACCCCGCCCTTCTGATTGAAGACAACGATTTTCGCCATGGCTCCCTCCCGGGTCGTCGCGCACGTTGCACCGTGCTGCGGCATGAATAGCGCTACTCCTGATACTCTACCTAAAACAATACCTTGGCAAGGTATATTAGCGCTGTTTCTGGAAGTCGTGAGAAAGTTCTTAAGCAAGCTCAACATTCCAGTGGATTATCTTATATGATTGTTTATTAATACTTTGTAACGTGTCAGCGCACACGATAGACGGAAAATTTCGCATGTCCGAATTCAACTGGCTGCTCAAAGGCCGCTGTTACAAACTGGGGCACGACGTCCCGCACCCCGGCGGGGTCATCCCGAATAGGCTCATCGTGGCGCGCGAGATGGATCCGCAAAAGCTCGTGCCGCACCTGTTCGAGGAAACCGATTGCGGATTCCATACGCGCGCGCGGCCCGGCGACATCATCGTCACCGGGCGCAACTTCGGCATGGGCCCGAAAGCTAACGGTTACATTGCGATGCAGGCGCTGGGCCTCGGGCTCGTCTGCGAGTCGATGCCGTTTCTTGCCTATCGCGCCGCGGTCGGGGCCGGCGTGCGCGTGCTGACCGATTGCGTCAACGTCGGCGAAATGTGCGCGACCGGCGACGAGCTTGTAGTCGACTTTCAGAACGGGTTCTTCATCAACCACACGCGCGGTGTCACGCGCGAATATCCGCCGCTGCCCGACGCCTTGCGCGAGATCGTCGAAGTCGGCGGCAACACCGGTTGGCTCCAGCGCTGGTGGGAACAACGCTCCGCACAGAGAGCGGCGCCATGAAAGGCAAACGCTCGAGTCACGTACAACTGGTGGCGCTCGGCACGGTGCTCATCGGCGCGTGCTCGGAGGACCACCTGCCAACGGACCGCTATGTCTACAAAGCGAAGCAGGAATGCGTGCAGGATTGGGGTGAAACCAACTGCGAACAACCGCCCGGCCGCACCGGTGCCGGCGCGGGTGTGGCCGGGGCCGCGGCCGGCGCGCTCGCGGGCGCGTATTTCTTCGGCCCGCGCTTCAATTCGATCGTCGAAACGCCCGGTGGCAAGCATGTGTGGTCCGGTACGCCGGACCGGCCGGCCATCAATCCGGTGACCGGCAACTACATGGGTAGTAAATCCGTCAACATACCCGCACCGCGCGGCGGGTTCGGCAGTTCCGCGCGCGCCGCCGGTTCTATAGGTTCTTAGGATGGAACGTCTCGCCTCGGCCGCGCGCACCGGCTGGGAGGCCAAATTTGCGGCACTAGGCTTCACCTTTCATTCGGCGGACGGCGGTTATTGGAACGAAACGGCCTGCTATCGATTCAGCGCCGCCGAAATCGACGAACTCGAAGCCGCGACAGCGGAACTCCAGCGCCTGGCACTCGCCGCAGTCAAGCACATCGTGGGCGAAGCGCGGTGCGCGCAGATGCTGATCCCGCCAGCGTTCGTGCCGCTGGTCGAGAAGTCGTGGCTGCAAAATGCGCCGTCGCTCTACGGCAGGTTCGATCTTGCCTACGACGGCCGGCAGCCGCCCAAGCTGCTTGAATACAACGCCGATACGCCGACTTCGATTTTGGAAGCCGCGGTCGCGCAATGGCAGTGGCTCGAGGACTCCGCGCGGCCGGACCAGTTCAACTCGCTGCATGAAAAAATGATCGCGCGCTGGCGGGCACTGGCCGCCGGCTGGCCGCCTGCGACGAGCCTGCATTTCTCGTGCGTGAAAGAAAATGAAGAAGACCGGGTCACGCTCGAATACCTGCGCGATACTGCGACGCAGGCCGGCCTCGCGACGTCCTTCGTGTATGTGGAAGATCTCGGCTGGGATGGCGCGTCGTTCGTCGACCTCGAAAACCGGCCGGTCACCGCATGGTTCAAACTCTACCCCTGGGAATGGCTGATGCGCGAACCGTTTGGCGTCCACCTCGCCACCAGCGCGCCTGCCATCGTCGAGCCGCCGTGGAAGGCGCTGCTGTCAAATAAAGCAATCCTCGCCGTGTTGTGGGAGTTGTTTCCCGACCATCCGAATCTGCTGCCCGCGTATTTCACGCCGGATTACCTCGGCGCCGACTTCGTGAAAAAACCCTTCTTCTCGCGCGAAGGTGCCAACATTTCATTTTCCGGCCGTCAGCGCGAGGCCAGCACCGACGGGCCCTATGGCGCAGAGGGTTATGTGTATCAGGCGCGTGCCGAACTGCCCGCATTCGACGGCTGCTATCCTGTTATCGGCGCATGGGTCGTCGGCGATGAACCCGCGGGCATCGGCATTCGCGAGGACCTAACGCCAGTAACCACCAACCGCAGCCGCTTCGTACCGCATTATTTCGAATAAGAGACCCTGAGGAGAACCCATGGACGCTACCTGGCTCAACCCCGCCGTATCCGGCGTAAGCGCGCATCTGATCTATTTCGCGGTCGCGATAGTGGCACTGATTCTCTTCGTCGCGATTTACACGGCGATTACACCGTTCTGGGAGGTCACGCTGATCCGCGAGGGCAACACCGCCGCGGCGATCTCGCTCGGCGGCGCCATCCTCGGTTATACCTGCCCGCTCGCACAGGCCGTCGCCCAAAGCGGTAGCCTTCCCGACATGCTGCTGTGGAGCGCGGTCGCGCTGGTCGCGCAATTACTGGCTTACGGCGTTACGCGCCTGATCCTGCCCAGTCTCGCGGCCGACGTAAAGGCAGGTAAAATTGCGCCCGCCCTCTTTCTCGCCGCATTATCCGTCGCCACCGGGATACTTAACGCTGCGGCGATGTCAGACGGATAACCGGAAAATCGATTGAATTCATGAACGCAACCGCCCCCAGGCAACTCACGTCGTACCGCAAACACTGGGCGCAACGCTTTGGCACCGCACCTTTCCTGCCGATGTCGCGCGCCGAGATGGATGCGCTCGGCTGGGATTCCTGCGACGTCATCCTCGTCACCGGCGACGCCTATATAGACCACCCGAGCTTCGGCATGGCGCTGGTCGGACGCCTGCTCGAAGCGCAGGGTTTCCGCGTCGGCATCATCAGCCAGCCCGATTGGCAATCGGCGGACGACTTCGCGCGCCTGGGCAAGCCCAACCTTTATTTCGGCGTCACGGCGGGCAACATGGATTCGATGGTCAACCGCTACACGGCCGACCGCAAAATCCGCTCGGACGATGCGTATACGCCGGATGCCGCGGCGAACAAGCGGCCCGACCGCGCGGTGATTGTGTACGCGCAGCGCTGCCGCGAGGCGTTTCCCGATGCCGCGCTCGTGATCGGCAGCATCGAAGCGAGCCTGCGCCGCATCGCCCATTACGATTACTGGTCGGACAAAGTCCGCCGCTCTATCCTGCCTGACTCGAAAGCCGATCTGCTGCTGTTCGGCAACGCCGAGCGCGCGCTCGTCGAACTCACGCACCGGCTCGCCAAAGGCGAACCCATCGCCACTATTCGCGACCTGCGCGGCACGGCGTTCATGGCGCCGCACGGGTGGCGGCCCGCCGGATGGACCGAAGCGGATTCGACCACCGTCGATACGCCGGGCGCTATCAACCCGCATCCCGATCCTTATGCGGTGAAGACGAAAAATCCGGCCTCGCCGCCGGCGGACGCCCTGCCCGCCAACGTGCACCCGATCCGCATTCAAACACGCGCGGAGCACCTCGCGGCACGCCATCTGGAACGCGCGCGCACCGTGATCCGGCTGCCGTCGTATGAGCAAGTGACCAAAGATCCCGTGCTTTACGCGCACGCGTCGCGCACCTTCCACCTCGAATCGAATCCAGGCAACGCGCGCGCGATGGTGCAGGCGCACGGCGAACACGCGAGTTTGCGTGATGTCTGGCTGAATCCGCCGCCGGTGCCATTGACGACGCCGGAGATGGACCACGTTTACGGGCTCCCGTACGCACGCGCGCCGCATCCTGCGTACGGCGAGGCCAAAATCCCGGCGTGGGAAATGATCCGCTATTCGGTCAACATCATGCGCGGGTGCTTCGGCGGCTGCACGTTCTGCTCGATCACCGAACATGAAGGGCGCATCATCCAGAGCCGCTCCGAAGAATCGGTGCTGCGCGAGATCGAGGAAATCCGCGATCGCACGCCCGGCTTCACCGGCGTCATTTCGGATATCGGCGGTCCCACGGCGAACATGTACCGGATGGCGTGCAAGGATCCGAAAATTGAGTCGTCGTGCCGCCGCCTGTCGTGCGTGTTTCCGGACGTGTGCGAGAACCTCGGCACCGATCACGCGCCGCTCATCAATCTCTACCGCAAGGCGCGCGCGCTACCGGGCATCAAAAAGGTTTTTGTGGCGTCGGGGCTGCGCTACGACCTCGCGGTTCGCTCGCCCGAGTACGTGAAGGAACTCGCGACCCACCACGTCGGCGGCTACCTCAAGATCGCGCCCGAGCATATCGAGGACGGCCCGCTGTCGAAAATGATGAAACCGGGGATCGGCAGCTACGACAGGTTCAAGGAAATGTTCGACCGGTTCTCAAAAGAGGCCGGCAAGGAACAGTACCTGATTCCCTACTTCATCGCCGCGCATCCGGGCACCACCGACGAGGACATGCTGGCGCTGGCGCTATGGCTCAAGCACAACGGTTTCCGGCTCGACCAGGTGCAGACTTTCCTGCCGACGCCGCTGGCGCTTGCGACCGCGATGTATCACACCAACAAAAATCCGCTGCGCAAAGTGACGGCCACGTCGGAGCAGGTCAAGATCATCCGCGGCGGCCGCCAGCGGCGGCTGCACAAGGCATTCCTGCGTTATCACGATGCCGAGAACTGGCCGCTGCTGCGCGAAGCGCTCAACCGCATGGGGCGCGCGGATCTGATCGGCAACGGCAAGCGCCATCTCGTGCCGGCTTTTCAGCCCGTGGGAACTGGCGGCGGCATGCGCGCGGTGCCCGCCCGCAGGGTCGATCCGCCGCTCGCGCGGCCGGCGGTGTACCGCAAGTTGGCCGGCAAAGCGAAGCGAGTGCGCTGACGCCAGGCATCGTTACAGGGGGTACGCCATGAAAGTCAATCTGCAACCGGTCAAAGATGCGAGCCATCTTTATCCGGTCGAGCGCCGCGCGCGGCACGCCGAGCGGCCGGGTTTCCGGATCAACGAGCTGCAAATCTCGCCGACGCAGCAAGTGCCGTGGCATTTTCACACCAACATCCGGGACACGTTCTACGTTCTCGACGGCAGCATCCGCATTTTCCTGCGCGAGCCGAAGGAAGAGCTGCGGCTGAATATCGGCGAGACTCACACCGTCGAAGCGGGACGCCCGCATCTCGTCATCAATGGCGGCGAGCGTTCCGCGACGTTTCTCATTCTGCAGGGTGTGGGCGAATACGACTACGTGCCGCTCGTTTAGCCCGGATTCACAGCCGTCTCAGCGTTTCTGCCAGCCGGTCCCCGTGCACAAAGCGGGGCCCGTAATTCTCCTCGACGAAACGCGCCAGCGTGTCGCGCGCGCCGGGAAAGCGCTTTACGCGACCAGTTCTTTCATCACCGCGTATAACTGGTTCTGCGCCTCGAAACCGATACCGGGCCGGTCGGACAGCTTGAGATAGCCGTTGTCCACTTTCGCGTCATCCGCAAATCCCGCAAACACGCCGAACACGTCCGGATACGCTTCGCAGCCGCCGAGACCGAAGCCGCCGACGATGGCGAGGGTCATCTGGTTGCCGCCGTGCGGGAAGACCGAATGGCGCTGCCACTGGTGCCGCTTCAGCATGTCGAGCGTGCGCGCAAACTGCACGATGCCGTACGACTGCGGCACGTCGATCTGGATAATGTCGCGCTCGGGCCGCAGGCCGCCGAAGCGCACGAGATTCTCGATGTCCTGGGTGGAAAACAGATTCTCGCCAGTGCCGATCGGCGAGTCGTAGATCGACGCCACGTCGGCGAGCAGCGCGTAGTCGAGCGGATCGGTCGGCTCCTCGAACCAGCGGAGCTTGAACGGTTTCAGCGCCTGCGCATACGCCAACGCGCGCGCCCGATTGAAACCCGCGTTCGCATCGACCGCGAGCCGGTCGCTCGCGCCGACTATGGCTATGCCAGCCTCGACGCGCTTCACGTCATCCGGAATCGACATGCCGCCGACCTTTATTTTCATGGTCGTGTAGCCTTCGTCGAGGCGCAGGCGAATCTCGTCCTGCAATTCCTTGATGCCTTTGCCCGGCGCATACCAGCCGCCACCGACGTAGCACGGGACTTTCTCCGGCACTTTGCCGTCGTTGTATTTTCCGGCCAGCACGGCGTGCAGCGGCATGTCGGCTATTTTCGCGACCGCGTCCCAGCACGCGACTTCGATCGTGCCTATCGCCACCGAGCGCTCGGTATGACCGCCCGGCTTCTCGCGCTGCATCATACAGGCGAGGATCTTTTCGCAATCGAAATTGTCGCCGGCCGCATTCAGCAATGCCTCGGGTGGCGCTTTCATGATGCGCGGGATCAGCCGGTCGCGCATCTGCGCACCGCACGCGTAACGACCGGTCGAATTGAAAGCAAACCCGGTGACCGGCTTGCCGCCGCGCATCACATCCGTGATCACCGCGACGACCGACGTCGTCATTTCGGAAAAATCGAAGACCGCGTTGTGGATGGTCGAATTAATGGGTACTGCCACTTCCCGTATTGCCGTGATTCTCATCCTCGATCCTGCTTTCTCTCATTCGACTTTTATGCCCGCGTCTTTGACCACCTTCGACCACTTGGCGACTTCGCTTTTGATTTGCGCCGCGAACTGCTCAGGCGTGCTCGCGACGATGTCGAAGCCGAGCCCGATGATTTTTTCCTTCGTGTCGGGCTGCGCGAGAATTCTGGCGATCTCGCTTTGCAGCTTCTGCACCACCGCTTTCGGCGTGCCCGCGGGAACCAGCACGCCCTGCAGCGTTTCGCTTTCCTGGCCCGCTAAACCGGCCTCGGCCATCGTCGGCACGTCGGTCAAAGCGGGCGAGCGCCTGGCGCTCGTGACGGCGATGGCACGCAGCCGCCCGCCGAGAATATGCGGCGTCGTCGGCGGCAACGCCGTGCAGCCGAGCGGCACCTGATTGCCGATCACCGCAGTTACCGCGGGACCCGCGCCCGCATACGGCACCGTTGTCACATCGAGCTTGCTCGTCACCTTCAACAGGCTGGCCGCAAGATCGGGGGTCGTTCCAATGCCGGGCGTCGCAAAACTGTATTTCTTCGGATTCGCCTGAATCAGCTTGATGAGTTCCGGCATCGTCTTGGCGGGAACCGATGGATGCGCCGTGTAGACGTTCGGCGATGCGGCCATATTGGTGACCGGCGCGAAGCTCTTGTAAGGATCGTACGGGATTTTCGCGTAGAGGCCCGGATTCACGACGAAGCTCGAGCTGACGACGACCAGCGTATACCCGTCGGGTGTGGAGCTTGCCGCCATGCCCATGCCGATGTTGCCGCCCGCGCCGGCGCGGTTGTCGATCACGACCTGTTGACCGAAGCTTTCGGAAAGTCGCGCGGCGACGAAGCGCGCAATCACATCCGTCGGGCCGCCCGGCGCAAACGGCACTACCATGCGCACCGCCTTGCTCGGGTAAGGCGCGTCTGCCGCGCCGGCCGCACCCGTGGCGAGAGCGAACGCCACGCCTATGATCAGATTTTTATTCGAATTCACTGCGCTTCTCCTCATTGGTCGATCTTGATGTTCGCGTCCTTGATGACTTTCGCCCAGCTCACCATCTCGGACTTGATGAATTCCGCAAACTGGTCCGGAGTGCTGGTCATCGGATCGTAACCGGCGGCGGCCATCTTCTCCCGGGTGTCACCCTGCGCTTCGATCTTGATCCATTCGGCATTGAGCCGGTTGATGATTTCGCGCGGGGTACCCGCAGGGGCGAGTATGCCGTACCAGGTCGTGACAACGTAATTCGGCACGCCCGCTTCCTTGGCCGTCGGCACCTCAGGCAAGTACGGCACGCGCCGCTCCGCCAGAATCGCGAGCGGCCGCACGCGCCCTGCCTTGATATGCGGCAAGGTCGGCGGCACGCCGATCACGACCATGTCCACGTGACCGCCCATCATGCCGACCATCGCTTCGTTGGAGCCTTTGTACGGTACGTGCACCATGTTCACGCCGGTCAGCCCTTTGAACATCTCGCCGCCGAGATGATTGGAGGTGCCGAGTCCGCCCGACCCGAAATTCAGTTTGCCCGGACTGCCTTTGGCGAGTTGCACGAGCTCGCGCAGCGTTTTCGCGGGCACCGACGGGTGCACGAGCAGCACATTCGGAATTTGCGCGACCAGCGAGATCGGGGAGAAATCCCGGACCGGATCGTAACCGAGCTTCTTGTAGAGACCGGGGCTGATCGCCAGCGACGGCGCAACGAGCACGATCGTGTAGCCGTCGGGCGGTTGCTTCGCGGCATACTCCGTGCCGACGTTGCCGCCCGCGCCCGGTCGGTTTTCCGGCACCACCGGCTGGCCGAACTGGACCGCGAGTTTTTGCCCGATGATGCGGCCGAGAATATCGGTCGGCCCGCCGGGCGGAAACGGCAGAATGAAACGCACCGGCCTGGACGGATACCCCTGTCCTGAGCCTGTCGAAGCGGTTTGCGCGCACACCGGCATTGCGAACGCCACCACGGCCATTGTGCATGCGCCGATCACCAACTGCTTTTTCATACGCTTACTCCTTTATCGCCTGGATTCATTTCCTGTTCAACCGCACTGTCTCACCTGAAGCGACCGCTGCTTCGATCGCGAGCGTGATTTCGAGATTATCGCGCGCTTCGCGCGCCGTCGTGAGCGCGCACGCGCGGCCCGTGGCCAGATGATCGAGCCAGTTGCGCGTCTCGTTGGCAAGTGGCCCCCAGAACTCGCCTGCTGCCCAGTCGCCCGGCGCGGAGCTCGACAGAAACGCCATGTTCACGGTGTGGCCCGGCACGTAGATATGCGGAATGCCGCGATCCGTGTAAAGCAGCTGATCGAGATGGTCGTCGTCGATCAGATGCACGCCTTCGCTGCCGAGGATTTCCATCCGGCCGCTGTAACCGAGCGACGGATATTTCGCCGGCAGCGCAAAACTCACCGCGAGGTTGACGAGCGCGCCGTCGGCGAGCGTCAGCACCGCGTAAGTTACGTCGTCGCAGTCGTAACCCGCCGCGCGGATAATGCCGGCCTTGCCCCGCGCCCATACCTCGACCACGGGGTTCTTGTCGAGGAACCACCCCAGCATGTCAATGTAATAAGTCAGCGAATCGACCACCGGCGTTGCGCCGGGATTGCGATCGAGCATCTGAAACACCTGCGCGCGCGAATTGTAGATGCGCGCGGAGAGGCCGGTGACAGTGCCGAGCCGGCCCTGCACGATCTGCTCTTTCGC
>JBKJMN010000150.1:0-2900 GCA_046596405.1 Burkholderiales bacterium
CTTGACGAGCCTTGGCTCAAATTCCGGTTTCTTAAGAGCATGCCGCCAGTTTCTAACACGGCGTCCATTTTTGTACAACGCCTTTCAAGACAAAAAGATGTGTAGATACCAATGCCCTCCGGGAGAAGGGTGGGGAGAGCAAAGCGAGGGGGCCGAAGGCGGGAAAGTTTTTGTCATCAATAATGCAAAACTTAATAATCGACACAACGGCGCGATTCAGGCGGCGGTTTTGACTGCTCCGCCCAGCGGGCCGGGCCGGGAGATGCCGTAGCCCTGCGCAAAACTAACGTCGATTTTCCGCAAAAGCTTGAGCGTGGGCGCGTCTTCCACATTTTGGGCAATGGTTTGCACGTCGAACGAGCGGCACGCATGCGCCGCGGTTCTGACTTCAGCGACTGCCGCGTCGCTGTGCGCAAGCGCCTGGATCAGCCGGCCGCCGATTTTCAGAAATGCGGCGCCCAGTTCCTTGATCGGTCGAAACGGGATATTCACATCGTCCATTGCACCGACTGAGATCTGGCAGCCGATTTTGCGAAAACCTTCGGCGAGCGTGATCGCGCTGACCGGATAATTCGTTTCGTTCGCGGGAAATTCAAAGCACAATGAGTCTCCCGTGATCCCGGAGCGCTTCAATTCCGCTTCGACGAAACTGCAAAAATCAGGATCGGCGAGTGTCGCCCCGCATAGATTGAGGTGCGCGACACCCCGCTCCCCGGCCTTGATCGTTCGCAATCCGCCGAGCAACGTGTGGGCCACGTAACGATCGAGCGTGGGCCCGAGATTCAAATGCTCGAGCATGGGCAGGAACGACCCCGGCGGGATGAGATGCCGCTCCTCCTCTTGCAGGCGGACGAAGACTTCGAAATGCGCGCGCTTGTCGCCGCCGGGCGTCAGCTTGACGATCGACTGGCTGAACAGAATGAATTCGCGTTTGGCAAACGCCGCATCGAATTTTTCCTGCGGCTTATCCCACCCAGCCATCGTGCCGGCTATGCTGACTAGATAGCCTTCCTCCGATGCTTCGCTCGACATGCTTATGCTCCGAAACCAGGAGCCTGCATTTTATGTCGAAAACATAGAATTTCGCTTAGCCCGTTAGCATATTGTTAGACATCGTTAAACGCCAGCCGAAACGCGCGGCAGCATACCGAGCCCGGTTGGGCGTGTTCGCACGTGAACCTAGCGTGTTGATGGCGGTCGAGCATAGTGCGCACGCGGTAGCCGCCGAACAGCGGGAATATGGTTTTCGTCGGGTCGCGAAAAATTCGCTACCACATGATTTACATCGATCTTGCCCTTAGCGCAAAGCTACACTCCAGCGATTGGGCGCGGCTTCGGCAGCCGTGCCGTGCCGAGCCTGTGGTGTACTCGAATCGTGGAAACAACCGTTTTATCGCTCCCGCCACGCCTCATGCAAATTTTTCTGGATCGGCGACAACAAATATTGAAGGACGGTTCGAGTCCCGAGGTTGATCTCGGCGCTCACTTGCATGCCCGGCGCAAGTTTGAAGCGCTGCCCTCTGCTTTCGAGTTCAATGGAATTCAGGGCCACCAGAGTGCGATAGGAAAGCGGGGACTGACCAGCCGGCGGTTTGCCGCCGTCGTTCGCCAGCGAGAGATTGCCGTTATCACCCGGCTTATCGCTTGCGTCGGCGCTAACATAACGCACCACTCCATCGAGCATTCCGTATTGCTGGAACGGGTACGCCGACAGCTTCAGTTTCGCCTCTTGTTTGGGGATGATGAAGCCTGCGTCGAGATTCGTTACCCAAACCTCCGCGAGCAGCGGCTCGTTATGCGGCACTATCGTTGCGATCACCGTTCCGGGCGATACAACCGTACCGATGGTGTGCGTCGCAAGGTCCTTGACCATGCCCGCCTGCGGTGACCGCAGCTCGAGCAACCCATGCCTGTAAGTATGCTTGGCAATCTCCTGATCGAGCTTGTTGTGCTGTGACTCGGCGTCGATGCGCTCGTTATGCAATTGTTGGTGATAATTGGAAGTAATCTGCGCCAGCCGCTTTTCCGATTGCGCGATTGCCGATTTGAGACCCTGCACGTTCTGGGACTGCGCCTGCAACTCCTGCTCGGTCTCTATCCGGCTGCGTTTGCGGTCGAGCGCCATCAGCTTGCCGGCAAAACCTTCTTTGGCCAGTTGGTCCCAGCCTTTTTCCTGTTCCTGAAAAATCGGCAAAGTCTGCTTGAGTTTCGACTCGACTTCCATGGCGCTCTTCAGGTCGTGCTGGGCCTTCGCGAGCGCGGCCCGCTCAGTGTCAAGCGCATCCTGGTATGCGCGACGATGCGACCGGTACTGCGCTTCGACCTGTGAGAACAGCGCCGGACTGTCGCCCGTTTTCTTTGCAAGTGACGCCCCCTTGAGTTCGGCATCGATACGGCGCAATTGCAAGGCTCTCAATTGAAAATCGGTGTCGAGAACTTTGCGATCGGACGAGGACACGCTCGTATCCATGCGCATCAAAACCTGGCCGGCCGCTACCTCATCGCCTTCCCTGACCAGGATTTCCTTGATGACGCCGGAGTCCGAAGGCTGCACTACTTTGAGGAAGGTTTCCGGCACTAGTTTGCCCTGCGCGACGGCCACGATATCCAGTTTTCCGAAGGTTGCCCAAATGAGCAGCACGGCGAACAACGCGAGCAGCGTGTACAGAATTAATCGCGGGAGCGGGGACGGCGGCGCATGCTGAGTCTGCAGAATCGCCGGCGAGAAATCCCACACCTCGGCCTGGAGTGACGATAAGCGTTTCGAGATCGACGACATGCGGACCTTTAGCTAAGCGTTTTCTTGCCGTCTTTTTTTACGGAAACCGCTTGCTGCGATTGCTGTGCCTTCAACCCGTCTATCACCTGCCCCAGTTGCTGATGCAGCGCCGCCAGCGTGT
>JBKJMN010000153.1:0-3062 GCA_046596405.1 Burkholderiales bacterium
CTTGACGAGCCTTGGCTCAAATTCCGGTTTCTTAAGAGCATGCCGCCAGTTTCTAACACGGCGTCCATTTTTGTACAACGCCTTTCAAGACAAAAAGATGTGTAGATACCAATGCCCGGAGGGAGAAGGGTTGGGGGATGAGGGAGCACGGGGTCTCGTGCCGGGAGAGCAACCGAGGGTGAGGGACCGAGGGTGAGGGAAAGTTTTGACGAACGGCGCCATTGTCATCTATTACGTAATACTCAATAATTCCTAAACCGTTCGCCCTGAGATCGAATGGGGTGAACAGTTTCCCTCTGCGGAAGCTGTGTTCGTGCTTCTATACATCAGCACGAACGGACTTAATCAGAGGTACCCTAGATGCACGCCGACCACCAGCGCCGGAAAAAAGTAATCCGCGCGGCGGGCATCAAGCCCGGCTGAACCTAAGGCGCCGGCGCCGGCAGCCCGCCATCGGCAAGGCTGGCCGCGAAGCCAGCCGCGCTCAGCGCCGCGACGAGTTCATCCGCGTGCGCCCGGTTGCGCGTTTGCACCACGAATTCGACCACTGCGGATTGCACCGGCAAACGCGTGAATTTGCGCTGGTGGTGGACTTCTTCGATGTTCGCGTTGTTCGCGGCGATGCAAGCGGTGACGGCCGCGAGCGATCCGGGCAGGTCGGTGAGTTCCACGGTGAGCCGCGTGAGGCGTCCCGCGCGCACCATGCCGCGCTCGATGATATCGGCGAGCATCAACGGGTCGATATTCCCGCCACACAGAATGAGCCCGACGTGTCGGCCTTTGAATTTTTCGGGATAAGCGAGCAGTGCGGCGAGCCCGGCGGCGCCCGCCCCTTCGACGACCGTTTTCTCGATCTCGAGCAGCATGACGATGGCCTGCTCGAGCACGCCCTCAGCGACGAGCACGATGTCGGCGACGAGTTCGCGCACGATGGGCAGCGTGAGCGCGCCCGGGGTCTTGACCGCGATTCCCTCCGCGATGGTGTTGGCGCCGAACTGCGGCGGCTGCGCCTTGATCGCGCAGTACATCGACGGATAGCGGGTGGTCTGCACCCCGATGATTTCAATGGCGGGTTTGATGCCTTTCGCCGCAGTGGCGACACCCGCGATCAGTCCCCCGCCGCCGATCGGCACGACCAGTATTTCAAGCTGCGGCCATGCGGCGAGCATCTCGAGGCCGAGCGTGCCCTGCCCTGCGATAACAGCTTCGTCGTCGTACGGATGCACCATGGTCAGCCCGCGGCCGGCCGCGAGCATCACGGCGTGTTCGTGCGCCGCATCGAAGCTCGCGCCGTGCAACACCACTTCAGCGCCGTGGCTGCGCGTGCGCTCGACCTTGACGTTGGGCGTGAAGCGCGGCATCACGATGACGGCGGGAATCGCCAGCCGGTGCGCGTGGTAGGCAACCCCTTGCGCATGATTGCCGGCCGAGGCGGCGATCACGCCGGCAGCGCGTTGCGGCGCGGTCAACGACAAGAGCTTGTTCAGCGCGCCGCGCTCTTTGAAAGCCGCGGTGAACTGCAGGTTCTCAAACTTCAAATAGACTTCGGCGCCGGTCACCTCCGACAGCGTGCGCGAATACAGGCAAGGCGTGTCGGCGACTGCGCCTTGCAGCGCGACGGCCGCCTGGCGAATAGCGGCGAGTGTGACTGCCATCTCAGCGCAACCCGAATTTGAGGCTGCGGATGAAGCTTTCGCCTTCTTTGCGCAGGCTCGCGCTCAGCTCGGTCTTGAGCTCGGCGACGCGTCCGCGCTCCGAATAGCCGATGTCGATCACCAAGTCGTTTTTCGCGGGATGCAGGCAGGTGATGCCGAAATCCTCCACCAGCAGCGTCCGGTTGCGCGCGAGCACGGCATCGCGGTCGGTATGCTTCAAGTGATACCGCACGCACCATGCAGGCTGGGTGTCGTCGAGCGCGGAGTCGAATTCGATCATCTTAAAGCGCTCCGGATCGAATTCCGCCGTGCGAAATTTGGTCACGTAGTCACGGAATTGCTCGCGCGTTTCGAATTTCTCGCCGATCGGGTCCGCCGTCGCCGTGGCGCCGAACGAATGCGTCGGCGACTCGATCTTCTTGCCGAACAATACCTGCTGCCGGTCACGCTGCATCTCGAACCAGCCGGGACCGGGCGGCGGCTGCACGCTGTAGCCCTCGAGCTCGTAAACGAACGACGGGTCCTTGATGGGCACCGCATGCACTTGCGCTTCGGCGGTGCGCACGCTTGCGGTGGTAACGAGTGCTGTGCAGAAGACGAGGCGCACGAGCGCGGTCCGGCCCGTCCGGCCAGCAAAGTCTGCGGTATTGTTCAACGGCATATGATTAACCAATCCACCGCGAGCGTTCCCGCGGGGCCCGCGCGCACGGGATTCAAATCGAGTTCCGCGAGTCGCGCGCCGGCCGCCACCCCGAACAGCGATACCGCACTGATCAAGCGCGCGAGCGCCGCCCGATCGACGGCCGGCGAACCGCGCACGCCGTCAAGCATGACGCCGGACCTGAGTTCGGCCAGCATGCGCGCGGCTTCCGCATGGGTTACCGGCGCCTGGCGGAACACGACGTCCTTGAGCACTTCGACATGGATGCCCCCAAGCCCCGCCATGACGACCGTACCGAACACCGGATCGTGGTGCAAACCGATGACGAGGTCGACGCCGCCCGCAATCATCTGCTGGATTATTACGCCATCCAATGCCGCTTCGGGGTTGTAGCGCGCGGCGCTGGTCGTTACTTGCGTAAACGCAGCCGCGACCGCTGCTCCATCGCCGAGATTGAGCGCGACACCGCCGGCGTCCGTTTTATGCAGGATGGCTTTCGATTCGATTTTGACGGCTACCGGATAGCCGATGCGCTCGGCGCACCCCACCGCTTCTGCCGCCGTGCGCGCAAATTCGCTGCGGGCAAGTTCGACCCCGGCAGCGCGCAATAATTTAGCGCCATCGAGCGTGGATAACGGGCCGGCGCCAGCGGGCAGCTCGAGCCGCGGCGCCTGAAGCGCGGCGCGCATGGGGGCTTCCGCCTGCCATAGCCGCCGCATGGCGGCGTAGCGCACGAGCGCGGCGAC
>JBKJMN010000226.1:0-9665 GCA_046596405.1 Burkholderiales bacterium
AGCGGAATCGAGGTCGGCAATGTTCCGGATCATGCGGCCGGCGCCGGCCGCGTGACCGAGCAGGCCCGATACGAATACGAGGTCGCCTCCGCGCACCGCATTGACATGACGCCCCCAGCTTGCAATACGGGTGTCCGCCGCCGCCGCGCGCAGGGTGCCGCGGTCGCAAGTGATGCCTTCGATTTCAATGTAAAAATCGCGTCGCGCGAGGCTTTCGACGCCGATGACGGTGCCGGCCGGCGTGCGTTCGCCGAAAAAATGCGCGCCGATGCGTTCGACTTCGGCAAGTTCGGTCATGTTGCGCAAATAGATATTGACGCGCATCAGTTGCGCGAGGCTGCTGCCTTGCTCTTCGAGCATGGCGCGGATCAGCTTGTAGATCGTGTAGGTCTGCGCCGAAATCGGCTCGAGCTGCAACCGCGCAGCCAAAGCGCCCTGCGGCCGCGGCCAATCGCTATCCTTCAGTTCGTTCGCGCCGTAGATGATGAGGCCGTTTTCGGGATGTGCGCCGACGACACCCGCATAGAACGTATAGTCGCCCGCACGCGTTGCCAGTTCGTAATTCGACAACGGGCCCTGTACGACGTGTTTCGACGACAGGACTTGTTTGGCGATGCCGCGCGCCGGATCGGGCACCATCGCGACGGGATCGAAATAAACGACCGCGCCGGGATACAACAGCCCCGGCACCTGAGACGCCGTGCTGGGCGGCGCGACCCCGCCGTCGAACAAGGCCGCCCGCGTGCGCGCGATGACGGGGAAATTCCGCATCTCGCGCTTGTATATGCTGTAGAAAAGCAGGTCGGTTTTTTTAGCGCCCTGTTCGGTAAGCAGCGTTTCAAGATCTTCGTAGATGCGCGATGCCTGCGCGACGAAAGTTTCCTCCCAACTGTCGGGTGCAAGCAAACCCAGTGCGGGGACGGGCTTGCGGCCGAGTTCGCGATAACCCGCCAACGGCAATCCGGAACTGTAATCGAGTCCCGCGCGCCCCGAAATGAAAAGCAGATGTCCCGCGCGCGTCGCGACGGGAAAACCCGGCACGGGCGCGGCGACCGCGCGGCTGGAGACCAGCGTTTTTTTCATGGCGCGCTCACGCCGCGTGCGTTTTGCCCGGTTTGCGCGCCGCGGCCAGCACCGTGGCGGCGTTGTCGCGAAATATTTTTTTGCGCGGCTCCTCGGCGAGGCGGTTCAAGGCGGGCAGCGCGCGTTTCGCTTCGGGGTCGCCGATGTCGAACGGGTAATCGGTGCCGAACATTACGCGGTCCGCGCCCGCAATCTGGATCGTGAAATCGACCGATTCGGGAGCGAGCGAGCAGGTGTCGAAGAAAATCTGTTTGTAGTATTCGCCCGGCGCTTTCGAAACGTTCTTGCGGTAGTAAGGATCGGCTTCCCAGCCGGTCGCTTCGTACGCGGAGTTGAGCCGCCCCTTCAAAAAAATGAGATTGCCGCCGCCGTGCGCGAGCAGCAATTGCAGGCCGGGATGCCGGTCGAACACGCCTTCGAATATCATGCGGGTGACCGCGAGCGTGGTCTCGAACGGCCACTGCACGAGCACCTGCACGCCGTACAGCGGAAAGCGCGTTGGTGGCTCGGCCGACACCGGGTGCATGAAGAGCAGCAGACCGAGCTTTTCCGCGATGGTGAAAAGCGCGTCGAACTCCGGGCCGTCGAGCGGACGACCGCCCGCGGTCGCCGGCAGGAGTGCTGAACGCGCGCCGTAAAGATCGGCGGCACGCTCGAGTTCGTAAGCGCATTGTTTGGGCGCCGCGAGTGCCAATGCGGCCATCAGTTCGAGCCTGCCCTGTCCTTCGGCTGCGATGCGCGCGCCGTGCTGGTTCAGCGCGCGCGCATACTCGACGCCCGCGGCACCGCCGGGCCACGCGACGTAACCGGGCGGCGGGCCGATGAGTTGCAGGTCGACGCCGCGGCGCGCGAGGCTCGCCACCCGCTTTGGAACATCCGACAGATTTTCATCGAGAGAATGCGGCGGCCCGTCGCCGCGCCTGACCCAGAACCGCCCGTCCGCGCGGCGTTCCGCGGAGAGGCCGAATGCCGGCTTGCGGCAGAGGCCGTCAAGAAAAGCCTCGTCGAGTGCGTGCGCGTGGGTGTCGATGATCAATTGCGTGGCTCCTGGGTCAAGCGGGGGCGGGGACAAAAGTTTAACCCAAGTTTCGCCGCGCGCCCGCGCCGTGCGGACAAATTCATTGCGCCGCACGGTCACGGCGTTATAAATTCCAGTGGCCAGTATGAAAACAACCACCGCAACTTTGCAGGACATCGAATCGCCGTACGCGTGGACGCGCCTCTTCGTCTCGCTCGTGCTGATGACGATCGGCGGCTCGGGCATGTACACGGTCAGCGTCGTGCTGCCGCGCATTCAGGCCGAATTCGCGGTGGCGCGCGGCGACGCATCGTTGCCGTATACGCTCGCGATGGTCGGCTTCGGTCTTGGCGGTGTTTTGATGGGGCGTCTGGCGGACCGTTTCGGCGTACTGGTGCCGATAGTGATTGGGTCGATATTTCTCGGCACCGGTTTTATCGTCGCCGGCAACGCGGGCAGCCTGTGGCAGTTCAGCCTCGCGCAAGGCGTGTTGATGGGATTTCTCGGCTGCTCCGCTACGTTTGCGCCGCTGGTCGCGGATACGTCGCAATGGTTTGCGCGCCGGCGCGGCATCGCGATTGCAATCTGCATGAGCGGCAACTACATGGCGGGCGCGGTGTGGTCGCCCATCGTCCAACATTTCGTCGAGAGCGTGGGCTGGCGCCAGACTTATATCGGGATGGGCGTGTTCTGCCTGTGTACGATGCTGCCGCTCGCCTTCCTCGTATTACGCCGGCGTCCGCCGCTGCACGTGCCGCACCCGGCAGAGCCCGAGGCATTGTCGGCGGAATTGATTGAACATGCAGTCCACGCAGAATCGCCGCGCCCGCTCGGATTTTCGCCGGCCGCGTTGCAGACGTTGCTGTGCATTGCGGGCGTCGCCTGTTGTGTCGCCATGTCGATGCCGCAAGTGCATATCGTCGCGTATTGCGGCGATCTCGGCTTCGGCGCTGCGCGCGGCGCCGAGATGCTGTCGCTGATGCTCGCCGCCGGCATCGTGAGCCGGCTCGTTTCAGGCTGGATTTCCGATCATGTCGGGGGCTTGCGCACGCTGCTGCTGGGGTCGGTGCTGCAGGGTGTTGCGTTGCTCGCCTTCCTGGTTACCGACGGCATTACTTCGCTGTACCTGGTGTCCGCGATGTTCGGCTTGTTCCAGGGCGGCATCGTGCCAAGTTATGCGCTGATCGTGCGCGAATATTTCACGCCGGCGGAAGCGGGCGCGCGCGTCGGCACGGTGCTGATGGCGACGCTGTTCGGCATGGCGCTCGGCGGCTGGATGTCCGGCGCGATTTTCGACCTGACCGGCTCCTATCGCGCGGCGTTTCTTAATGGCACCGCGTGGAACCTGCTCAACGTCGGCATCGTTTTGATGCTCCTCTATCGCGCGAGAGGAGAGAGGGGAGAGGCGAGAGGGGGTCTAAATCGTCAGACCACTTAGGGAATCTTTGAACCAGTCCAGCTTCGCTGCTTTACCGCCTCGTTACTCCCTCATGCCTCACGCGTCAGTACGCAATCGCGTAACAATCGCGGCGCCGCTCGCCGCCGGCGATGCGGCTGCCGGTCGCGGGATCGATCATCACCACGGTCGCGCAACCGTTCATGCTGTAAGGACGGATTTTCTGCGCGTTGTGGCCGCGCGCTTTCAGGTCATCGATGGTCGAGTCGGGAATCGCGGATTCGACGTTGAGCACGTTGAGCCCCGCGTTGTGCGGCCAGAACGAGCCGTGAAAATGCAGCGTCTGCACGCGCGGCCATTCGAGCGCCGTGTGCAGATTCGGATACCAGTCGGGCCAGAACTCGACGATGTCGAGAAACGCCTGCAGCACGGTCTGCTCCTGGTTGTCGCCGCCCGGCGAACCGATGGCCATGAACGGCTGGCCGTTTCGCAGCACGAGACCCGGCGTCAACGTGTAGCGCGGACGCGACCGTGGACGCAATTGCGCCGCGCGCGTTTTGTCGAGCCAGAACTGCTCGCCGCGGATGCTCATGCCGATCCCGGTTTTGCCGAGGATCACGGCGCCCGGAATCCAGCCGCCGCTCGGTGTGCTGTCGAAGATGTTGCCGTCGCGATCGATGATCGCAATATGCGTGGTGTCCTTGATCGCGCCCGCCACCGGCTCGGCGTCCGGCAGCGGCGCATCGGGCCGCTGCTCCTCGCGGATATTCGCGACCCAGTATTTCCATTCCTTGACGCTGGAATCGTACGGCAGCGGATTGCCCGCAACAAACGTGCGATTCGCGCGCCGCGGGTCGATCAGCTTCGCGCGCTCCTTCGCGTACGCTTTGGACAGCAGGCCTTCCGCCGGCACTTTGACGAAATCGGTGTCCGCATAATAGGTGTCGCGGTCGGCGTAGGCGAGCTTCAGCGCTTCGACGACGGTGTGCAGATAATCGCCGCTGTTCAGCTTCATCGCCTTCAGGTCGAAATTTTCAAGAATGTTGAGCGCTTGCAGCATCACGGGACCCTGGCTGCCGAACGCGTGCTTGTACACCTCGAAACCGCGGTACGTCGTCATCGCCGGCGCTTCGACCCGCGCGTAAAACTCGGCGAAGTCGGCGAGCTCGAACGGCGCGTCATGCTGCTTCAAAAACGCCACCATCTCGCGCGCGATGTCCCCCTTGTAGAAGCGGTCGCGCGCGGCGATGATGCCGGCGTTGCGGCCCTGGCTTTTGCTGGCCCGCTCGGCGTCGACCATGCGCTTTAACGTATTGGCGAGCGTCGGAAATTTGAGCGTGTCGCCCGGCGCGTAGAGCGTGCCGTCCGGTTTCAGCCAGTACGCGCGGTTCTCGGGCCATTGTTCGATGAATTTAAGCTGGTCCTTGATGCGCAGCGCCGTGCGCGGACGCAGCGGGAAGCCGCGCTCGGCGTATTCGATTGCGCGCGCCGAAACGTCTTCGAAACTCATGGTGCCCCAGCGCTCGAGCACGGTGAGCGCCGCATGCAGCGCGCCGGGGATCACCGCCGGATCGAGTCCTTTGCCGTTCAACGTCTTGCCGCGCGATGTGTACCAATCAATCGTCGCGCCCGTGGGCGCCCAGCCCTGGCCGACGATGGAGGTGACTTTGCCGGTGCTTTTGGGATAAACCAGCACCAGCGCTTCGCCGCCCAGACTGTAGAGGTCCTGCTCGACGACGCCGCCGACCAGCAGCGCCGCGACGCCGGCATCGAATGCATTGCCGCCGCGCACGAGAATTTCGAACGCCACTGCCGTCGTCAGCGGATGACCCGCGGATACTCCGGCGTTGGGCCCCATCACCAGCGGGCGCTCGGCGGCCCGGGCGGCGGTGCAGCCAAGCGCGGCTATCGTCAGCGCGAGCAACGCGATGGTCCGGTATGCCGCTGTTAACTGGGCACCGGGCCGACTCCCGTGCACGCCATTAAACGTGGAAATTCCGTTGCAGTACATGGCGCTCCCCCTGATTGGACGGTTGTGCGCCTATCTTAGCGATATTCCGGGCCCACGGCGGCCGAATGACGACAAACGGATATTTTAGGAGTTACAATCGTCTCCTAAAAAACCGCGTCCCGGTGTGGCCGGCGCGCTTACCAGTTTCAAGACCACGCATCCATGACCGCAGGAGGGAACGGAAAATGGCAAGCCTCAATATCAACGGGAAAATTCAGCAAGTCGACGTCGATCCGTCAACGCCGCTATTGTGGGCGTTGCGCGAGCAGGTCGGCCTGACGGGAACCAAGTACGGCTGCGGCATCGCGCTATGCGGCTCGTGCACCGTGCACATCGACGGCCAGGCCGTGCGCTCGTGCGTGATGCCCGTCGCCGCGGTGCAGGGCAAGAAAATCACCACCATCGAAGGGCTCGCCGCCAACGGCGTGCTGACGAAAGTGCAGAAGGCGTGGCTCGAGCACGAAGTGCCGCAATGCGGCTACTGCCAGTCCGGCATGATCATGGCGGCAACGGCATTGCTGAATGCTAAGCCCAAACCGACCGATGCCGACATCGATTCCGCGATGACCAACATCTGCCGCTGCGGCACCTTCCAACAAGTGCGCGACGCGATCCACGCCGCCGCGAAAGCCTAAAGGACGCCGCCATGACTACCAAAGCGCCGAACCCGAATCTTAGCCGCCGTTCCTTCATCATCAGCTCCGCCGCCGTCGGCAGCGGGCTTGCATTGGGTCTCAACATTCCGTTCGGGCCCGCCGTTGTGCGCGCCGCGGACGGCTCGCCTGAAGTCAATGCCTGGGTCGTGATCCGGCCCGACGACACCGTCGTGATCCGTATCGCGCGCACCGAGATGGGCCAGGGCACGCTGACCGGGCTCGCGCAGATGTGCGCCGAGGAGCTCGAATGCGACTGGACGAAAGTGACGACCGAATATCCGACGCCAGGCCAAAGCGTCGCGCGCAAACGCGCGTGGGGCGATTTCTCGACCGGCGGCAGCCGCGGCATTCGCGAATCGAACGAATACGTGCGCCGCGGCGGCGCGACCGCGCGCGTCATGCTCGTCCAGGCGGCGGCCGATGAGTGGAAAGTGCCGGCCGCTGAATGCAGCGTAGCCAACGGCGTGATCACGCACAAACCGTCGAACCGCACGACGAGTTACGGCAAAGTCGCCGAAGCCGCGGCGCGCCTCACGCCGCCGAAAGACGTGCCGCTCAAAGACCCGAAGGACTGGAAGATCATCGGCAAAGGCGTCAAGCGGCTGGACACTGTCGAGAAGCTGACCGGCAAGGCCGTCTACGGCGTCGATTTCAAGATGCCCGGCATGCTGAACGCGACGATCAAGGAATGCCCGGTGTTCGGCGGCAAGGTGAAAAGCTTCGACGCCGCCAAAGTCGCCAATATGAAAGGCGTGAAGAAAGTACTGCAGGTCGGCGATACCGCCGTCGCGGTGGTAGCCGATACCTGGTGGCAGGCGAAAGTCGCGCTCGATGCGCTGCCGATCGTGTGGGACGAAGGCGAGAACGCGAAAGTCTCGAGCGCGTCGATTGCCGAGTTGCTCAAAGAGGGGCTCGATGCCGAGCAGGCGTTCGTCGGCAACAAGAACGGCGACGCGAAGACCGCGCTCGCCGGGGCCGCCAAAAAAGTCGAGGCGGTGTACGCGTATCCGTACCTGAATCATGCCCCGATGGAACCGATGAACGCGACCGCGCGCTACACGCCGGAAAAATGCGAAGTCTGGTGCGGCACGCAGAACGGCGAAGCGGCATTCGCGGCGGTGCTCGCGGCATCCGGTCTGCCGGCCGATAAATGCGACGTCTATAAATTCCTGCTCGGCGGCGCGTTCGGCCGGCGCGGCGCGTTCCACGATTTCGTGCGCCAGGCCGTGTTGATCGCGAAGCAGATGCCGGGCACCCCGGTGAAATTGCTGTGGACGCGCGAAGAAGACATGACGCAGGGCCGCTACCACCCGGTCACGCAATGCAAGCTGGTCGGCGGGTTCGATGCAAACAACAACCTGACCGGCCTGCACATGCGCATCTCGGGGCAATCGATCCTGACGGCGGTGCGCCCCGAGGCGCTGCAGAACGGCGCGGATCCGGCGACCTTCCAGGGCGTCGCACCCAGCGGTGAGTTCGAGTACGGGTATGGCGCGATCCCGAACCTGCTGATCGACCATGCAATGCGCAACCCGCACGTGCCGCCCGGCTTCTGGCGCGGGGTCAACATCAACCAGAACGCGATTTACGTCGAATGCTTCATGGACGAGCTCGCGCATTCAGTCGGGCAGGACCCGCTCGAGTTCCGGCGCAAGCTGATGACGAAGAATCCGAAGCATCTGGCCGTGCTGAATGCTGTCGCCGAACGCGCGGGCTGGGGCAAACCCGCGCCCACAGGCGTGTTCCGCGGGCTCGCGCAAATGAAGGCATTCAACAGCTACGTTGCGGCGTGCGCGGAGGTATCGGTGACCGGCGGCAACAAGGTCAAAGTGCATCGCATCGTCTGCGCGACCGATCCGGGATACGCGGTGAATCCGGCGCAAATCGAGCGCCAGATCGCGGGCTCGTTCGTATACGGACTCTCGGCCGTGTTCAATCAGGAGTGCACGGTGAAAAACGGGCGCATCGAACAGACGAACTTCAACACGTTCGATTCGATGCGCATCGCGCAAATGCCGAAGGTCGAATCCATCGTCATGCCTTCAGGCGGATTCTGGGGCGGCGTTGGCGAGCCGACGATCTGCGTGGCGGCGCCGGCGGTGCTCAACGCGATGTTTGCGGCGACCGGCAAACGCATGCGCACCTTCCCGCTGAAGAATCACGGCATCACGTTGGTGTGATGGAAGAAGGATGAGGGATAGTTCCCGCGACTCGTTAGCCGCAGGCCCGCTTGCGGGAGCGGGGACCAACGAGCGACACGTTGCAGACTGAACATGCAATCGCGTTGCGGAGCGAGAGGATTGAGGAATGAGGAAACGTAAACCTCGATCCCCGATCCTCGATCCTCGATCCTGCAACAAGCGTCGTCGATTTCTCGTAACAGCGGGCGGGCTCGCAGTTGCTGCCGTCTTGCCGTCGACAGCTGGCGCGCAATTGAACCGCACCCAGCCGAACAACATGCCGGAGGTCATTCGCCGGCTGGTCGGCAGCGCTCAAATCAACCCAGGCAAGGTCAAGCTCGGCGTGCCGCCGCTGGTCGAAAACGGCCATCTCGTGCCGCTGACCGTCAGAGTCGAGAGCCCGATGACCGAGGCCGATCACGTGAAAGCCATCCACGTGTTCACCGACAAGAACCCGCTGCCCGAAGTCATCAGCTTCTATCTCGGCCCGCGCGCCGGGCGCGCAAGTCTAAGCACGCGCGTGCGCCTCGCCGATTCGGAGTACGTGGTCGCGATCGCGCAACTGAGCGACGGTTCGTTCTGGTCCGATCGCGTGCACGTCGTGGTGACGACCGCCGCGTGCCTGGAGGAGCTTTAGAGTGCCTAACAAGATGAAACGCGCACACGTGTTTCACCTTGTTAGGCACACTTAGCCATGGCAGTCGCGCGCATCGACGTGCCGAAGACCGCGCAGCGCGGTGAGGTCATCGACATCAGGACGCTGATCAGCCACACGATGGAGACCGGCTATCGCCGCGATTATCTCGGCAAGCCGCTGCCGCGCGACATCATCACCGGGTTCACCTGCACGTACAACGGCGTCGAAGTCTGCCGCGCCGTTTTTCATCCGGCGATTTCCGCTAATCCGTACCTTGCGTTCTCGGTGATCGCCACCGCCAGCGGCACGCTGCAGTTCACGTGGACCGGCGACAACGGTTTTACGTTTACCGAATCGGCCGTCATCGCCGTAGCGTAAACCGCCGCGCGTAGCGGCGGTCCACACACACTTTTTTTGTGGTCCGCGATTTCGGATCGCCGGCCGGCAAGAATGCCTGGTCGCATCGCGTGCTACGATGCGATGACGATTTCCCACCCCGATACGGTTATATTCTGCGCCATGACCAAGCCCGCCGTACTGGACAAAGATGGAATTCCGGTTTGCGACGGACCGCACGCGCACCCGCGCAAGCCATCTCTCAAGGCGCCGCCTGGCGCGATCGATTGCCACGCTCATATATTCGGCCCGGTTGCGCGTTATCCTTTTTCGCCCAAGCGTCTTTTC
>JBKJMN010000241.1:0-7670 GCA_046596405.1 Burkholderiales bacterium
ACGAAAGACGAAACCGCGAAGGCCATCGTGGCGAAAGGCGGCATGCTGGGTGTGTGCGGGCTGGCCAAAACCGTGTGGCCGCAGAACGCGACCCTGGGCCATATCGTCGACCATATCGACTATTACGCGAAGCTGATCGGGCCGCAGAACGTTGGTTTCGGCTGCGATTTTGTCGCCGCGTACAAAGCCTCCGGCGTCATCCTGCCGGCGTCGAAACGCTGGCGCACGCTGCGGCCGGACGTTTTCGGCACTGTCGATGAATTCCTGACGCTGAATTATCCGGAAGGATTGACGCAGATTCGCGAGCTGCCGAATCTGACGCAGACCTTGTTCGACCGGAAGCACAAAAAAAGCGATATTGCCGGCATCATGGGCGGCAACTGGTTGCGCGTGTTCAAACAATGGGTGGGATGATGATCATGCTGAAAACTCTGTGCACGTCGTTGGTGTTCACGTTGGCGTCAGCGATATTTTCTACTGCTTCCGTGCTTGCGCAGGCCACTTCGACAAGCTCAGGACAGGCGTGGCCCGCCAAGCCGATCAAGCTGGTAACGCCATTCGGCGCCGGCTCGGTGCTCGATTCCATGATGCGCGCCATGCAGAACGAATTGTCGATGGCGCTCGGTCAGCCGGTTGTCATCGAGTCGCGGCCGGGCGCAGGCGGCACTATTGGCACGGCGGGCGTCGCTAAAGGGCCGGCGGACGGCTACACATTCCTGATCGCGGCCAACAGCCACAATATTAACGGCTCGGTTTACTCGAATCTTTCGTATCACCCGCTGAAGGACTTCACGGCAGTCGCGTCGGTAGGCACCACCGGCTACATCATGATGGTGCCTTCGACTTTGCCGGTGAAGAACGTTGGCGAGTTCATCCAGCTCGCCAAGGCGAAGCCCGGCATGACCTATCCCTCGGCCGGAAAGGGCAGCGCCACGCACCTGTCGATGGCATTGCTCGTGAACATGGCTGGCATCGACATGCTGCACGTACCGTTCAAGAGCACGGGCGACGCGGTGCTCGAGGTTATGTCGGGACGCGGCGGCGCGATGATAGGCGCGAATATCGCGGTCATGCCGTACGCAAACGACAACCGCGTGCGCCTGCTCGGCGTCACAACTGCAACGCGCAGCAAATTCCTGCCCGACCTGCCGACGCTCGCCGAAAGCGGTTTGCGCGGCTACGAGTTCGACAGCTGGCTCGGTCTGCTCGCGCCAGTCGCCACGCCGCACGACATCGTCGAACGCATGAATGTGGAGATCGGCCGTCAGTTGCGCAATCCCGAGGTGGCGGACCGTCTCGCGAAGCAGGGCATAGAAACGCGCGCGATGACGCCCGAACCGATGAACAAAATGATCGCCGTCGATTTCGAGCGTATGGCGAAGGTCGTGAAGATTGCCGGCGCGCAGGCGGATTAGGCACTCTTATGGCAGATTTCCCCGTCATCTACGGCATCTGCCTCGACGCCGAGGCGATCTGGCTGGGCAAGGCGCCCGAAAATGCCAAACGCCCCGTATTGCTGTCTCACGGCACGTACGAAATCAACGAAGGACTCGCGCCGTTGCTCGATCTGCTCGATCGCCAGCAGGTCAGGGCGACGTTCTTCGTGCCCGGCATCACCGCCGATCGTTATCCCGACGCGATCCGCGAAATCCACCGCCGCGGCCACGAACTCGCGAGCCACGGGCACGGCCACAAGCCGCCGGCCACGCTGTCGGCTGAAGAGGAAAAATCCGAGCTGTTGCGCGGCATGCAGTCGCTTTCGGACATCACGGGCGTGAAGCCGGTCGTCTGGCGCTCGCCGTCGTGGGAGTGGTCGGACCGCACGCTCGATTACCTGCTGGCAGCGGGAATCACCGTGTCGGCGAATTTCTTCGACCGCGTGCGGCCGTATCGCCATGTGCGCGACGGCAAGCCGCTGCCGCTGGTCGAATTGCCGGTGCAATGGCATCTCGCAGATGCTCCTTACTTCATGTACGGCGGGCAGATCGGCCGCGTGGTGCGCACCGCGCGCGAAGTCGAGGAGTTGTGGCGCGAGGAATTCGACGGCACCTACCAGTGGCCGGGCGCCTATTTCCACCTGACGCTGCACGTGCAACTGATCGCGCATCCGGGGCGGCTCGCGATGCTCGACCGCTTCACGACCTACATCCGCTCGCAGCCGCGCGCGCGTTTCATGACCTGCGGCGAAGTTGCGGCTACTGTCGCTTAGACTCTTAAAGAATTTTTCAGCCGCAGATAATCGCAGATAAACGCAGATGAAAATCACCAGACGTTCGATCTCTTTTACCTGGAGGTTCGGGTTGATCTGGCGTGTATCTGCGTGTATCTGCGGCTATGAATTGATTTGTTCTTATCAGGAGCACGCACGATGCATCGATTGTTGAGTGGACTCATTTTCTTAATGTGTGGTTCCGGCGCGCACGCACAAGGCTACCCGCAGAAGCCCGTGCGTCTGGTCGTGCCGTTCGCCGCGGGGAGCGCCACTGATATCGTCGCGCGCCTGCTCGCGCAAGGCCTGACCGAGCGCATGAAAGCGACCTTCGTGGTCGAGGACCGGCCGGGCGCCAACGGCGCGATCGCCGCGGAATACGTTTCTAAAGCGGCGCCCGACGGTTACACGCTGATGATAGGGACGACCAGTTCGCACTCGCAGGCCGCGCTGATGATGAAAGGCGTCACCTACGACGGGCTCAAGGATTTCACGCCGATCGCGGGCGTCGGCGGGGTGCCGTTCGTGATCGCCGTGCATCCGTCGCTGCCGGTGAAAAACGTGCGCGAACTGATTGCATTTGCCAAGGCGCGTCCGGGGCAGCTCACCTACGGAACGCCGAGCGGCACCGCGACGATCTGCATGGAAACACTCAAGCTCAAGACCGGTATTGATCTCGCGCAGGTTTCCTACAAGAGCAGCCCGCAGGCGGTGACCGAACTCATCGCGGGGCAGATCACGTCGATCTGCTCGGACTTTGCGACCGCGGCGACGCATATCGCGTCCGGCAAAGTGCGCGCACTGGCGATGACCACGGACCAGCGGTCGAGCGGCCTTCCCAACGTGCCGACGCTGAAGGAGACGCTCAGCGATTTTCCCGAAATCCGGTCGTGGCAGGGTGTCGTCGGCCCGCGCGGCGTGCCGCGCGAAATCGTCGAGGCCGTGAGTAAGGAAGTGCTGGCAGTCACTGCAGTGCCTGATTTCAAGAACCGGCTTGCGCCGCTGGGGTTCGAGTTGCTGCCGCTTAACGCAACGCAACTGGCTGCCTACATGGCCAGCGAGTACGCCAAATGGGAAAAACTCGCTAAAGCGGCGGGTATCCAGCCGCAATAGCGCTATGGCCGCCACCATCGATATTTCGCCCCGGGCCCGCGCGCTGCACCAGCAATCGCTGGTGCTCGACGGTTTGACGCCGTTCTACACGCTCGACGAGCCGTATACGGCGAGCCTCATCGAGGGCGGCATCAGCGGCGCGTTGTTGAGCGTCGTCTCGGATGCGACGTGGGACGCAACCCTGCAGCGCACCGAGACCGCGCTCGAAAAAATCGAGCAGAGCCCGCACCTGATGCTGGCGACCTGCGCCGCCGATTTTCGCGCGGCCAAGGCGCAGGGCAAGGTCGCGATGATGCTGATCACGCAGGCCGCCGACATGATAGGCAGCGATCTGAAGCGCGTCGGTATCATGCACCGGCTGGGCTATCGCATCCTGGGGCTGTGCTACACGTTCGCGAACCTCGTCGGCGACGGTTGCGGCGAGTTGCGCAATGCCGGCGTGAGTTTCCTCGGACGCGACTTGATCGCCGCGGTCAACGAGCTGCCGATGATGCTCGACGTGTCGCACTCGGGCCATCAGACCTCGCTGGAAGCGGTCGAGCTCGCGCGCAGACCCTGCGTGACGCACGCGAATGCGCACGCCGTGGTCGCCAACGACCGCAACAAGAAAGTCGAAGTGCTGAAGATCGTCGCGCAGAAGGGCGGCACGATAGGGCTGTGCGGGTTGCCGCGTTCAGTCAGGCATCCGGACCCGACGCTCGCGCACATGCTCGATCATCTCGACTATTTGATCAAAACCATGGGCGCCGGCCACGTCGGGCTCGGCCTCGATTTCGTCGAAGCCTACAAAGACGCCGGCGTGGTGCTCCCGCAATCGCGGCGCAACCGTACGCTGCGCCCAGACATTTTCGGCAGCGTTGATGATTTTCTGAACCAGGCATACCCGCGTGGCCTCGAAAATATCCGCAAGGCGCCGAACCTGACGCAGGGCATGCTCGATCGCGGCTACAGCGAATCGACCATCACGCAGGTGCTGGGCGAGAGTTGGCTGCGCGCGATCGAAGCGAGCATCGGCTAGTCGTGCGGCAGCTGATCCGGACCGCGATCTGCTTTATTGCCTGCACGGCCGCCGTTCTCGCGCAGATAGTCAAGGTAGCCGCTATCCCACCACAATAAGCACCACAGTAAGCTCCGCAGCAAATCACAACAGAGGTAAGTATGACTTTTGCAATTGCCGCGCGCTGCGCGGAATCCGGGCGCATTGGCGTCGCCATCTCCACGCGCGCGCTCGCCGTAACGCCTCGCTGCGTGTTCATTGCGCCCGGCGTCGGCGTTGTCGTCACCATGGCGCGCACCGATCCGCGGCTGGGCCCGCTCGGCGTCAATCTGCTCAAGCTCGGTTACTCGGCCAAACGTGCGCTCGACGAGGTGGCGGCGAGCGATCCGCATATCGAATGGCGGCAGCTTTGTGCGATCGACCGCGACGGCAACGCCGTCGCGCGCACCGGCAGCTCGAACAAGACGTGGTCGGGTGCGGTCACCGAAAAAAATCTCGTCGCAATGGGCAATAACCTGAAGAGCGAAAGAACCGCGGGCGACATGGCTAAAGCGTGGCGCGGCGGCGGCAAGCTAGCGTTCGCCGAGCGGCTGCTCGCGGCGCTGGAGGCGGGGCGCGACGCAGGCGGGCAGAACGGCGGCCAGAATTCCGCGGGGCTCGTCATCTACGATCGCGAGATTTATCCCTATTACGACCTGCGCGTGGATGCGCACGACGAGCCGGTAGCGGAACTGCGCCGCGTATTCGGCCTTTATACGTCGCTCGCTGACTACTATTACGGACGTCCGGGCGATCCGGAAGCTTTTGGCCGCGAGGAAGAATGGCTTGGCAAGCAGGGAAAAAAATCGCCGATTCAGGACAAATGATGGATACGATTACGGTGGAACGGACGGCGGCGGTTACCGCGACGCTCGCGCGAGTCCGCAAAATAGTCGGCGAGTCGGGCGTTAAACGCGAATCGCTCGAGCGCGTCAGAGCGGAACTCATTGCACTGGCGCAACAGCGCGGCCTGTTTCCCGACAGCCACTTTCCGCCGCCGGCAGGCGGTGAGCAAGCCACGCTTTACCGCATCACCGAGGATGCCGACGGCAGCTATGCGCTTTATGTGTACCGGCCCAAGCCGGGCAAGGAAACGCCGCCGCATAATCACACGACATGGGCGGTGGTCGCCGGCATCGAAGGCGAGGAGCCGACGCGGCAGTATGAGCGCGTGGGGAGTGGCGCGACCGCACGGCTTGAATTGCGGCGGGAGTTTGCGGTCGGTCCCGGCCAGGCGGCGGCCTATCTGCCGGACGATTTCCACAGCATTCACATCCGCGGTGAACGCGCCATCTGCCATCTACATCTTTACGGCCGCCGGCTTGAGGACCTGCTCGAACGCGAAAGCTATGACGCCGCGGCGGGGCGCTTTGTGAAATCGTACGTGAAGCCCGAAGTGCGTAACTACTCTATTTTCGTGCCCGAGTCTTTTACGGCCCGCGTGTACCGCACGATTTCGGCGCGCATGTAAGTTGCCAGCTCGTCAGGCGTGCTCGTAATCGGCGTGCCGCCATTGGCGCGCATTTTTTCGTTGAAGTCGGCGGAAGTCGCAATGCGGACTATCTCGCTGTTGAGGCGCTGCACGATCGCCGCCGGGGTGCCGGCGGGCGCCAGTATCGCCGACCATGACACTGCCTGCAGGTCGGGGCCTCCGGCTTCCTTGATGGTCGGAATTTCGGGCACCAAAGGCGAACGCTTGCCGGCGGTGACCGCGAGCGCGCGCAGCCGACCTGCTTTGATGTAGGGAAAGCACGTAATGAAATCGCCGAACATCAGATCGACCTGGCCCGCGATCAGATCGATCGCTGCGGGTGCTGCGCCTTTATACGGAATGTGCGTAAAGCTCACCTGCGCTGAGCTTTTGAACATCTCGGCGACCAGGTGGGCAGGGCTGCCGGGACCGGCGGATGCATAGTTGATCTTGCCGGGCTGTGTCCTCGCGAGGACAATCAGTTCGCGCACGTTGGTCACCGGCAGCGACGGATGCACGACGACAATCAGGGTGCCGGTGTTGATCAGCGATATCGGCGCGAAGTCCTTGATCGCATCGTACGGCAGCTTCGCATGCAGCGCGGGATTGATGCCGAGGGTCGCCGTATTGCCCTGGTAAATCGTATACCCGTCCGGCGCCGCCCTGGCTGCGGCTTCGGTGCCGATGATGCCGGCGGCACCGGCGCGGTTGTCGACGACGATCTGCTGCCCGAAGGCGTCGCCGAGCTTGACGGCGAGCGTGCGGCCGATGATGTCCGCGCCGCCGCCCGCGGGCCATGGCACGATGAGGCGTATGGGTTTGTTGGGAAAGGACTGCGCGCTGACGGACGCCGTCGCTATGCACCCGGCGGCGGCGAACGCGCATAGGGCGAACGCGCATAGGGCGGGCGCGATTCGTGAGTACACCATTATGCTGCGGACTGATTGCATGCGGTGAGCGGCGCTCGCTATTGATGTGCGACCGCGATGGTATCAAGCAGGGTTGATTCAAACAACCTGCGCCGACACGCGGTAAAATGAATGCATGCGACCCGGAGGGCCTGACGTCGCAACCACTATCTGCTCAAGGATCATCATGGCCAACCGTCCAACCATCATGGGAACGCGCCACGTCATCGCCGCGGGGCATTATCTTGCCGCGCATGCGGGCTTTCAGATACTCGAAGGCGGCGGCAATGCGGTCGACGCGGGTGTTGCGTCCGGCATCGCAATGGGTGTGCTGCAGACCGACAAGGTGAGTTTCGGCGGCGTCGCGCCGCTGATCGTTTACCTCGCGAAGACGAAAGAAATTCACTGCATTGACGGTCTGGGCGTATGGCCCAAAGCAATCTCCCCTGACTTCTTCCAGAAATTTCATGGCGGCAAGATCCCGCCGAACGAATTGCGAAGCGTGGTGCCGGCCGCCCCCGATTCATGGATCACCGCGCTTGAGCGGTTCGGCACGATGACTTTCGGTGAAGTTGCTTCGGCGGCAATCCATTTTGCGAGCGAAGGTTTTCCGATGTATCCGCTGATGGCGGAATTCATCACCCACAACCAGGCTTCATACGAGCGCTATCCAGCGAGCAAAAAAATATTCCTGCCGAAGGGCAAGCCGCCGGTTCCCGGGGAATTGTTCGTGCAGTCCGACCTCGGCCGCACGCTGCAATATATGGCGGACGTCGAAAAAGCGAACAGGCGCAAAGGTCGCCGGCTCGCGCTGCGCGCTGCGCGCGATGCGTTTTACAAGGGCGATATTGCCGCGGCCATCGTCAAGCATCACAAGAAGGTGGGCGGCCTGATGCGCATGGAAGATTTCGCGGAATTCAACGTCAAGTTCGA
>JBKJMN010000302.1:0-3210 GCA_046596405.1 Burkholderiales bacterium
CGCGATACGGGTACGCAAACGTCGGTCGCGACGCCGCGATTGCCCGGGCGCAATTGCATGCACGCGAGGTAAGCGTCGTGGCGCGCCTGCCACAGCCGCGTTCTTTCCTCCTGGCGCGTCGACCATTGGAAATCGAGCCCGCCGTGCTCGCTCGCGATCTCCTGCACCGTCTTCGCCTGTTCTTCGACGCTGGCCGGGGTGCCGTGGAACTCGCATAGCAACATCGGTACTTCGCGCAAGGTGAGCTTGCTGTAGCGGTTGACCGCCTTGATCGTCAGCGCATCGAGCAATTCGCAGCGCGCGATCGGCACGCCCATCTGGATGGTTTCAATCACGGTGCGCACGGCCTCGTCGACGCCCGGGAACATGCAGATCGCGGCGGACACGGCTTCCGGCTGCGGATGCAGGCGCAGCGTGACTTCGGTGATGACGCCCAGGGTGCCTTCGCTGCCGACCATGAGGCGCGTCAGGTCGTAACCCGCGGACGACTTGCGCGCGCGGCCGCCGGTGCGGATGACGCGGCCATCGGCAAGCACCACCGTGAGTCCCATCACGTTCTCGCGCATAGTGCCGTAGCGCACGGCGTTGGTCCCCGACGCGCGCGTCGCCGCCATGCCGCCGAGAGTCGCATCAGCGCCGGGATCGATCGGGAAAAAAAGCCCGCTGTCGTGCAGATGCTGATTCAGTTGCTTGCGCGTGACGCCCGCCTGTACAGTGACATCGAGGTCATCGACGTTGACGGCGAGCACCTGGTTCATGCGCGTTAAGTCGAGCGCAACGCCGCCATGAATGGCAAGTACGTGGCCTTCGACCGAACTGCCCGCACCGAATGGAATCAGCGGGATACGGTGTTGCGCGCAAAGTTTGACGATAGCCGCGACTTCCTCGGTCGTCTGCGCGAAGACCACCGCGTCGGGTGGTGCATGCGGGTGCGCCGACTCGTCCTTGCCGTGATGCGCGCGCACGGCTTCTGAGATGCTGACGCGGTCGTTCAGCAGCGCGCGCAATGCATCGAGCAAAGCGGCGGGCAGCGGCTTGCGCACGGCGGACGGGTGATGGGCGGGTTGGTTCATGCGCGGGCCAAGCGTTGACGTCGAGCCTATCTTACACTTCCTGCACGGCGCCGATGCGAAGCGACGAAATCAGCCGAACCGGCTCGATACGATTGGTTGCGCGATGATCCACAGGCTGACCATCGTGTAGCCGATCATGAGCAGCAGCAAGGGATACTGGCTGCGCAACGCTGCGCGCTTGTCCGGGTAGACCCGCATGGCCATGACATGGGCGAGGTAGACCGCGCCGATGTGGCCGACGACGATCGCTGTCACCGACGCGTACCAGATGAACTGCGCGTCGACGACGCCGATTTTCACGATATACAGCGTGGTGCCGAACAGATCCCAGCCGAATCCGAACGGATCGGAAATGAGCGGAATCAAGTACTGGCCCGCCATCAGCAGGAAGGAGAGATAGTGCGCGAGGTGGTAAGCGATGGCGATGGGCACCAGCGTGAGCACGAACAGGCATGCGGTTCTCATCGTCCGGGATTCTTTTGCCCCGCCGGACGTCGTGTGCGCAATCGACCACGCACAGGCCAAGAAGACCAGCGAGAACAGCATCCACGCGGCGAGCAGCCCAAGCGTGTTTGCGATGGCATGAACGGCGTCGGCGGTGAACGTCACGGGAGGCGGCGACAACCACTCACCGAGACTTTCAGCGACGCTCGCCCACGGCGGGGTTTCCATAAAGCCGTCGAAGCTCACGGTCGCAAGCATCAGCGTGACCAGCGCCAGCGTCGATGGCTTTACCGGCTCATCGGTCAATAGTCCTACTGCATACGGCCGGAGGTTCAATTGAGGCCCGGCTGCCGAGTCGCGAGCTTTCAGCGGCGCAAAACGGGCGAGCAAACCGAACACCAGTGAAAATGCGTCGCCGTGGCGCAACCAGGTGGCGCGGCCGTAAACAAACATGCCTGACCACGTGATCGCGCAGTACAGAAGAGCCGCAGTCGCGACGTTGGCAGGCACGTCGGAGCGCTCCCAGACCAGTTCGCTCCAGGCGAACGCGAACAGCAGAACGACCGCAGGCCATTTACCGAGCCACTGCGGATAAGGCACATAGAGCGATAGCGACGCACCACCACTAAGCCGACAATATTTACTTTCGACCCACGCATAAGCCGTATTCACCGGATTGATCAACTTCCAGAGATCGCCCACCAGCGCGGAGACATAAGCCATGCCGACCCACCAGATCGCCCACACCATGAGCGGGGCGATATTCTTGACGGGGGTCTGGTTGCCCCATAGGCCCGCGACCAGCACCACGACGAACAACAGCATGGCAAGCGTACGACACGCAGCGAGCACCGTGGGATGCGCGATGGCGCGTGCGATATTCCACTCCAGCAAGTTGAACCGTGGGTGATTTGGCTGCCGTGGCCCGCCGCGAATAAAAAAAGCCATCACCACGAATGAGACGGCAACCGCTGCACCGGCACTCGTGAGATAGAGCCACAGCGGGACCGGTAGATCGTAACGCTGCCCGAATCCGTGCGCATGTGCGGTGCTCGCGCACAGGCACGCGCCGGCGAGCCACGCGGCGCAGAGCAGATTTAAGTAGCAGGGTCGGCGCGGCGTCGCTGGGATGTGGCGGGTCACGGCGCATATCCTACCGGTTTCCGGTTGGAAATCATTGCGTTGGAAAACCGTTTCTGCGAAGAACCGCCACGTTTGACATGCCGCGGCGGCGGGGTCACCATGGTTTGCGGTTTCCGCCGCGCGGCTTGCGGCGTGGAGCGCTAACAAGAGGGAGGAACGCCATGAAAAGCAAACTGAAGGCACTGGTGGGCACCGCGGTTACCGTTGCCGTGTTGCCGTTGTTTGCGCACGCCGAGATCCTGGCGATGGTGAATTACGAAACCAAGTCGCCGGATTCAATGAAAGCCCTCAAGAGTCCGGTCGCAGCAAAGACGCGCAGCGAAGGCATCGCCATTATCGATGTCGACCCGCAATCCAAAAACTTCGGCAAGGTCGTGACCGATCTGCCGCTGCCGCCCGGTACCGTTGCTCATCACATTTTCTACAACAAGGACGCCTCGAAAGCGTACATCACGGCGCTGGGCAAATCGGAATTGCGCGTCATCGACATGAAGCGTAAGCCGTACCAGATAAAAACCATCGCCGTCCCGGGGTGCACGGTAGGGGAGGA
>JBKJMN010000304.1:0-30314 GCA_046596405.1 Burkholderiales bacterium
AGAGTTTCCGCTCGATGACGGCAAGCTGTGGCGCGAGCCGGAGCTCAAATTCGCGCTGGTCGCGCAGGAACCCATGCTGGACCCGGAAACGACCGTCTTCGACGCCGTCGCCGCAGGTCTCGGCGCGCAAACGGCTTTGCTGCACGAATACCACGAGCTTTCGCATCAACTCGCCGACGAGCACGGCGATCATGCGGCGCTGCTCGAGCGCATGCAGGAGCTGCAGACGGAGTTCGAGCACAACGACGGCTGGAGCGCCAATTCGAAGGTCGAGACGACGCTCGCGAAGCTTGGGCTCGATGCCGACGTGCGCGTGGGAACCTTGTCCGGCGGACTCAAGAAGCGCGTCGCGCTCGGCCGTGCGCTCGTCACCGAGCCCGAACTGCTGCTGCTCGACGAGCCGACCAACCATCTGGACGTCGCCGGGATCGAATGGCTCGAAGAGCTGCTGACTGGCTTTGGCGGCAGCGTGCTGTTCGTTACGCACGATCGGCGTTTTCTGGACAATGTGACGACGCGCGTGATCGAACTCGATCGCGGGCGGCTGGCGAGCTTTCCCGGCAGCTATTCCGAGTATCAGCGCCGCAAAGAGGAATTGCTTAACGCCGAAGCGCAGCACAATGCGAAGTTCGACAAGTTGCTCGCGCAGGAGGAAGTGTGGATTCGCAAAGGCATCCAGGCGCGCCGCACCCGCAACGAGGGCCGCGTGCTGCGCCTGGAGCAATTGCGCCGCGAACGCGCCGCGCGCCGCGACCGGCTCGGCCAGGTCAATCTCGACGTGGCTGCCGGCGAGCGCTCGGGCAAGCTGGTCGCCGAAATGCAGCACGTCTCCAAACGTTTCGGCGATAAACCGGTGATCGCCGATTTTTCGTGCGTGATCCAGCGCGGCGATAAGGTCGGCCTCCTCGGGCCCAACGGCTGCGGCAAGACGACGCTGCTCAAGCTGCTGCTCGGCGAACTCGAGCCCGATACGGGCAAGGTCCGGCGCGGCACCAAGTTGTCGATCGCCTATTTCGACCAGTTCCGCGCCCAGCTCGACGACGCGGCGACGCTCGCTGATGTCATCAGCCCGGGTTCCGAGTTCATCGAAATCGGCGGCACCCGCAAGCACGTGATTTCGTACTTGGGCGATTTTTTGTTTCCGCCCGAGCGCGCACGCGCCAAGGTCGCCAGCCTGTCCGGCGGCGAGCGCAATCGGTTGTTGCTCGCGCGGCTTTTTGCGCAACCGGCGAATGTGCTGGTGCTGGACGAGCCGACCAACGATCTGGACATCGAAACGCTGGAACTGCTCGAAGCGTTGCTGCAGGAATACACGGGCACGTTGTTTCTGGTCAGCCATGACCGCACGTTTCTCGATAATCTGGTCACCCAGGTGATCGCTTTTGAAGGCGACGGCAAGCTCGTCGAATACGCCGGAGGCTATGCTGACTGGCGGCGCGTGCAGGAGTTCCAGGCGGATGCCGCGCGCGACGACGCCAAAAGTGGCACGCGCGATCGCAAAGCTGCGCCGCCACCGGAGGTGCGCACCGCACCGCGGCCAAAACTCAGCTTCAAGGAAACCCGCGAACTCGGGGTGTTGCCCGATACGATTGCCGGTCTCGAGCAGGAACAAAGCGCCATCACCCGGCAGTTGGCCGATGGCGCCGTCTATCGCAGCGAACCGGCGCAGGCGCAAGTTCTACAAAAGAGACTCGCGCACATCGACAGCGAGCTGGCGGCGTGCCTGGCGCGCTGGGAGGAACTTGAAAGCCGCGCCGCCGGCACCGCCGCGCCCGTAAAATGAGCGGCATGTCCGTTCGAGTAACACATCCGTTCAATGCCTGAATTCTGGCGCGGCTGCGGCTACCATCTGCTTGCACGCGAAGGCGGGCGGCTGGTGGTTACCGATGACTATCTGCGCGCTTATTATGCGCGGCCCGAACTCGCGCCGGTCGCGGCTTCGTGCGAGGTGGAGCACGCAGTGCATGCAGCTTTAATGGAGCAACCGCGGCTCGCCGTCGACGCGCGCCGGCTCGCGGCGATTCGCGATGAGGACGCGCGCGAAAACTACCGGATCATGCTGCGGTTCCGCGATCAGTTGCTGGCGGCGCCCTCTCTCGAAGCGTTTTACGCGGGACTCTTCCGGCACGACGTGGCGGTGCCGCCGCTATTCATCGATCAAACTGTGCAGGTGGTCCTGCGCGGCATACTGGACGGCGACGATGACGGGCTCAAAGCGCGGGCCGCGGAGCTTTTCTTCCGGCGTCAGCGCGTGAACGTCGAGAACGGCGCAATCCGGCTTGCGGACGATGAAACGGTCGCGCTGCACGCGAGCGGCGGCGGCCTGGGCAATCTGGGCCGGCTCGTGCGCGAAGCGCAGATCCCGCTGCGCACGATAGAGCTCGACGTGCTCGACGCCGGCACGCGCGACGAATACTGGCAACGCGACGAGCGTTACGATACCGTGCTGCAGCTCAATAGCACGCATCCCGGCTGCGCCGCGCTGTGCCGCGTCATCGAGGCGTGGATCGTGCATTTTCACCAGACGCCGGTCACCGTCGAGGCGGTGCGCGAGATACCGGACGACGACTGGGTGTGGCACGTCGGGCTCGACGCCGACTCCACGGCGATGCTCAACGAGATTTATAATGGCGGCGATGTGGGTGAAGAACATATGCGGCGCATCATCGGGCTTTACCGCCTCGACTTCGGCAATCCATCCGACATGCGCGCGGAGATTGCGGGCAAACCCGTGTTCCTCGGGCTGGCGGCGACGCACGACGGCCTTTTGCGCATGAAGCCGCAGAATCTGCTCATGAACCTGCCGCTGGCGAGACGCGTGTGACGCCGCAAGCCGGGCGCTTCGCGCAGGTCGTCAGCGGTCCCGATGAGGCGATCAACCTGGCCGAGGCCGCGCTGCTTATCGCCGCGGAAGAATATCGCGAACTAGAAATCGAAGCGTATCTCGGGCGGCTTGACGAGATGGCAGGCACGCTCAAGCGCCGGTTACGCGCGGATATCAGCCAGGCCGACACCGTCATTGCGCTCAACCGCTACCTGTTCGACGAGCTCGGGTTTGCGGGCGACGCGGCGAATTACTACGACGCGCGCAACAGTTTTTTGAACGAGGTGCTCGACCGCCGGCGCGGGATTCCGATCACGCTGGCGCTCGTCTATATCGAAATCGGGCGCCGCGTCGGACTGCCGGTGCACGGCGTGGCATTTCCGGCGCATTTCCTGGTCAAGTGCAATTTGCGCGACGGCACTGTCGTGCTTGACCCTTACGCCAAAGGCGCGTCGCTGAGTTTCGATGAGCTGCGCCGGCGCATCAGAGCGCTGCGCAATGGCGTTGAGCCGACCAGGTCGATGGTCGCGACCATGCTGGTCGCGGCGAGCAATCGCGAAATCCTCGCGCGCATCCTGCGCAACCTCAAAGGCATCTATTCCCACCACAAGGAATGGATGAAAGCATTGACGGCCACCGACCGCATCATCAGCGTGATGCCGGAGTTCGCCGAGGAATACCGCGATCGCGGCATGATCTATCTGAATCTCGAATGCTTCCGCGCGGCGCTGTTCGACTTTCAGGCTTATCTAAAGATGCTGCCGGTCGCGCGCGACGCGGATACGGTGCGGCAGAAAGTGGTCGAGCTGCAGGCGCTCGCATCACGCCTGAACTAGACTCGGGGGATGATACTGAACAGGGTGGGCGGCGAAGCGAAGGGCGCGGGGTTGTTTGACGGCACGCGACGAACGCGCGCTGCCGGGACCGCTGCGTGAGGCAGGTCGCCACGGTCGGCGGGCTTGAACTGATCAGTCACCTGCCGGCACGCCGGTCGCAGCCGGCGCCGTTGCTGTTCGTACATGGCGCTTTCGTTGCCGCCTGGTGTTGGGACGATTATTTCCTGCCGTATTTCGCGCGGCGCGGATTTGCGGCGCACGCGCTGAGCCTGCGCGGCCATGGCGGCAGCGCCGGCCGGGAGGCGCTGGACAGCACATCGATCGACGACTACGAGGCCGACGTGCAGCGCGTCGCGCGCCATTTGGACGCCCCTTTCGTGGTCATCGGTCATTCGATGGGCGGCATGGTTGTGCAGCGCTGCCTGCACAAGCTGAATGCGGTGGCGGCGATCTTAATGGCCTCCGTGCCGCCCGAAGGCTTGGTCGGTTCATCGATGATGCTCGCGGCGCGCGACCCGCATTTGTTCGGCGAGATCAACGGGATTCAGCATGCGCGTCCGGGCCCCGGTACCTTGGACGGCGTGCGCCGCGCGATCTTTTCCAACCATCTCACGGACGAGGAAGTCGGCAAGCACCTCGCGCGCATGCAGCCCGAATCGCAGCGCGCGGTATTCGACCTGTCGTGGCCTCAGCAATTTTTCATCGGCCGCCCTGCCGGCGTGCCGGTGATGGTGATGGGCGGCGAGACCGACGCGTTCTTCTCGCGCGCGATGATAGAAGCGACCGCGCGCGTTTACGGCGTCACCGCCGAGCTGGTTCCCGGTATGGCGCATGCGATGATGCTCGAGCAGAACTGGCAGCAAGTGGCGGATCGCATCATCGCGTGGCTCGGTCGCAACCGCGACTGATTTCACCGGCGCCAGGCACCGATCCGCCGCAAACGCGCCGCACCGAACGCAACGCGGTATTTATGGCACACTCATCGTTGCTGCTTGAGGAATTCGCATAGCGGTTCGCACAAGGGAGGTCGACGATGGAAGCATATTGGTGGTGGACGATGGGCGGCATCGCACTGATTATCGCCGAGCTGATCACGGGCACGTTTTACCTGTTCGTGATCGGCATTGCCGCGCTTGCAGGCGCGGCGGCAGCCTATATGCATCAATCATTCTGGGTGCAGGCGGTCGTGTCCGCGGCAATCGCGATTGCCGGCGTGATTCTGGTGACGCGCTTTCGCCAATCCCAGGGTTCTAAACCGGATGTATCGCTCGACGTCGGTCAGAGCGTAATCCTCGACGGCTGGGTCAACGAGCGTGACCGCCTCGCTCGCGTGCGCTATCGCAACGCGCTGTGGGACGCCAAAGTGCTCGATGAGCCGGGCGCGGAAGCAGGGCGCACCCTGTACATCCGGCACGTCGAAGGCAGCACACTGCATGTTTCGGCGTCGCGGCCGGCCTGATGCCCGAAGTCGTGGTTGTCCGGTTGCGGCGCAAGGTTAATCTCAGGGGAGGCAATGATGTTCGTTAAATTGATTGTGGTATTTATTATCACGGCGGTGCTCTTTGCCAACGGTCAGGCCCATTACGCCGTGCCGTTCTTCATCATCGGATTCGGCATCGTGCTCGCCATCGAATCGATCAAGATCGTGCCGCAGCAGCAGGCGTGGGTCGTCGAGCGCTTCGGCAAATTTCATGCGGTGCTGGAGCCGGGGCTCAACGGCATCTGGCCTTTTTTCGATCGCGTCGCCTACAAGCATTCATTGAAGGAAGTTGCGCTCGACGTCTCCGAGCAGGTTTGCATTACCCGCGACAATACCCAGCTCGGCGTTGACGGCATCATCTACTACCAGGTCACCGATCCGCGGCTCGCGTCGTACGGATCATCCAATTACATCGCGGCGATCACGCAGCTCGCGCAAACCACGCTGCGCTCGGAGATCGGCAAGATGGAGCTCGACAAGACTTTCGAGAGCCGCGACGAGATTAACCGCCAGGTGGTCGCGGTACTCGATGAGGCCGGGCGCACCTGGGGCGTCAAGGTCCTGCGCTACGAGATAAAAAACCTGACGCCGCCCGAGGCGATCCTGCGCTCGATGCAGGCGCAGATCACCGCCGAGCGCGAAAAGCGTGCGTTAATCGCCAAGTCCGAGGGGCAGCGTCAGCAGGAAATCAATCTTGCCGATGGCGAGAAGCAGGCGGCAGTGCTGCAATCCGAAGGCCAGAAGATTGCGCAAATCAACCGTGCGGAAGGCGAAGCGAAGGCAATTACGACCATTGCCGCCGCTAATGCCGCCGCAGTGCGCGCGGTGGCGGCTGCCATGAACGAACCGGGCGGCATGAACGCCGCCAATCTGAAAATCGCGGAGGTTTACGTGGAGGCGTTCGGCAATCTGGCGAAGACCGGCAATACGCTCATCGTGCCGGGCAATCTGTCAGACCTGGCGACTATGGTGTCATCTGCGATGACGATAGTCAGCGGCGCGAGACGGACCGAGGACGGGCCGACGCCCGCGAAGCACGTCTAGGTCTAGACGAGAGGGAGAAACCCGGCAGAGGCCGGATTCGTCCACCGGCTCGCGCCGGCGTGACGATCCGAATCAGATGGCGGGGGTGACGACCGGCGTTGCCGGCTGAACGTTGCTGACTGGCGTCACTGCGAGCGGTGCCGAAACTTGCGGCGCTTCTAGGCCGGCGCCCATGGGTTTGGCCGGCTCGTCCGCTTCGGTGCGCGGCTTGGTTTTCAGCTCGGGAATGTCCTCGTCGTCCTTTTCGGGCGGCGGATTGCCGTCATAAACCAGGTTGCGGCGGCGCTGCAGGTAAGCGTCGCGCTGGAATTCATACGGGTCGAGCGCGGCCTCGTCGAGGATCTTGGTCGAGTCGAGCAGGTTCGCGCGCAGGTTGATGAAATAAAGTCCCCACACCAGATTTCGCGTGCGCATGTGATTGCGCCAGATCAGACGTATCGGGTCCAGCCTGAAATCGACCGCGGCGCCTACGCCGTCGCGGAACGAACTCGGGCCGAAAAACGGGATCTGCAAATACGGCCCGGAGGCGATACCCCAACGGCCGAGCGTCTGACCGAAGTCTTCCTTGTGCTTTTCGAGCCCGACTTCAGTCGCCACGTCGATGAAGCCGGCGAGGCCGACGGTGGTATTGATGACGATGCGGCCGACGTCGGACACCGCGTCACCGACCTTGCCTTGCAGCAGGTTGTTGAGCGCCGTCAGCACGTCGTAGAGATTGTTGTAGAAATTGGTGACGCCGGTGCGCACGAACTGCGGCAACACCGTTTTATAGACGGTCGCGACCGGTTTCATTACCACTTTATCGAGGCCGTCGTTAAGCTTGTAGACCACGCGGTTGAACGGCTCCAGCGGATCGCGCGGATTATTGTTGGTGCTCGCGCAACCGCCGATGAACACCAGCGAGAGGAGGCCAAGCATCGAGACATAGCGAAGCCGGCCGATAAACATGGTCATAGCATAATTCCGGTATTGAAACGGTTACGGCGCGCTGGTGCTGCCCCTTTTGACCATTATAACAACGATTTCGGTCAAATCCCAAGTGCTAAAACAGCCCGCATGCGAGCCCGCTGGCCACTGCAGTGTCGCCCCGCGAGGGTGATGCTAAGATTCACGCGGTGCACGGCGTTTCTGGCCGATATTCTGCGGAGAAAAAGTATGAAAACACGCTATTGGTGGCAACTCGTGTGCGTAATTTCCTTGTGCAGGGCAGCCGGAGTGTGCGCTCAGAATTATCCGGCCAAGCCGATTCGTTTCTATACGCCGTATCCGCCGGGCGGGACGACTGACATCCTCGCGCGCATTTTCGGTGCCAAGATACACGAGGCGTGGGGACAGCCGGTCATCATCGAGGCCAAGCCCGGCGCGGGCGGCAATATCGGCGCGGATTTCGTCGCCAAGTCGCCGCCCGACGGCTACACGATATTGATGGGCGCGAGCGGTCCGCTTGCAATCAACGCGAGTCTCTTCAGCAAGCTGCCCTACGATCCCGCCAGGGATTTCGCGCCGGTCGTGCTCGCCGCCTCCGTCCCGCTCGTCCTGGTGACCCACCCGTCGCTGCCCGTCAAGAACGTGCGCGAATTTATTGCGCTGATCAAATCGCGTCCCGGCCAGTTCAACTACGCGTCCGCGGGCCCTGGCTCGCCGCAGCATCTGACGGCGGAAATGTTCAAGTTCATGACGAAGGTCGAAATGACGCATATCCCGTACAAGGGCAGCGGTCCCGCGATCGTCGATCTGATCGGCGGCCAGATTCCGTTCGCGTTCGAAAGCATGATTCCGATCCTGCCGCACGTGAAGTCGGGTAAGCTGCGCGGGCTTGCGGTGACGAGCGCTGCGCGCTCGACGGTGCTGCCGGAAATTTCCACCGTTGCCGAAGGGGGCGTGCCCGGTTTCGAATCGATCGCGTGGTACGGCGTGGTGGCGCCTGCCGGTACGCCGAAGGAAATCGTCGCGAAATTGAACGGCGAGATGGTGCGCATCGCGAATCTGCCGGATATCAAGCAACGGCTGATCGAGATGGGTTCGCCACCCGTCGCTGGCACGCCCGATCAGTTCGGCGCGTTGATCCGCAGCGAAATCCCGAAGTGGGGCAAGGTCGTCAAGCAGGCCAACGTCAGCCTCGACTAAGCGGCTTTCAGGCAGCCGGCGCGCGCCGCTTTTTCGCGGGTTTGATTGTGGGTGCGGCGGCCGGCGCCGGCGGCGAGAGCTGCGCGGGCTGGGGAGTGGCGGCCGGCTCGACCAGTATGGGCGTGCGTAATGCATCTTCGGCGCGCGCCGCCGCGATTTTCTGCCGGATTTCCTCCAGCGTGGCTGCGGTCGCAGTCAGCATGGGACCGCCGAGCGCGACCGCTTTTTCCGCGGCAGCGAGCGCCTCCCTCAATTTATTGCGTTCGCCGAGCACGCTGGCAAGATTGTTGAACGCAGCCGCGGCATCGGGATGGTCGCGCGTGGCTTGCCGGAACGCGTTCTCCGCGGTATCGAGGTCGTGCAACGCATAGGCGGCATTCCCGCGTCCCATCTGACCGGTCAGGCTGCCGGGCCAGCGCTCGAGCAGCGCTTGGTACGCGATCAAAGCGTTCTTGATGTGGCCGCTTCTTTCAAGTGCAACGACCGCCGCCGCGTAGCGCGCCTCGTTCGCGGTGACGGGCACGCGCTCGGGCGGCACGACCACCATCGCCCAATAATCTTCCTCCCGCCATATTTTCTCGAACACGGGCAATGGCGTCGGCAGCCGTGGCCTTTTGCCGGACCGCCGGATCACTTCGAGCCGGTCGAGGTCGTAGCCGACGACGACCGAGTAGTGCCAGAGCGGAAACCATTTGAACGGGCCGTAGTTTTCGAGCACGATCGCGGGCGTGCCGGCGGCGAGTTCGCGCAGTAAATCCTCCACTTTGGGGGCGAGTTCGTAGGCGACGAGGCCGCGCCGGCGGGCGGCCGCCAGCATTTCGACCTGCAGGCTGCCTTTGCGCCCGGGCAGGTAGACCTGATCGACCATATCTTCCGAAGAAACCGGTACGCCGGCCGCGGTCACCACCATGGCAAGCGCTGAGGGACCGCAGAAATAGTCGTCCTGCGGGTAAAACGGCACCTGCGTAAGTTCGATGCGCGGCGGCAGACCGGCGGGCCGCTGTTCTTTCAGTGCGTAGGTCTGCGGCGCGATCAGAGAGCAACCCGAGAGCAGGGCGCTCAAAAAAATAAAGCCCGCGGTTAAGCGGGCTTTAAAGCCGTGCATATTGTAAGTATGCTTCAGTTATTTCCAGTAGTAATAGATGATCGCCGCGACAATTATTACGCCGGCAATAATCCATCCGTTCGAGCGCGCGCCCGCCGGCAGGGAGTCGATTTTGCCCGCGATGCGGTTGATTTCTTCCTGCGTCATCGCATTCACGCGGTCGGCCGCATTAGTCGCGGTCAGGCCCTGCGCTTCGAACTGCTTTTGCACGTCGGTGCGGCTGACGAACTCAAGCACTTTGTCGCGATTGGCTTCAGCGGTGGCGTTGGTAACGACCTGCTCGGTGCCGATCATGCCCGCTTGCGTGGAGAACGGCAGCAACACCATGCTGAGGATCAGCATTTGACTTACTAATTTGGATAAAAATTTCATCAGAAACCCCCTGTCATTGATTGAAAAGGTCCACCATCAGCAGCGCCGCCCCACAAAATAGAGACGCTAAATCTCTTATATATCCTGCGCACCGGCAGCGTCAAGCATGGCGTGCGCAGGATACCGAAAAATGCACAATTTACCGGCAAATCTGTTGGATTTTTACGAAGGTCCCGCGCGCTCGTCTAGCGGCAATGCCGCGTCTTTTTTGTCACGGCGCCGTGTGCGGGCGGCGCGCCGCTCCCGGTATTTTGCATTGCTTAGACGCTGCCTGGCCGATGTTATAATCGGCGACCGAATTCAGCCTCGCCGCACTCAATTTCTCCGTAAGGATTCCCCATGTTGACCGAAGTCAAACCCGCATTCCAGTTGAAAGACCCGAGTCTCTTCCGCCAGCAATGCTATATCGACGGCAAATGGGCGGACGCCGACGACAAGGCCACGCTGGCCGTCAACAACCCGGCGGACGGGCTGCAAATCGGCACCGTGCCGAAAATGGGTGCGGCGGAAACCAAGCGCGCGATCGAGGCCGCCAACGCGGCATGGCCCGCGTGGCGCGCGAAGACGTCCAAGGAGCGGGCGACCGTGCTGCGTAAATGGTTCGATCTCATGATGGCGAACCAAGACGATCTCGCGGTGCTGATGACGACCGAGCAGGGCAAGCCGTTGGCCGAATCGAAGGGCGAGATCGCGTACGGCGCGTCGTTCATCGAATGGTTCGCGGAAGAGGGCAAGCGCATCTACGGCGACGTCATTCCGCAGCACCAGGCCGACAAGCGCATCGTGGTCATCAAGCAGCCGATCGGCGTATGCGCGGCGATAACGCCGTGGAATTTCCCGAACGCGATGATCACGCGAAAAGCGGGCCCGGCGCTCGCCGCCGGCTGCACCATGGTGATCAAGCCCGCAACGTACACGCCCTATTCGGCGCTCGCGCTGTGCGAACTCGCCGAGCGCGCCGGCATACCGAAAGGCGTGATCAACGTGGTCACCGGCTCGTCCGGGCCGATCGGCAACGAATTAACCACCAATCCGATCGTGCGCAAGTTTACGTTCACGGGTTCGACCGAAGTCGGCAAGCTCCTGATGGCGCAGTGCGCCGGCACCGTCAAGAAAGTTTCACTCGAACTGGGCGGCAATGCGCCCTTCATCGTGTTCGACGATGCCGATATAGACGCCGCGGTCGAAGGTGCGATGCTGTCGAAGTTCCGCAACACCGGCCAGACCTGCGTGTGCGCCAACCGGTTGTTCGTGCAGGAGGGCGTGTACGAGAAGTTCGCGCAAAAGCTCGGCGAGAAAGTCGCCGCGATGAAAGTCGGCAACGGCATGGAAGACGGCGTGACGCAGGGGCCGCTGATCGACATGAAAGCGGTCGAAAAAGTCGAAGAGCATATCGCCGACGCGGTGGGCAAGGGCGCACGCCTCGTGACCGGCGGCAAGCGTCACGCGAAAGGCAGCACGTTCTTCGAGCCGACCGTGCTGGCCGACGTCAAGACCAACATGAAAATCACGCACGAGGAGACGTTCGGCCCGGTGGCGCCGCTGTTTCGTTTCAAGACCGAGCAGGAACTGATCAAGCTCGCGAACGATACCGAATACGGCCTCGCTTCGTACTTCTACAGCCGCGACATCGGCCGCATCTGGCGTGTCGCCGAAGCGCTTGAGTACGGGATCGTCGGCATCAACGTCGGCCTCATCTCCAACGAAGTCGCGCCGTTCGGCGGCATCAAGGAGTCCGGCATCGGGCGCGAAGGCTCCAAATACGGGATTGAGGATTACCTCGAGATCAAGTACCTGTGCATCGGCGGCATCGACAAGTAAGCCGCCCGTTGCTAACGTTGCAATGCCATCGCGCCCCGTGGCGCGGTGGCATTTTTATTTGAGCCTGCCAGTCAATGTCGAAACCCATTGCCCGTAAGCGCGCCGTATTCGAGATTCTGGCGCTCGATCACGTCGTGCTGCGCGCCGCCAATCCCGCGCGCCTGACGCGGTTCTACTGCGATGTGCTGGGCTGCAGCGTCGAGCGCGAGCGGCCCGAACTCGGGCTTACGCAGTTGCGCGCGGGTATCTCGCTGGTCGATTTGATCGCGGTCGAGGGCGAACTTGGCCGCGCCGGCGGCGCCGCGCCGGGCAAGACCCGCCGCAACATGGATCATTTGTGCCTGCGCATCGAGCCGTTCGATCAGAATGCGCTCGTCGCGCATTTGGTCTCCAACGGCGTTGCCGTCGGTGAAATAAAATTGCGCTTCGGCGCCGACGGTTACGGTCCCTCGCTTTACATCAGCGACCCGGAAGGCAACGTGATTGAACTGAAAGGGCCGCCGACGCGCGCCGGTAAAAACTAGGGAAGCTCTGATCAAGGTTTCGATTCAAGGAAAGCTTCCTCCGAAGTGGGGGATATACAAGGGGGCGTAGCCCCGCTTGTTCAGAGATTCCCTAGTTCAATTTGTCGGCGACGACCTTGGCGTAGGCCTGGGTGCCGAGCTTGCCGCCCATATCTGGCGTGCGCGTCGCGGGATCTTTAAGCGTCGAATCGATCGCCGCTTCGATTTTTTGCGCGGCTTCGGTGCACGCAGCATTCCGGTGCCGGCGGCCCAGCCATTCGAGCAGCATAGCCGCCGATAATATCAACGAGGTCGGGTTCGCCTTGTCCTTGCCGGCGATGTCGGGGGCCGAGCCGTGCTGCGCCTGGGCCACGCAAAGCTCGTCGCCGGCATTCACCGAGCCGGCGAGCCCCAGGCTGCCCGAAATCTCGGAGGCCTCGTCGGACAGGATGTCGCCGAACATGTTGCCGGTGACGATCACGTCGAACTTCGACGGATCGCGCACGAGCAACGCCGCCATCGCATCGACGAGTTTTTCGTCGAGTTCAACTTCGGGGAAGTCCTTGGCGACTTTGCGCACTTCGCGCAGGAACAGTGCATCCGAAATCCGCAGCACGTTTGCCTTGTGTACCGCGGTCACTTTCTTGCGGCGCATCATCGCGGATTCGAAGGCGCGGCGCGCAATCCGCTCGCAGCATTTGGCGGTGACGCGGCGCAGCGAGATTGCCATGTCCTCGGTCGGCATGAATTCGCCAAGTCCCATGTACATGTTGCGGTCGGCGTAAAAGCCCTCGGTGCACTCGCGGAAGATGACGAGATCGACGGGCTTGCCGGTAAGGCCGACGCCCAGCCGCGATTTGGCCGGCCGGATGTTGGCATACAGATCAAGTTTCACGCGGAATTCGCCCGAAGGATTGGCCCCCCCCTGTTCGCGCGGCGGGTAATCGTTGTGCGAAACCGGTCCCAGCAACACGCCCGCAGCCGCGCGTCCCTTTTCGAGTATGCGCGGCGGGCAGGTCGTGCCCTCTTTCGCGAGCGTCACGAGCCCCATCTCGTCGTGCTCCCACTCGAGGCCAAGCTGGAATCTGGCGTTGGCGCGGTCGAGCACCGTGAGCGTTGCCTGAGTGATTTCGGGGCCGATGCCGTCGCCCGGCAATACCAGGATCTTCAATGCTTTCTCCACTATCGATGGGGGCGTCGAACCAGCGCGCGAGTGTATCATGCGTGGCCGCGCGTTCAGGCGCGCGGGGGGGGAGCTTCCGGGACGACGCTCATCACGGGGCGGCGCAGCGCGAGTCGGTTGCGGTGAAGACAAGCGCGTAGTTGGCGTGGCGGACCGGCGCGAACCTCGAGATGGGCACGCAGGATTTTGCCTCCGGGCGTAAAATGACTTGAGCGGTGCCGGCGCTGAAGCGGCGGTGCGAGCCAGCGATGCGGGCATTGCGCAGCCGGGCAGAATGCGCGACCCGGGATAGCGGTTTATTGCTGTTCGATCCGCCGTTTAAATTTCACCCAAGAGATTGCCTATGGACGCCAGTGAAATTCTGATCGAGCCGTCGAAGCTTCCAGAGGCGCTGCGCACAGGCGCTGTTCTGATCGACGCGCGCAAGCCGGGGGAATTCAAGACCGGGCATATTCCGGGCGCGATGCCGCTATCGACGTACGAGATGCTGGTGACGGACAGCTCGCTGGAAGGCATGCGCACATTTGCGCAATCGGTCGCTGACCGCTTCGGTTCGGTCGGCGTGCGCCTCGACCGGCCGGTCATCGTTTATGACGAGCACACCGGCATGCGTGCGGCGCGCGAATTGTGGATGCTTGAATTCATCGGGCACCGCAGGGCGCGCATGCTGCACGGCGGCCTCACGCAATGGAAAGCCGCCGGCGGGCCCGTGCTCTGCGACACCGACATCGCCACGGTGCGGCCGACGAAGATCCAGCTGTCCATCGCGTCCGGCTGCAACGTGCCGCTGGACGAAGTCGCGCGGCGCGCCGGCTCCTGGAATTTTTACGTGATAGACGTGCGCGACGATCTCGAATGGACGGGCAAGGACAACACGCCGTGCTGCACGCGCCGCGGGCACATTCCGCAGGCGCTGCACATAGAATGGACCGGGTTTCTGGAGAACGGCCGCTATAAAGCGCCGGAAAAAATCCTCGCGCTGCTCGAGCAGCACCAGATTAATACGCGGCAGGAGATCGCCGTGTATTGCCACCGCGGAGCGCGGTCGGCCAACACGTACTACGCGCTCAAATATGCGGGCCTGCCCGGGGCGCGCAATTTCATCGGCTCATGGCACGAGTGGTCGGCGCGCGCCGATTTGCCGGTCGAAGCGGGATAGCTTACTCCGGCTTGATGCCGGCCTGCTTGATGATAGGCGTCCACTTGCGGTCTTCCGCGCGTATGAATGCCGCGAAATCCGCCGGCGAGCCGGGCGTTGAATCGATACCGCGTGATTTCAGGTTCTCGATGACGTCGGACGCACTCAAGGCCGCGGTCATTTCGCGATTGATGCGGTCGATGACCGGCTTGGGCGTTTTGGGCGGCGCGAGCAACCCATACCAATTGGTTGCGCCATAGCCGGGCACGCCCGCTTCCGCCACCGTAGGCACTTCAGGCACAGCCTCGGCGCGCTTGGTGCCGGTCACCGCGAGCGCGCGCGCTTTGCCCGCCTGCACATGCGGCACTCCCGTCGATATCACCGCGAAAAACATCGGTACGTGACCTGCAAGCAGATCGGTGATCGCGGGGCCGCCGCCTTTGTACGGAATATGCGACAGCTTGATGCCGGTCATCGATTCGAGCAGCACGGCGGCGAGATGACCCGGGCTGCCGATGCCCGAGGTTGCGTAATTCAACTGGCCGGGTTTTGCCTTGGCGAGCGCAATCATTTCCTTGAGTGATTTCGCCGGTGTGGCCGGATGCGTGATGATGATATTTTGCAGCGAGACCGCGAGGCCGACCGGCGCGAAGTCCTTGTACGGATCGTACGGGACTTTCTGGATCGCGGGACTGATGATCAGCATGCCGATGTGGCCGAACAGGATGGTATGCCCGTCGGGATCCGCGTGCTTGGTCAGATCGGCCGCGATGATGCCGTTGGCGCCGGGACGATTGTCGATGATCAGCTGCTGGCCGAATGCCGCCGACATGCGCGGTTGCATGATACGCGCGACGAGATCGGTCGCGCCGCCCGGCGGAAAGCCGACGATCAAACGCACCGGCTTGGCCGGAAAGTCGGCGGCGCCGGCGCACGCTGACAGGCCGGCAAGCAGAAGGGCGGCAAGTCGCATCAATCCGCCCGCGCGCCCGAATCCTTGACCACCTTGGCCCACTTCGCCATCTCCGCCTTGATGTAGGCGCCGAACTGCTCCGGTGTGCCCGGGGCCGCATCGAGGCCCTGGTTGAAGAGGAATTCCTTGACGTCGGGCAGCTTCAGGACCTTCGCGACTTCGGCATTCAGGCGCATGACGATCGCGCGCGGCGTTTTCGCCGGCGCGAGCAGGCCGTACCAGTTGTTGGCATCGAAACCCGGCAGGCCCGATTCGGCGATGGTCGGGATCGCGGGCATCAGCGCCGAGCGCTTGAGCGTCGTCACCGCGATGCCCTTGATTTTGCCCGCCTTGATTTGCGGTGCCGCACTCGCCGCCGTCGCATACACGAGCTGCACCTGGCCGCCGACGAGCTCGATCATCGCCGGCCCGCCGCCTTTATACGGAATATGGGTCATCTTGACGCCGGCCATAGAGTCGAACAGTTCGCCCGCAAGGTGGCCGGTCCCGCCGACGCCCGAGGAGCCGTAGTTGAGCGATTTCGTTTTGGCGAGCGCGATGAGTTCTTTGACGTTGGTGGCCGGCACGGAAGGGTGCAGCGACAGGATATTGGTCGAATCCACCGCCTGAATGATAGGCGCGAAATCTCTGACTGAGTCGAACGGCAGCTTGGTGCGATACAGGCTGGGGTTGATCGCGAGCGCCGCGATGGTTCCAAGCAACAGCGTATAGCCGTCGGGCACCGCTTTCGCGACCATTTCGGTTGCGATATTGCCCGCAGCGCCGGCGCGGTTGTCGATGATTACCTGTTGCCCCATCAGTTCGCCGAGCTTCGCCGAGATTGCGCGCGCGGTGGTGTCAGTACCGCCGCCGGGCGCAAAACCGACCAGCATGCGGATGGGTTTGTCCGGATAAGCCGGCGCTTGCGCAGCGCAGAATGTAGACGCCATCGCGAGTGAAATTGCAGTTAATGTGTTTGAAGCCGGCTTCATCGGAGACCCTCGGTTTGTAGTTTCGACTATTATACCGGTCGCGCTGCGGTCGAGCCGCGCGCAAACGGTCAAAAAATCCAGGAGCGTGGCAATGAATCGTGCATTCAAGATAGGCATACTCGAAGGCGATGACATCGGGCTCGAAGTGGTGCCCGAAACCATCAAGGTGATGAAAGCGGCTGCAGCTAAGACGGGACTCGCCATCGACTGGTTCCCGATGCCCATCGGGAAGACGGCGCTCGACAAGCTGGGTTACACGCTGCCGCCGGGCACGCTCGAAAAACTGTTCACGCTCGACGGCTGGGTGCTCGGTCCGATCGGCCACCAGGCTTATCCGAAAGACAATCCGCAGGCGATCAATCCGCATCCGATCCTGCGTAAGAATTACGATTTGTTCGCGAACATCCGGCCGTCTAAATCGCTGCCCGGCCTGCCCGCGCTCTACCCGGACGTCGACCTGGTGATTGTGCGCGAGAATAACGAGGGCTTTCCGCCCGATCGCAATGTGTACGAAGGCTCGGGTGAATTCCGGCCGTCGCCCGATATGACGATTTCCGTACGGGTTATTACGCGCCAGGCATCGAGCAAGGTCGCGCGCGCCTCATTTGAACTGGCGCGCACTCGGCCGCGCAAGAAGGTTACCGCCGTGCACAAGAACACGGTGTTCAAGCTCGGCTGCGGCATGTTCGCCGAGGAATGCCGCAAGGTCGCCGCGGAGTTTCCGGACATCGCGTACAACGAGGTGCTCGTCGACACGTTCGCCACTCGCCTCGTGATGAAACCGCAGGACTTTGACGTGGTGGTTACGACCAATACGTTCGGCGACATTTTGTCCGACGCGGCGGCGGGACTCACGGGAGGGCTGGGGCTCGCCGCGGGCTTATCCGCAGGACCCGATCGCGCCATGGCGCAGGCCACGCATGGCTCCGCGCCGGACATTGCCGGAAAAAATATCGCCAACCCCTACGCAATGATCGTCTCGGGCCAGATGCTGCTCGAATGGCTGGGACGCAAACACGCCGAGCCTAAAGCGGTCGAGGCAGCGCAATTGATGGATAAGGCCATCGACCGCATTATTCGCGAGCGCAAGTCGCTCACGGGCGATCTGGGCGGCAAGGCGACGACGAGCCAGATGGGCGATGCGATTGCCGCGGCGGTTTAAGCGGTAGGATGCGTTTAGCAACGCAATTCCCATTGCTGACGTTGGCGGCAAGTATGAAACAAATGAAATATATACGGGTCCAGGATCGCCAGCCCGCGCTGGCGGCACGCCGAAATCTTAAAATGGCGCGCTCCGCGCATGCTTATGTGCGAGGAAATACGCTCAAGTTTTACGAGTGGTTGAATTCGGCGAACGGGATTAAGGTGCCGCAAGGCCCGGCGGCGTGGATATGCGGGGACTGTCATGTCGGCAATCTGGGCCCGATCGCGAACTCCAAGGGTCATATCGATATCCAGATTCGCGACCTCGACCAGACGGTGATCGGCAATCCGGCGCACGACCTGATCCGGCTCGGTCTTTCGCTGGCCAGCGCCGCGCGCGGCTCGGACCTGCCCGGCGTAACGACGGCCAACATGCTAGAGCACATGATGGAAGGCTACGAGCAGGCATTCAACGAAATCGCCGAGGGCGAAGACGTTGACGTGGCGCAGCCAGAAGCAGTGCGGGTGGCAATGAAAAGCGCGCTCAATCGTAAATGGAAACAATTGGCGAAGGAGAGAATCCAGCATACCAAGCCCAGAATTCCACTGGGCACGCGGTTCTGGCCGATCTCGAAAAGCGAGAAGAAGGATATAAAGACTTTATTCGAGAGTGAAAAGGCACGCCGCCTGGTGACTTCCCTGCGCTCAAGAGACGACAACGCCAGGGTAAAACTGCTGGACGCCGCATTCTGGATGAAGGGCTGCAGTTCGCTGGGGCGCCTGCGTTACGCCGTATTGCTCGGAGTAGGCGATCGCAGCGAAGAGCTTTGCCTGATAGATATAAAGGAAGGGCATCATGCCCTGGCGCCGCAATATCCGAAAGCCAGGATGCCAAAGGACCATGCAGAGCGCGTCGTGCAGGGGGCCTGGCATTTGTCGCCGTCTCTCGGCGAGCGCATGCTCGCGACCAGATTGCAGGACCACCCAGTTTTCATCCGTGAACTTCTGCCGCAGGATCTGACGCTGGACATCGAGCACCTTACGCGTGACGAGGCAATGAAGGTGGCGAAGTTTCTGGCCATGGTTGTCGGTAAGGCCCACGCTCGGCAGCTCGACGCCCCTTCACGCAAGTCGTGGCAAAAAGAACTATCCCGAAACCGCACCAAATCCCTGGATGCACCGTCCTGGTTATGGTCAAGCGTAGTCGAACTCATCGTGAATCATGAGGGCGCCTATCTGGAGCATTGCAGAAAATACGCAATTACCAGCGCAGCCGCGGGGGCCAACTGATGGTTACTGTCGAAAAGCCCGGCGCTAGATTCCCGCGCCATTGCCTGCGATATTTCTGGTGGCTCAACACTGTTGTGCCGAGCGAGGTCAATAGATGCGCCATGTGATGGTTGCACTCGTACTCACGGCGGCGACCGTGGCTGACACCGGTGCGCTCACCCCGGCAGCGGACACCTCGGCCGCGTATTTTGCGGGAGAGTGGACAGGAATCGGCGAGCGCGGCGCCGCGTGTTACCTGAACCTGGGCGCCGACGGGCGCGGATGGGTGCTCGTCGATGCCGGTGCCGGCGACTGGATGGGTGTCAGCGTGGTCTGGCGTAACAAACAGCAGGCGCTGGTTGTCGACCAAGCCATCCCCATGGCCGCGTCCGCCCGGCTGCGCATCATGCCGCTGGAGAAGTTCACGCTCAGCAGCGGAGTAAACCAGTCCATGAAACTGGTGTGGCGCGAACCGTCTGGCGTCTGCCTGCTGCAAAGAACCGAAACCACGGCCGACCAGTTGGCGCGCGCGCGCGAGGTGATGACGCAATTGCGACCGAAAGGCGGCAAGCCCTGATGCCGCGCGACAAGCTCTGGTGGCGCACCCAGATCGCATGGGCGGTGACCGGAGGCGCGTGGGGCGCCTGGGTCGGCTTTGGCGGCTATTTCCGGCTGGGACACAACGCGGACAGCTTTGCGATGCTTTTTGCCGCCGGCTTTTTTGTTTTTTTCGGATTGATCGGGCTCGCGCTCGGTGCGGCCGCGAGCGTGCTGATTGGCGGATGGACCGAAGCCTTGCTGCGCCGGCTCGGTATGGCCGGTGCCAGCGCCGTGGTGATCGCAAGCCTGATCATCGCCTTTGCGTTATGGCAGGCCGCAAGCCTGGCCTGGCTCGCATTCCCCGGCTTGCAGCCCCCGTCTGCCAAACAACCCTCCCCTGCGGGTGCCAAGGCAGTTCCCCGGCAACCATGCGCGACCACAGCACCGGCCGACCCGGTGGGCCGCAAGCGCTGGGAGGCAGAATGCCGGTGAATGCTCTAGCCCGCCACCTGGGCAGACGTAACGGGACTTCGCCTCAATCGTCGTAATGAAAACCGCAGCGATCGCGAGGATGCGCGGCAGGCTCGCGAAGCGATAACCGCACAGTGCGTTGTCGATCACCTGATCGGTGATGATCTACGCGATGCTGGAAGCCTGAGTCATGATTGTGTTTTCTCCCGCGCAAGCGGGCCGGGGTTGCGAAACAGCGATTATGGACAGGCGGCGACGCGCAGCGGGCCGAAGACGATGGCTTATAATTCGCCACTCGCCCCCTGCACCGGCAGAACTACAAACAACGCACCAGGAATGTCCGACTTGCTGATCAAATTCACGCTCAACGGCGAACCGGTTGAAACGCGCCTGAAGAGCGGCGACCGCTTGCTCGTCGACGTATTGCGCGAGGACATGCAGATGACCGGCACCAAGCACGGCTGCGGCATCGGCGCTTGCGGCACGTGCACGGTGATCGTCGACGGATTGCCCGTAGCCTCCTGCCTGCAGCTCGCGGCGCTGGTCGACGGCGCCGACGTGCGCACAATAGAGGGTTTGGCCGGGGCGTCGGCGCTGCACGTCGTGCAGCAGGCGTTCATCAATGAGGCCGCCCTGCAATGCGGCATCTGCACGCCGGGCCATATCATGGCCGCCTGCGCGCTGCTGGAGAAAACACCCGTGCCCACCGACGAGCAGATCCGCGTCAGCGTCGAGAGCGTGTATTGCCGCTGCACCGGTTACGTGCGCATCGAGGCCGCGTACCGCGAAGCCGTCGCGCTCGCGAAAAAGGCGTAACGCCCATGAACCAGCGCGACCCGCGACTGAAACCGACCGGCAGCCTGCTCGTCGTCGGCAAGGACGTGCCGCGCACGGATGGAATACCGAAAGTCACGGGGGCCGCGCAATACGTCGCCGATCTGCATATGCCCGGCATGCTGCACGCGGCGGTGCTGCGCAGCCCGCATCCGCATGCGCGTATCGTCAGCATGGACACCAGTGCTGCTGCTGCGATGCCCGGCGTCAAGGCGGTTGTCACCGGCGCGGATACGGCGCGCAAAAAGTGGGGCTGCTTCCGCCCCGACCTTTATCCGCTCGCCATCGACAAGGTGCGTTACGTCGGCGACGAAGTCGCGGCAGTCGCGGCGCGCGATCCGGCAACCGCGCGCGCGGCAATCGATCTGATCAAGGTCGAATACGAAGTTCTACCGGCCGTGTTGTCGATGGATGCGGCACTCGCACCCGGCGCAGCGCTCGTGCACGACGATACGCCGGGAAACGTCGCGCATCACTTTGCATTCGAGCGCGGCGACGTCGACGGCGGATTCAAGTCGAGCGACGTTATCGTCGAAGGTACATGGCAAAGCGCGCGCCAGTGGCACACGTCGCTTGAGACCATCGGCTGCGTCGCGCAATGGACGGGCGACCGCGTGTCACTGTGGTGCAATACGCAGACGCCGTTTCTGGCGCGCGGGCGCTACGCGATTGCGCTGGGGCTTCCCGAAAGCCGTGTGCGCGTCGTGCAGACCGAAGTCGGCGGCGGCTTCGGCGGCAAATCGGGCGACGACAACGCTTCCGTGATCTGCGCGATCCTCGCAAAAAAAAGCGGCAAGCCCGTCAAGCTTATCCACACGCGCGAAGAAGAATTTCTGGCAAGTCATCCGCGCATGCCGATACGCTACTGGGTACGCCTCGGCTTCTCGCGCGACGGCTGCATCAAAGCCAAGGAAATCAAGGTGCTCGCCGACAACGGCGCCTACACCGGCAAGTCGCAGGCCATCCTCGGTGCCGCGACGGTGCGCCACGATGCGCTGTACAAATACCCGTGCGCGCGCGCTGACTCGACGCTCGTCTACACCAATCTCGTGCCGACCGGCGCGTTCCGCGGCTTCGGCAATCCGTCCGCGGACTGGGCGGTCGAACAATGCTGGGACTTGGCGGCGGAAAAGCTCGGCATGGACGTCGTCGATCTGCTGCGCCTTAATGCCGTCGAGCCCGGCGACGTCTCGCCGCATAATCACAAGATCACGAGCTGCGAGTTGAAGCAATGCATAGACAAGTCCGCGCAGATGATAGGCTGGAAGAAAAAACGCGCGAACCGCGCGCCCAACCGCGGGCTCGGCATCGGCTGCAGCGTGCACGTCAACGGACGCCGCAGCTTCGGCGACTGGGATGGCAGTTCGGCGATCGTGCGCATCAACGACGACGGCCGCGCGACCATCATTACCGGTGAAGGCGAAATCGGCCAGGGCACTTTGACCGTGCTGCGCCAGATTGCGGCGGAAGAGCTCGGCCTGCCGTACGACGACGTCGATATCACGCGTCCGGACACCGACGTTCATGCTTACGCGCTCGGTGCGCTCGCAAGTCGCGTTACCTATGTCGCGGGCAATGCCGTAAAGGCCGCCGCGACGGCTGCGCGCAAGCAGTTGCTCGATGCGGCCGCTGCGCAATTCAAGTTGCCGCCCGAGGACCTGACCATCATCAACGGCGAAATCGGGCCGCAGCGCGGACGCGAAACGGATTTCAAGGCGGTCGCGGCGATCGTGCGCGCGCATATTTATCAACCGAACGGCCAGCCGATCATAGGTGTGGGCAATTTCGATAACCCATCGGAATTTCCTGACCATAGCCGTTACGGCAACGAATCCGGTGCGTATAATTTCGCCGCGCAGGCGGTCGAAGTCGAAGTCGATCCCGCCACCGGCAAAGTCACCGTGCTTGAAATCGCGTGCGCCGTTGATTGCGGGACGGTCATCCATCCCGCCGCCGCCGAAGGTCAGGTCACCGGTGCGGTCACGCAAGGCATGGGGCTCGCGGTCACCGAGTACTTCGACTGGCACAATGGTGTGCCGACCGATCCGAATCTCAAGGACTATCCGCTGCCGTCGGCGGCGATGATGCCGAAAATCCACGTTGCCTTTGCAGACTCGTACGAACCTTCAGGTCCGTACGGCGCCAAGGGTCTGGGCGAAATCGGCCTCGACGCCGTGCCGGCCGCGATTGCCAACGCGATTGCCGAAGCGGTCGGCGTGCGCATCACCGAACTGCCGATCACTGCCGAGAAAATCTATCGCGCGCTGCATCCTGAACTTTTCGTTAACGAGGACACCACGCCGGCGGCGCCACCCAAAGGCTCGGTATGGACGCGCCTGATGGCGGGCAAACCGTCCGGCGCGCGCCCGCCCGCGGCCGAATTCATTTTCGCGCACAGCGTCGAGGAAATCGTCACCGCGCTCGCAGCGGGCGACGCCGCGATAGTCTCCGGCGGCATGTCGCACGCGGTACGCCGCGAACGCACGGGTTTTCCACAGGCGAAACGTCTGATCGCCGTGACGCGGGTAGCGGAACTGAAGGAACTGTCGCTCGATGCCAAGGGCGTGCTCACAGCGAACGCAGCCGTGCCGTTGCAAGCTCTCTACGATGACCTGCGCATCCGCAAAAGCTGGCAGACGATAGACGAATCGCTCGCAGCGGTCGGCATCGTGCGCCTGCGCCGCATGATCACGATCGGCGGCAGCATAGGGCCGCTGATCGGCGGCTTCGACCTGCCGGTCGCGCTGCTCGCGTTGAATTGCCGCGCGACGGTGGCTGGCCCTGCCGGCCGGCGAGTCGCCAAACTGGCAGAGCTTTTCGAGAAACGCATTGCCAAGGACGAAATGGTCGTCGGCGTGGAAGTCGATCCGTTGCCGCCGCGCAGCGGCTCGAGCTTTTTCAAATACATGGCGCGCAACGTGCTGGAAATCCCGACCGTGAACACCGCGGCGGCGATTACTGTTGATGCCGGCGGTAAATGCACGCATGCGTGCGTCGTCGTCGGTTCCGTGAGCTGGAAACCGATCATCCTGGAACCGCGCGAACTGCTCGGTCAATCATTCGATGAAGCGCTCGTGCGCAAATCCGTGCACATCGTGCGCGCGCTGGCGCAGCCGATGGCGGACGTGCGCGGCTCCATCGCCTACAAGCGCGAGATGGCGGTCGAATTCGCAGCGCGCGCCATTTTGGCTGCCTGGCAGCGCGCGCTACAGTCCGCATAAATGAGCAGCGCTACCGACGGCGTTCTCACGACCAGCGATGGCTGCGCCATCGCGTATACCCTGCACGCGCACGCGAACCCCGGCGCGCCGCGCATCGCACTCGTGCATTCGCTCGCGCTCGACCGCAGCATCTGGAACGGCGTAGTCGCAGAGCTCACGCCGCACGCGGCGATACTCGCGTACGATTGCCGCGGCCACGGGCGCAGCTCGCCAGTCGATATGCCATACACGGCGACACAATTCGCCGACGATCTCGCGCAATTGATGGACCACGCCGGCTGGCCGGCGGCGACTGTCGCCGGATGTTCGATGGGCGGCTGCGTCGCGCAGGCGTTTGCCGCTAGTTATGCGCAGCGCACTGACGGCGCGTGCCTGATCGACACCACGGCGTGGTATGGCGCCGACGCGCCCGTAAAATGGCGCGAGCGCGCTGCCACGGCGAAAACTCAAGGCATGGGCGCGCTGATCGACTTCCAGGTCACGCGCTGGTTTACCGACGGCTTTCGTGAGAAGCACGCCGATACGGTCAACGCGCTCGTCAAAATATTCCTCGCCAACGACGTAAGCTGCTACGCGCGCACGTGCGAGATGCTCGGCGGCGAAGACCTGCGGCCCGTGCTCACGTCGATAAAGGCGCCGACGGCGGTCGTCGTCGGCGCCGAAGATTACGCGACGCCGGTCAGCATGGCCGAGGCCCTGCACAAGGCGATTCCGCAATCGACGCTCACGGTGATCGCCCGCGGGCGTCACATCACGCCGGCGGAATGCCCGCGGGACATCGCAAGCGAATTGAAGAAGCTGATCGGCGTCTGAGCATGCGCGCGCTTTGTGCAACTTTATCGCTCCTGCTTTTCAGCCCCGCGTTATTTGCGCAAAGCTATCCCGCCGGCCCCGTTCGCGTCGTGGTGCCGTTTCCCGCCGGCGGCGGCGTCGACAGCGCCGGACGTCTGCTCGCCACGCGTCTTACCGAAAGCTACGGCAAGTCTTTCGTCATCGAGAATCGCGGCGGCGCGAACGGCAACATCGGTACTGAAGCCGTCGCAAAATCCGCAAAAGACGGTTACACGCTGCTCTTCACCGGCGCGGGTTTCGTCACGAACCCGAGCCTCTATGCGAAAGTGCCGTACGATGCAGTGAAAGACTTCGACCCGATCAGCCTGATGGCGCTCGGACCGAACGTGCTGGTCGTGCATCCTTCACTTCCCGTGAAATCGGTGAAAGATCTCATTGCACTGGCGAAAGTCAAACCCGGCGCGATAGGCTTCGCGGGCTCCGGGAGCGGCAGCACGCCGCATCTCGCGGGTGAACTTTTCAACACGCTCGCTTCCGTCAAGATGGTGCACATTCCCTATCGCGGCTCGGGACCGGCGATGATAGGCCTCCTGAGCGGCGAGACGCCGGTCATGTTTCTGCCGGCGATCAACGCCGGCCCGCACATAAAATCGGGCCGCCTGCGCGCGATTGCGGTGACGAGCACGGCGCGCCTCTCATCGATGCCGGAATTGCCGACCGTTGCCGAAGCCGGGCTCAAGGGCTACGAATCGAGCCAGTGGTACGGCGTGTTCGCGCCGGCGGGAACGCCGGAGGACATTTTGAATTCGCTCAACGCGCAAATCGTCAAAATCGTGCGCTCGCCCGACATGCAGCAGCGCCTGCATGAAGACGGCATCGTGCCGGCCGGCAACTCGCGCCAGCAGTTTGCCGCGTACATCAAGGCCGAACTCCTGAAATGGGCCGACGTCATCAAGCGCTCCGGCGCGCGCATCGATTGATCGCGATGCGCGCTTCAACTGCAGCAACGCTTTGCGCGTTCGCGCTGTATGCCGCGCATGGCGTTACGGCGGCAGCACAGAATTATCCTTCGCGGCCGCTGCGCATCATTGTGCCGCAAAGCGCCGGCGGCTCGACCGATCTCGTGGCGCGCCCGCTCGCGCAGAAACTCGCCGACGCGCTCGGTCAGTCCGTGGTGGTCGACAACCGTCCGGGCGCCGGCAGCGTCATCGGCACGGACCTCGTCGCCAAGGCCGCGCCGGACGGTTACACGCTGCTCGCGGTCGCCGCTTCGGTCACCATGAGTCCGAGCCTGTATAAGCTGCCGTTCGATCCGGTTCACGATCTCGCGCCCATCAGCCAGCTCACATCACTGCCCAACATTCTCGTCGCGCATCCCTCCCTGCCGGTGAACTCGGTCAGGGATTTCATCGCGTTGGCCAAAGCGCGGCCGGGACAGCTCAATTTCGGCTCGAGCGGAGTGGCGACCGGCACCCACCTGTCGATGGAGCTCCTGATGTACATGGCCGGCATCCGTCTGGTGCACATTCCGTACAAAGGCGGTTCATTGAATGTAAATGCGCTGATCGGCGGCGAGACGCAGGTGAATTTCTCGACGATTTCGACCGCGCTGCCGCATGTCAAAACCGGCAGGCTGCGCGCGTTGGCCGTCTCGACGTCGAAGCGGGCCGCAGCGACGCCCGACGTGCCGACCATCGATGAAGGCGGCGTGAAAGGCTACGATTATTCGTCGTGGATCGGTCTGCTTGCGCCGGCGAAAACGCCGGCGCCGATTATCGCGCGGCTCAATTCGGAAGCGGTGAAAGCGCTACGCGCACCCGAGATGAAAGCAATACTCGCTGCCGAAGCGTCCGAGCCGGTCGGCAGCTCGCCAGCCGAATTCGACACCGTGATGAAAGCGGAAGTCGCGCGCTGGATGAAGGTAGTGAAAGCGGCGGGTATTAAACGTGAATGAGGATTGAGGAGCGAGGATTGAGCGTCGACCTACCCCTCAATCCTCAATCCGGCCCTTCGGGTCTGAACTTCGTCTCCGGTTTTATTCCCGCGCGTCGCAGCTTCTCGGAAATGCGCCCGTTTTCGAGATAATCGCCGGCGACCGCGCGTTTTGCCGCGTCCTCCCATTGCGGCAGCCAGTCGCCTTGCGGACTGCCGAACCACGGCGACTGCGGCCGCAGTTTAGGCAGTCCGAGTTCCTCCCACAATTTGCGCGCGCGCTCCATGTATTCCTGGCGCGGTAGTGCTAACGGCGGCAACTCTTCCTTCATCGTTGCATCCATCAGCAGCGTCGCGTCTTCGCGCGCGGCTTCGTGCTCGCGCTCGGGGCCGTGTCCCGGGCTGCGGTACGGCAGCACCTGCAAGTCCGCCGCGGGATTCATGCGAAATGCGATCGCCCAGAACACCGCATCGGAATTGTCGGGGTCGATGTCGTCGTCGACCGCGATGCAGAGCTTGCCGCAATCGGCGCGGAACGATGTCGCGCCGTACAGCGCGCGCCAGATTTCCGTGCGCGGCGTGCCTTTTTCCAGCGTGATAATGCAGATGCGCCGCAGCGCGGTCATGCGCTCGTGCAGCGTAACGCGCTTGACGCCGCGTATGCCCAGCGTAGTGCGCAAGTGCGACAGGAACATCGGCTCGTACGCGACGCGCTTCATCGCGCTCGATTCGCTCGGCGTCACCTGACTCAAATACGAAGCGACGATAGCCTGCTTGCGATGCGTGATTGCGGTCACGCGCATCGGTATGTTGAATTCCTCGAGCGCCACGTGCCCGTGCGATTCACCGAACGGCCCCTCGGGCTCGACGTTCACGGTGTCGAGCCAGCCTTCGATCACGATCTCCGCGTCGGCCGGCACCATCAGGTCGACCGTGCGCGCGCGCACGACGTTGATAGGCGCTCCCGCCAAACCGCCGGCCACGCCGATTTCATCGATGTCGAGCGGTAATTTCTGCGGCGCGACGAAAGCCACGCACGGCGGCCCGCCGATCGCGATCGCGCACGGCATCTCCTGGTCGCCGCGCTGCTGGTGTTTCACGTAATGCCGGTAGCCGCCGGCGCCGCCGACGCGCGTCGCCATCCGCACGACCAGCCGGTCCGATGCCTTGAGCGCGGCGCGATAAGTGCCGTGGTTCTGCACGCCGCTCTCCGGATCGCGCGTGATGACGTTGGTCGCCGTCAGCGTTGGCGCGCTGTCGAACCCCGGCGTTGACAGCGGAATCGGCAGGCTGTCGAGTCCCTGCCCGGCGCCGCGCAGTGCTGCGCCTTCGAGCACGATTTCCTGGCACGCCGCGCTCGTCACGACGTTGGGAGCGATCGGATGGGCAATTGCGTGGTCCCAGCGTGCCTGAACTTCGTGTGCGGCACAGCGCATGCCGACACAATAGATTTCACGGTTGGCCGCGAGCGCGCCGACCACCACGGGAAAAGCGTATTTGCGTCCGCGGCCATCGACGACGTTGGTGAAGAGGAACGCCTTGCGCTCGTGTTCCTCGATGCCGCCGACGAATTGCCAGCGCACGAGCGGGTGCAATTCTGCGTCCTTGTCGACGGGCCGTTCTATCGTGAGCAGCAGTCCCCGCTCCCGCAGCATTGCGAGATGCTCGTGAAGATCGGGATAGCCGCGCTTGCCGTCGGTCATCGCGTGTTTTCCGTTCTTTCTTTTGCGTGCGCGGCTTTTGCGCCGGGCCGCACGTATGTCGGTACAAACCTGCCAAAAGATTGTCGCCGCACCGAGTTCGCGCGCCAACCGTTCCTTTAAATCTGGCGGTTGTCGCGCCGACGGGAGCGGGGGGCAATATAACAGCGTTCCCTCGACAACACAAAAACGCACCATCATGACCAGACTGAATATTGCCATCGACCTTGAATGCAGGTGTTGGACCGATGGGCTGCGACCGTGTGCTGGCCGTTGGCATCGCGATAGCGCTCTTCAGTTCTCGGCTAGGTCGACCGGCGAACACTCCGAGCAGTACGCACGCACACCGGCACTTCATGGTTGCTTATGAATTGAAGATTTATTGAAGCCGTAGACTCAGATTGGCGGATTTCTGTAAGTCAAAACGGCAGCCCTATGTAGGAAAAAGCCGCGGCATCTGTGGAATGCTTGTGTGAGTAGGGGCCAAGCGTTAGATTTCTGAAGTTGGCGCGCCACACCGCGCCCGCAAGGGAGAACAACGATCTGATTAAAATTCTTTCGGAGGTCATTCATGTTGCACAAAACCCTATTTACTATCGCCATCGGCACCGTAATCGGCATGCTTTCGACGTCCGCCGGTGCCGCTGCCGTAGTAACCAGCACAGGCGGCTCAAATCCCGCGTCGATTCAGCCGTCGGTCGACGCCTTCCGAACCAGCCTCGGCGCTCTGAACCCCAACGTCGCTGGACCCCTTGCGAACGGAAGACGCGAAATCAACTGGGATGGCGTTCCGGACGCATTGGCCGCGCCCAATAATCTGCCGGCCAACTTCTTCAACGCGAACTCTCCGCGCGGGGTGCTGTTTGCTACACCGGGCTCAGGCTTTCAGGTCAGTGCCAATGCGATTAACCCAACCAGCACCCCCGTCGAGTTTGGCAACATTAATCCGACCTATCCGGGTCTTTTTTCTACGTTCAGTGCTCAGCGCCTGTTCACTCCCCTTGGCAGTACCATCACCGACGTATCGTTCTTCGTGGCCGGGAGCGACACCCCCGCGCTGACGAAGGGCTTCGGCGCCGTCTTTTCAGACGTCGATCTTGCATCGACGACGTCACTTCAATTCTTCGGTAGCACCGGCATTCCGCTCGGTACATTTTTTGTGCCCACGAGTTCAGTCGCCAATGAGGGTCTTTCATTTCTGGGTGTGCAGTTTACGGAAGGCAACGTTGTATCAAGGGTCCGCATCATCAGCGGCAATACAGCTCTCGGCGCAGGGGTGCTCGAAGGAGTTAATACCGATCTGGTGGTGCTCGACGATTTCATTTATGGCGAACCGCTCGCCATTGCGGCAGTGCCGGAGCCGGAAAGTTATGCGCTGTTGCTGGCCGGGCTCGGCTTGCTGGGATGGGTAACGCGTCGCAAGTCCGTTCAGTAACCGGATTTGCAACTCATCACAAACAGCCCCGCTTCGGCGGGGCTTGTTTTTTGGCGCTCGCCCAACCGCTAAAATGCGACCACCTCAGCCGGCTCGGGCCGATGCCGGGCACGAAGTATCCCCGCGAGCGGGGGACATTTTCATCAAACACCGTGCGATTGACCGTGTGATGGGCTGCCGAGGTAGTTGCGGATAGTGAAACGGGGCGTTTAAAGTTTCCAGTCGCACGCGGGAATGACGGAATATAAGATCGTGTGAGAATTTTGCCTCAAACTGCGAGAACCGAGCCACGGACATACTATGACCGCACCCGCCAACCTCATCTTCATCCAGTCCGACAACCACAACCGCGCCGTTACCGGCTGTTACGGCCATGCGATCGTGAAAACACCGGCGCTCGACAAACTCGCGGCGAACGGCGTGCGCTTCGTCAACAGCTACAGCACCAGCGCATTGTGCTGTCCGGCGCGCGCAGCCATGGCGACCGGCCGCTACGCGCACGAAACCGGTTATTGGGACAACGCGATCGCGTACGACGGGCGCTTTCCGAGCTGGATGCTCCGGCTGCGCGAGCAGGGCCACACCGTAGTCGGCATCGGC
>JBKJMN010000392.1:0-4045 GCA_046596405.1 Burkholderiales bacterium
TAATACTCAATAATCAGTTTGTTTTTAAGTATTACTTAATAGATGACAATGGCGCCGCTCGTCAAAACTTTCCCTCACCCTCGGTCCCTCTCCCGGAGGGCGAGGGAAGAAAAGCCCTTCTCCCTCCGGGAGAAGGGTGGGGATGAGGGAAGGGTGGGGAGAGCAAAGCGCGGGGGCCGAAGGCGGGAAAGTTTTTGTCATCAATAATGTAAAACTCAATTATTGTCATTTAGGTATTCGAGATCCGTGGAACCATGTACGAAAAAGCACATAACGTATTGAAGTTATTTTTTTCCGCTTTCCTTTGCGTCCTTCGCGTCCTTTGTGGTTCACGCTTTAGAAGGATCTAGGCATTCCCAAAACATGCTCGCCGATATACGACAGGATCAGATTGGTCGAAATCGGCGCGACCTGATACAGCCGCGTTTCGCGGAACTTGCGTTCGACGTCGTACTCCGCGGCGAAACCAAAGCCGCCGTGAGTCTGCAGGCAGACATTCGCAGCCTCCCACGATGCATCTGCCGCGAGAAGCTTCGCCATGTTCGCTTCCGCGCCGCACGCCTCGCCCGCATCGAACAGCGCAGCGGCTTTAAAGCGCATCAGGTTCGCCGCTTCGACGTTCACGTACGCGCGTGCCAGCGGGAATTGAATACCTTGGTTCCTGCCGATCGGCCGGTCGAACACGACGCGCTCTTTCGCGTACGCGCTGCCCTTGTCGATAAACCAGTAGCCGTCGCCTATGCATTCCGCCGCGATCAGGATGCGCTCGGCGTTAAGCCCGTCGAGGATGTACTTGAAACCCCTGCCCTCCTCGCCGATCAGGTTGGCCGCGGGAATTTCAAGGTTGTCAATGAATAATTCGTTGGTCTCGTGATTGACCATGTTGCGGATCGGCCGCACGGTAATGCCATGGCCGACCGCCTCGCGCAGGTCGACCATGAATATCGACATGCCTTCCGACTTTTTCTTGACTTCGTCGAGCGGGGTCGTGCGCGCGAGCAGAATCATCAGCTCCGAATGCTGCACGCGAGAAATCCACACCTTCTGGCCGTTGATCACGTAGCGATCGCCCTTCCTGACCGCGACCGTCTTGATCTTCGTGGTGTCGGTACCGGCGCCCGGCTCGGTCACGCCCATTGATTGCAGCCGCAGTTCACCGGTCGCGATCTTTGGCAGGTACACGCGCTTCTGCTCGTCCGAGCCGTGGCGCAGCAGAGTGTTCATGTTGTACATCTGGCCGTGACACGCGCCCGAGTTGCCACCCGAGCGGTTTATTTCTTCCATAATCACGGACGCTTCGGCGAGCGTGAGGCCCGAGCCGCCGTACTCTTCCGGGATCAGCGCGGCAAGCCAGCCCGCCTTGGTCAGCGCATCGACGAACGCTTCCGGATAGCCACGCGCCTCATCGACTTTTTGCCAGTACGCATTGTCATACGTGCCGCACAACGCGCGCAGCGCTTCGCGCAATTCGTCGTGAGAATCTCTTTTTGCAGTGCCGGATGCGCTCATTGGTTCCCGATAGCGATAAGCCCGTGGACTTCAGCAGAATACGATCGTAACAATAACGAATGGGAGGGTCATGATCAACTACAATGCACGCATCGATTATAATAAAAAGCCATGCCTGCGTCGCCGGCAATCTCGCCGGGCAGCGCCAAATCGAGCGTTATTGACCCGTTGAGCCGGAGCATGCTTATGCGCATCGCGAAATCCGCCGCGCCGATCGGCGCCGAAATTTTCGACATCGACCTTGCCGCGGGCGTCGACCAAAACGCGTTCGATGCGATCGTCGATGCATTTCACCAGCATGCGGTGATCGCTTTTCGCAATCAAAACAAACTCTCGACCGAGCAGCAGGTTGCATTCAGCCGCCGCTTCGGCGATCTCGATGTCAACGTCCGCTCCGAGTTCAACAAGGACGGCCGCCCCGAAGTGCTCGTTCTCTCGAACATCACACAAGATGGAAAGCCGATCGGCGTGGTCGACGCGGGACGCTACTGGCACACCGATCTGTGTTACCTGAAGAAACCGGCGCGCGCGACCATTCTTCATGCGCTCGAAGTGCCGATGGACGGCAGCGAACCGCTGGGTGACACCCGCTACGCGAGCATGACGGCGGCCTATGATGCGCTCTGCGCAGATATGAAAAAGCGCCTGAGCGGCTTGAAGGCGGTCCACAGCTATCGTTATACCTATGAAAAGAAAGCGACGGACTTCAAGTTGCGGCCCAAACTCGCGGAGCGTGGCACCGACTGGCTGCCGCCAGACGTTGTTCACGATGTCATAAGGACGCATCCTTATACCGGCCAGAAATGCCTTTATGTGAACGAAGGCTATACGACGCGCATCGTCGATCTGCCGGCTCACGAAAGCGACGAATTGCTGAATGAACTCAAAGCCCATGCAGTGCAGCCCCGGTTTCAGTATGCGCACAAATGGGCCGTGGGCGACCTGGTCATGTGGGACAACTGCCTGACGCAGCACAAAGCCATCCCGGACTACGCGCTGCCGCAACGGCGCTTGCTTGAGCGCACCACGGTGCTGGGCGCCGCTGACATCGGAGCCCTTGCGTGATATTCAGGCCAGGCGCGTCCTCAACTAACCCGTGACGCAGCATTGGTGGCGGCAACTTTAATGCATGAACGCGGCCATGCGCTGGCCCTGATTTTTGCGCTTTTTAGCGAAGAAGCCTGCGCGCAGGCAGCATCGGCGCCTTCATCGGCTCCGAAATCGCGAAGTGGTCGAACCTGGTAAAGCGCGCCAGTATCTCACTGGAGTAAAATATCGCGATGGACTACTCCGGATACAAACATTTCAGCATCGAGCGCCGCGGCCGCATCCTCACGCTCATGTTGAACCGGCCGCCGATGAATCCGATTCACTACGAATTGCATGAAGAGCTTTCGCGCATATTCTATGACGTCCAGGTCGACCACGAGTGCGACGTCATAGTTTTTACCGGTGCGGGCGAGGTATTTTCCGCCGGCGGGGATATTCCGATGATGCAAAAGCGCATCGACGACCCCGAGCTCTTCAACCGCAAGAACCTCGAGATGAAGAAGATGATATTCGGCCTGCTCGACCTCGAGAAGCCGGTGATCGCGCGCATCAATGGTGACTGCATCGGGCTCGGCGCAACGTTGGCGCTGTTGTGCGACATCTCGATTGCCGTCGAGGATGCCCGGTTGGGCGACCCGCACGTCAAAATGGGCTATGTCGCGGGCGACGGCGGCGCGATCATCTGGCCGCAGCTCGTCGGTTTCGCGCGCGCCAAGGAATATCTGCTGACCGGCGACCTGCTCACGGCGAAAGAAGCGGAGCGCATAGGCCTGATAAATCATGCAGTACCGCGCGCGGAACTCGATGCCAAAGTAAACACACTGGCGGACAAGTTGGCCAACGGAGCTACCAAAGCCATCAAGTGGACAAAGACATCGATCAACATCCCCTTGCGGCAGCTGGCGCACTCGATGCTGGACGCGTCGCTCGCTTACGAAGCGCTCACAAATATTGGCGCGGATCATCAAGAAGCCGTTACCGCCTTCCAGGAAAAGCGCAAGCCGAAGTTCACCGGACGGTAACGTTCTGCCGCGCCATATCCGCGCCGGCGCGGTGTGATACCGGACTAAAGAAACCGAGCCCCCACATGCCGAAAGCACTCGAACACCTGCGCGTACTCGATATGAGCCGCGTGCTCGCCGGTCCCTTTCTCGCGCAGAGCCTTGCCGATTTCGGCGCGGATGTCATCAAGGTTGAGCGTCCTCACCATGGCGACGAATCCAGGACTTTTCCACCGTATTTGAAAGATTCCACCGGCGCGGAAACCGACGATTCCGCCTATTTCATGTCGATCAACCGGGGCAAGCGGTCCGTTACGATCGACCTCTCTAAACCGCGCGGCCAGGAACTCGTCAAGGCGCTGGCCGCGCTCTCGGACGTACTCATCGAGAACTACAAGGTGGGCGACCTCAAGCGCTACGGTCTCGACTACGAAAGCCTGCGCAAAATCAATCCACGGCTCGTCTACTGCTCGATTACCGGCTTC
>JBKJMN010000238.1:0-6869 GCA_046596405.1 Burkholderiales bacterium
CCACCATGCGCAGCAGTTCGGTCTCGGCTTCGACGTTGTCGATGCATTGACCGGCCCGCTGATCGGACGCCCGAAAAGCGCCACGTTCCGCACTGCCGACGTGGTCGGGCTCGACACTTTCGCGCACGTGGTCAAGACCATGGCGGATACGCTGCCGGAAGACCCGTGGCACAAATATTACGCGTCGCCGGACTGGCTGAAGAAGCTGATCGACAGCGGCGCGCTCGGGCAGAAGACCAAACGCGGCGTGTACCAGAAGGTCGGCAAGGACATTCAGGTGCTCGACGCGGCATCAGGCAACTACCGCGTCGCGGACGCGAAGGCCGACGCCGAGATTGTCGAGATACTCAAGAACAAGAACGCGGCCGAAAAATTCGCGCAGCTGCACGCATCCACCCATCCGCAGGCGCAGTTCCTGTGGGCCATCTTCCGCGACACCTTTCAGTACTGCGCGGTCCATCTCGCAGCGATCGCCGACAACGCGCGCGATCTCGATCTCGCGATCCGCTGGGGCTTCGGCTGGAACCAGGGGCCGTTCGAACTCTGGCAGGCGGCGGGCTGGCGCGAGGTCGCGCAGTGGATAGCCGACGATATCAAGGCCGGCAAGACGATGACGGCGGCGCCGCTGCCGGCGTGGGTGATCGAGCCGCCGCGCACCGGCGTGCATGCGCCGGAAGGCTCTTACTCGCCGGTTACGAATACCAATATCGCGCGCTCGACGCTGCCGGTGTACAAGCGTCAATTATTCCCCGACCGCGTGCTGGGCGAGCAGGCGCAATACGGGCAGACGATATTCGAGACTGAAGCGGTGCGCTGCTGGCACACCGGTGACGACATCGCGATCGTCAGCTTCAAGAGCCGCATGCACGCGATAGGCGACGACGTGCTCGACGGCGTGTTGCAGGCAATCGACGAAGCCGAGCGCAATTACGCGGCGCTTGTGATCTGGCAGACCGAGCCGCCGTTTTCAGTGGGCGCCAATCTCAAGAAGACACCGGCGGGCGGCGGCCAGCCGTCGAAGCCGTCCGCAGCCGGCGCTCTTTTTAAGAAATTCAAGCGCGCGGCCGAATCCGCGGTGCTCAAAGCCGCGCGCACCCTGAATGTGGCCGACCAGTTGATGGCGGGCAAGCTCGCCGAAGTCGAGCATCTCGTCGAGCAGTTCCAGTTCACGACGCAGCAGCTCAAGTATTCGATGGTGCCGACGGTCGCCGCGGTGGACGGTTTTGCGTTCGGCGGCGGCTGCGAATTCGTCATGCATTGCGACCGCGCGGTGGCCACGCTGGAAAGCTACATCGGTCTGGTCGAAGTCGGCGTGGGCCTGCTGCCCGCGGGTGGCGGGTGCAAGGAATTCGCGCTGCGCGCAGCGCAGGACGCGAAAGGCGGCGACGCGTTTGCATTCCTGCGCCGGTATTTCGAGGCGGTGGCGACGGCGCAGGTCGGCCGTAGCGCGGAGCACGCGCGCGAACTCGGTTATCTGCGCCCGGCCGACCGCATTGTGATGAACCGCTTCGAGCTGCTCGCGATCGCCAAGGCGGAGGCGCGCATGCTCGCCGAAGCCGGCTACCGCCCGCCGTTGAAACCGCGCGACATCCCGGTGCTCGGGCGGTCGGCGGCGGCGACCATCAAGGCCTATATCGCCAACATGCGCGCGGGACAGTTCATCTCGGAACACGACTATTTGATCGGCAGTAAAATCGCCGACGTGATGTGCGGCGGCGACGTCGACGCGGGCAGCCTGGTCGATGAGCAATGGCTGCTCGACCTCGAGCGCAAACATTTCATGGAACTGCTCGCGACCGAGAAAACGCAGGCGCGCATCGAGCAGATGCTGAAGACGGGCAAGCCCTTGAGGAACTAGGATTGAGGAGCGAGGATTGAGGATTGAGATGCATGCGCAGCATGCGGTTTAGCTCTCAATCCCCAATCCTCATTCCTCGATCCTGCTTTTCGGAGAAATGCCATGACTAAACAAATCCAGGATGCCTACATAGTCGCCGCCACCCGCACGCCGGTGGGCAAGGCGCCGCGCGGTATGTTCAGGAACACGCGGCCCGACGACATGCTCGCGTACGTATTGAAATCGGCGCTCGGCCAGTGTCCGGGCCTCGACCCCGCTGCGATCGAGGACGTGATCGTCGGCTGCGCGATGCCGGAAGCGGAGCAGGGCATGAACGTCGCGCGCATCGGCCTGCTGCTCGCGGGTTTCCCGAATACTGTATCGGGCCTGACCATCAACCGCTTCTGCTCGTCGGGGGTGCAGGCAGTCGCGCTGGCAGCCGACCGCATCCGGCTCGGCGAGGCCGACGTGATGATTGCGGCCGGCACCGAAAGCATGAGCATGGTGCCGATGGGCGGCAACAAGCCGTCGTTCAGCCCGGCGATTTTCGACCGCGACGAAAATATCGCGATCGGCTACGGCATGGGCGTGACCGCGGAAAACGTCGCCCGGCAATGGAACATCACGCGCGAGCAGCAGGACATGTTTGCCGCGGAAAGCCACCGCCGCGCGCTGCGTGCGACCGATGCCGGCGAATTTAAAGCCGAGATTACGCCGTACGACATCATCGACCGCCAGCCGGACCTCGACACGCGCGAAATCGCGGTCAAGCAACGTACCGCGACGAGCGACGAAGGCCCCCGCCGCGATACCACGCCCGAAGGTCTCGCGCGCTTGCGGCCGGTGTTTGCCGCCAAAGGCTCCGTGACGGCCGGCAACAGCTCGCAAATGTCGGACGGGGCGGCTGCGGTCGTGCTGATGAGCGAGACCGCGATGCGCCGCTTCAATCTGTCGCCTCTCGGCCGCTACATGGCTTACGCGGTTGCCGGCGTGCCGCCGGAAATCATGGGTATCGGACCGGTCAAGGCGATTCCGAAAGCATTGCAGCAGGCCGGCTTGAGCCTGGACGACATCGACTGGATCGAGCTCAACGAGGCGTTTGCCGCGCAATCGCTCGCGGTCATCAAGGACCTCCACCTCGATCCCGCGAAAGTCAATCCCATGGGCGGCGCGATCGCGCTCGGTCATCCGCTGGGCGCCACCGGCGCGGTGCGCGCCGCCACGCTCTTGCACGGGATGCGGCGGCAGAAGAAGAAGTACGGCATGATAACGATGTGCATAGGCACCGGCATGGGCGCCGCCGGATTGTTCGAGGCGCTCTGATACGCTTGTTTCTCCCTGCAGACGGAATCCCCATGAAAAGCCTGTACGCCCTGTCGTTGCTCATCGCGGTCGCCGGAATTCCCGCCGCGCAGGCGGTCGAAATCGAAGGCGTAAAGATCGACGATAAGGTCGTGCTCGCGAACGGCGTGCCGGAGCTGGTGCTCAACGGGGCGGGCGTGCGCCATAAGTTTGCATTCTTCCAGGTCTATATCGGCAGCCTGTATTTGGTGCAGAAGAAAAACGACAACGAGGCGATCTTCGCGGATCCCGGCCCGAAGCGCGTTTCCATGCACATAATCACCACGGAAGTCACGGCGCAGGACCTGATCTCGTCGATGAACAATGCCCTCGCGGTCAACCACTCGCCGCACGAGTTGGCACTAATCGAAAAGAGAATCCGCGACCTGAACTCGATGATGAGTTCGTTGAAAACCCTCAACAAGGGCAGCGTCGTCCACCTCGATTATCTGCCCGACGTCGGCACCCGCGTGACCGTCAACGGTCAGGAGCGGATCACGATTCCGGGCGAGGACTTTTTCCGCGCGATGCTGCATATTTGGATCGGCAACAAGCCCGTCGACGGGCGGCTGCGCGACGCGATGCTCGGCAAAGGCGCGGGCGGCAAATAATCCGGGGCGCTCCGGCTGAAGTCCTCGCGCCGGCGCCAGCCGGTGTCCCGGCACGAAAAGCGAACTGAGATCGGGCGTGCGCCGGAATATTTAATCCTGAAGTTTTCCTGTATTGCGCCAGCCGGCGCTGGCTACCCGGGCGCGCGGCTCGCCAAGCCTGCTAGAATCGCGGCTTTTCGCCAATCGGGCCGTTGCAATGATTCTGTATGCCACCGCAATTTTTCTCGGCGCCTTCCTGCTGTTTCTGGTCCAGCCCATCATCGCGAAGCAAATCCTGCCGTGGTTTGGCGGCTCGGCCGCCGTGTGGGCGACCTGCATGGTGTTTTTCCAGATGGTGCTGCTTATCGGTTATGCGTACGCCGATTTCACGACGCGGCGCCTGACGCCGAAGCGGCAGGCGATACTGCACGTGACGCTGCTCGTGCTAAGCCTCCTAATGTTGCCGATTACGCCCGACGTTGCCTGGAAGCCGCAGGGCGAGGAAAACCCGAGCTGGCGTATCCTCGGCCTGCTCGCACTGACCATCGGCCTTCCGTACTTCATCCTGTCCACGACGAGCCCGCTGCTGCAAGCCTGGTTCGCGCGGCGTTTTCACGTGGTGCCCTATCGCCTGTTCGCGCTGTCGAACCTCGCTTCATTGCTAGCGCTACTCGCCTATCCCGTGATGGTCGAACCGTGGGTGACCACCCATACGCAGTCGATCGCCTGGTCCGTGTGCTACGCGCTGTTCGTTTTGTTGTGCGCTTACTCAGCGATCTCGAGCGCGCGCGCTGACGCAACCGCGACCGTTAATGCCGCGGCCCCGGTGGCGCCAGCGGTGGTCGAGGCGCCGCCCTCCGCGCCGCGCCAGTTGACCTGGTTAATGCTCGCGGCGATGGCGTCGTTTCTGCTGCTGGCCTTCACCAACCACATTTGCCAGAACGTCGCCTCGCTGCCTTTCCTGTGGATCCTGCCGCTGTCGCTGTATCTGGCCACGTTCATCCTGTGCTTCGACCATCCGCGCTGGTACCGCCGCGACGCTTTCCTGCTGCTTGCGGCGGTGCTGCTGCCGGTGATGGCGTGGTATTCGGATTCGCTGAACCTGAAGCTCGTCGTGCCGATGTACCTGGCCGGGCTTTTCGTGTGCTGCATGTTCTGCCACGGCGAACTGGCGTTGCTCAAGCCCGCGCCGCGCTATTTGACGCGCTATTACCTCATGATTTCGCTCGGCGGCGCGCTCGGCGGCCTGCTGGTCGGGCTGGTTGCGCCTTACGTACTGACCGGCTATTTCGAGCTCGCCATCGGGCTGATCGCGTGCGCGCTGCTGCTGCTCTATCGCACCTTCCGGATGGCGTGGTGGATGATGCTGGTCTCGGCGGCAGTCGTCGGCGCGACCGCGTGGGGCGCCGGCAAGGCGGTCGAGAACCAGATCGCTAATTCACGCCTCATGATGCGCAACTTCTACAGTGTGCTCAAAACGCGCGAGACCGCGGAGCCGACGCCGTTTCGTGCGCTCGTGCATGGCGGCATCATGCATGGCGGTCAACTCATGGAGCCGCAATACCGGCTGCGCCCGAGCAGCTATTTCGGCACCAGCAGCGGCTACGGCCGCATGTTCGCGAGCCTGCCCGAGGCGCCGCGCCGGGTAGGGGTGATCGGGTTGGGCGCAGGTTCGATCATCGCTTACGGGCGCAAGGGCGACACGTTCCGCTTCTACGAAATCAACCCGCAGGTCGTCGACGTCGCGAAACGCGAGTTCACGTTCATGCAGGACACGCCGGCAACCATCGAAGTCGTGCTCGGCGATGGCCGGCTGAGTCTCGAGCGCGAGCCGAACCAGCAGTTCGACGTATTGGCGATGGACGCGTTTTCCGGCGATTCCATTCCGACCCACCTCTTGACGCGCCAGGCGATGGAAATCTACCTGCGCCACCTGAAGCCCGGCGGCGTGCTCGCATTCCAGGCGACCAACCGCTTTATCAACATCGCGCCGATCGTCGCGAGCCTCGCTGCCGAGTTCGGTCTCGCGGCGGTGCTGGTAGCTGATTTTGCCGACGACGACGAGGGCGCGAATTACTGGACGGCGAGCACCGATCAGGTGCTGGTCACCTCCAACCGCCAGTTGCTCGACGCGGAGCCCATACGCAAAGCGGCGACACAAATTGCCGTGCCCGCGGGCTTTCGCGTATGGACCGACGACTTCAATAACCTGTTGCGCGTACTAAAATGAGCGGCGCTGTCAACCGCAGAAATTCGCCTGCCCAAAAAGTATGCAATCTGTCCAACGCTCAAGCGCGGTCTGCGTGCGCGGCATTCAAACAGGAGTTTTGCACAACCTTATCCACAGATTCTGTGGATGCTTTATTTTATGCTGCAGCGCGCTAACGCGGTCTACCGATTATCCTTAGCAATTTGATTGACAAGCGGATTATTGTTTCCTAGCATCGCCCCTCCATGCCGTTCACCAGCGTTGCGCCGACACTTCCGCGCGCTGCCGGGCGCAAACACTACGGGATCTGCGCGATGCGCGAGTGGCGGCGCCACCTCACTGCCGGGTTGTCGATGGTTTGCTGCGCGCTGGCCGCGGGCGCAGCACCCGTGCTGGCGGCGGCGCCGCCCGACCGCTTCGACAACTTCCGCATGCGCGAAGGCGTGCCGACCCGGCTCAAGGAGGTCGCACCGGGCCTGTATTTCCTCTACGACGACCTGTCGTCGAACTCAGCGTTCCTGGTGACCGACGAGGGCGTGCTCGTTATCGATACGCGCCAGCACCCCGCGCACGGCCGCGATCTCATTGAGCGGATTCGCCGGATCACGGACCAGCCGGTCAAGTGGGTGATCAACACGCACGCGCACGGCGATCACTACTTTGGCAACCCGGCGTTCAAGGCGGCCGGCGCAACCATCCTCGCGCACCGCGACGTGGCTGCCGGCATGGTCAAGAACGAGCAACTCGAATTCAAGCGCCGGCTCGCGTTTTTCAAATCGCTCAGTCTCGATCCGGCCGAAGTGAAGACCGTGCTGCCCGACGTCACGTTCGATTCGCGCGTGACCATCAAGCTCGGCGGTCGCGTCGTCGAAATCATGTATCTCGGGCCCGG
>JBKJMN010000217.1:0-7465 GCA_046596405.1 Burkholderiales bacterium
ACTATCTGAACAAGACCCCGAAGTTCGAATAACCGGGTCGTTTGACCAAGAGGAGCGAAGTTGTAATGGATTCCAGCGAAAAAAATGCGGTTGCCACGGTCACCGGCGCGCGCGCGCTCGTCGATGCGCTGCTGCGTGAAGGCATCGACCATGTGTTCGGTATCCCGGGCACGCAAAATCTGGCGATCATCGACGCGCTGCGCGACACGCCGCAAATCCGCTTCATCCTGACGCGGCACGAGCAGGGCGCCGCATTCATGGCGTACGGCTTTGCACGCGCCGGCCTGCGCCCCGCGGTGGTGACGGCAACCGAGGGTCCCGGCGTCACTAATCTCGCGACCGCCATCGGCGCGGCGCATCGCGGACTGGTGCCGGTCATCAGCATTTGCGGCGTGCAGGAAAGCGTCATGCGCGAGCGCGATGCGACGCAGGACATGGACCAGGTCACGTTCATGAAGCCGATCACCAAGTGGGCGTACAGCATCCCGAACGTTGAGAAGGTGCAGGAATGCGTGCGCCGCGCGTTTCGGGTTGCCCTGGCCGAGCCGCAGGGCCCGACGCACATCGAGGCCGCAAGCGAAGTGCTGCTCGAGCAAACCGCGGTCGAAGCCATTGCGCCGGCCGCTTACCGCAATACGCAGTTGCCGTCGTGCAACAGCGAGCAACTCGATCAGGTCTATGCGCTGCTCGCCGCTGCCGAACGGCAACTGCGTATTGCGGTAAGCCACCGGCGCAATGGCCTCGACCGCGGTTTGCTCGAGCAGCACTTCGCTCGCGGCCTCGATGTGCGTCGGGCCCTGCGGTTCGGTCAGCGCGACGCGAAACGCGCGGCGCACGCATTCCTGCACCTTCTCGACGTTCGGGATGCTGTACGCCCATTTGGTGATCGGCCGCATGAACGTAACCTGATCCATGTCCTGCGTCGCGTCGCGCTCGCGCATGATGCTCTCCTGCACGCCGCAAATACTGATCACCGGCACGAGCCCGCGGTACGCGGCGCCGATCGCGGTCGCGAGATTGGTCACGCCCGGTCCTTCGGTCGCCGTCACCACTGCGGGGCGCATGCCCGCGCGCGCGAAACCGTACGCCATGAACGCAGCGCCCTGCTCGTGTCGCGTCAATATAAAGCGGATCTGCGGCGTGTCGCGCAGCGCGTCGATAATCGCGAGGTTCTGCGTGCCCGGAATGCCGAACACGTGGTCCACGCCTTCGCGCAGCAACGCATCAACCAGCGCGCGGGCACCGGTTACCGTGCCGACCGTCTTTTTTTCGGTGGAATCCATTACAACATCGCTCCTCTTAATTAGAAGTCATCTCAAAAATCCGTTCGCCCTGATGTATAGAAGGGCGGAAATTGGTGCGTGCTTCGTCTCGATCAATGGCCGATCATGCTTCGATAAGCGATTCCGCTTACCCTGTCCTGAGCTTGACGAAGGATCAGCACGAACGGCCGGAGTATTTTTGAGATGTCTTCTAGTCGACCCGGTTATTCGAACTTCGGGGTCTTGTTCAGATAGTACTTGCGCATTGCGGGCCGCACACGCTCCATCATCTCGCGGTTCATATCGAGCGGAGGCTTCGCATCCGCGGGCAGCAGCGTGAAGTAGGCCGTGTCTTTGGTGTCCTCACGGAACTGGTTCTTGACCCGCTGCAGCGTTTCCGGCGACGTCAGCAAATCGAGGATCGTGGCCGCGAGCACCTTCGCGCCCGCTACCGAACCCTTGTGCGCAATCGGACCGGTCTTACCCACCGCCGCCTGCCAGTTGTGCGGCGATACGCCCGGGATGCCCGCCGCGAAATCGAGAGTGCCGGTCGGCACGTTCCATGTCACGTCGCCGCTATCGTTGGACGCAAAAGTCTGCTGGGCCGCGCCGAACTTTACCGGCTGCGTATTGAGACCCACCGGCTTTAATCCCAGCGACGTCTGAAAATCCTTCGCGAATTTCACGTCCTCGTCGCTCCACTTCGGCAAACCGACCGCATCGATGTTCTGCTGGATGACTTCGGCAATGGCCTTGTTGGCAAGCTGCGGCCACGCGGAAGCGACGAACTCCATGTCCATCGTCGTGCCGGTCATCAACGCAGCGCCTTTGCCGATGTTGACGAGCTTGTCGAAGTTTTCCTTGGCCGCCGGGCCCGAGGCGTCGCGCACATACCACCAGATTTGCGCGAGATCCGGAATTATATTGGGCTGGATGCCCCCTATCGTGATCACGCGATGGCCGCGGTAAGTCGGCTTCAGATGCTCGCGCAGCTTGTCGAAGCCTATGCTCATCAACTCGACCGCATCCAATGCGTCCTTGCCCTCCCACGGCGCCACGGCGCCATGCGCAGTCTTGCCGTGAAAGGTGAACTTGGCGCTGATTGCAGCGTAGTTGCGAAAACCAAACGTGGTGCGCATGTTGTCGCCGATATGAATCACGACGGCCGCATCGGCATCCTTGAAATAGCCGGCGCGCACCAGAAATGGCCGGCTGATCAACTGCTCTTCGGCCGGCCCGAACGAAATCGCGATCGTGCCGGGAATCTTGTAGCGCTCCATCGTGCGCTTCAAGGCATAAGCCGCGGCCACTGCCACCGCGCCGTGCGTATTGTGCCCTTCCATATGACCGGGCGCACCCTGCACCACAGGCTTGCGCGCCATGCTCTGCGAATCCTGCGAACCCTCGGGTAAGGCGTCGATTTCCGTGACGATGACGATTTTCGGTTTGCCGCTGCCCCATTCCGCCCACACGTTGGTCGGCATGCCGGCGCCGCCGGTTTCGACCTTGAAGCCGATGCCTTCGAGTGTCTGCTTGAGAAATTTGGCGCTCTCATGCTCCTGCATGCCCAGTTCGGCGAAATGGAACAGCGAATCGCCGACGAGCGCGGCCGGCGCGGCATTGCGGTCTATGACGTCGTATGCGTGCTGCTTCTGCTCATCGCTTGCCGCGTACACGGCGCATGCTGATGCGGCGAACAGACATGCCGCCGCCATGCTGGTAAAAATCTGCTTTTCCAATGACATGATCCTTGATCTCCCCGGCACCAGTTCCGCGTTCTTTGTATCATAGGACACGTACGCACGCCGATAAACAGAAATCCCGCCGGCGCTGTCGCTTCTTATCCCCGCGATAAGTCGGTAGCATCCTTGGTTCGTGTCGAAGCGGAGGGGTCAATTGAGATTTTTAGCGATACTTGCGCGCTGGGCCCTCCCCTGCGTTCTCGCCTGCGCGGCCGCCGCAACCGTTGCGCAGGAAAAACCCGGCGATTATCCGCTACGCCCGATCCGGCTCATCGTCGGGGTGCCGGCCGGCGCGGGCAACGACACCGTCACGCGCTCGGCGGCGCAAATGCTGAGCGAGCGCTGGGGCCAGACCGTCGTCGTCGACAACCGTTCCGGCGGCGGCACGGTCATCTCGGTGGAACTCGGCGCGCAGGCCGTACCCGACGGCTACACGATACTGAGCGCGACCGACACGCTGATGCTGGTCGGTGCGTTAAAACGCGTCCCCTTCGATATCCGCAAAGCGTTCGAGCCCATCGTCGTCATGACGACGCAGCCTTATATACTCGTCATCGAGCCCGCACTGCCGGTGAAATCGGTGAAAGATCTCGTCGCCTTGTCGAAAACCAAAACCCTGAGCTATGGCAGCTCGGGTATCGGCACCATGGTGCATCTCGGCATGGAGCGGCTCGCCCAGATGTCAGGCGGCAACCTGGCGCATGTCCCCTACAAGGGCACGGCGCCGGCGCTCGTCGGCGTCATGTCGGGTGAAATCAATATGGTGCCGGCAAGCGCGATTTCCGCCTCCGCCGCAATGAAAACCGGCAAGGTGCGCGCGCTCGCGGTGATGGGATTGAAACGCGTCGCGGCCTATCCCGACCTGCCGACGGTCGACGAGTCGGGCTTTCCCGGCTTCAAGATCATCAACAGCTACAACCTGTTCGCGCCGGCCGGCACGCCGCGCCCCATCATTCTCGCGATCAACCGCGTGGTCACGGCGGGTATGAACGCGCCCGCGATGGTGCAGAAGCTCGCGGCCGAGGGGAGCGAACCCGCCGAGCGCATGACGCCCGACGAGCTCAAGGTGCAGTTCGCGCGCGAGTACGTCGAAGTAGAGAAGCAGGTGCGCGACTCGAAAATCAAGTTGTATTAAGCGCGGTCTCAAAAACAGCTTGGAGCTGAACCAAGACAAGCAGGGCGAAGGATAGCCACAGATAAACACAGATAGTTCATAAAGAAATTCGAGTCGATTTTCCCGGACTTCATCTGTGTGTATCTGTGTGTATCTGTGGCTCAATGCTTTGTTGTTGACTTTAATTTTCATCTGCGTACATCCGCGGCTGATTTTTTCTGAAATAGGTGCACGCGAGGAAACTGGTGATGAGTGAGAAAATGGACATCAACGAAGTCTTTCGCGGCGGCGGGCGCTCGCTCGAATTCCTCGACGAGATCAACAAAGCGTCGGTAGTCATGCTCGACAAGACGCGCATCCTGCCGCCAGCGCTCGCGCAGAAAATCGCGCGTGGCATCGCCGCCGTCATCGCACAGCGCGCGGATTCGGCGCAGCGCTCGGCCGACTATCTCGACTATGAGCCGCGCCTGCTCGCCGCGGCGGGGCCCGACGCTTCACGCCTGCATACTGGACGCAGCCGCCAGGACATCGCCTCCACCATTGCGCGCATGAACCTGCGCGACGGCCTTACGCAGGAAATCGAAGCGCTCATCGTCGCGCGCGAGAGGCTGCTCGCCGTCGCGCAACGGCATCAGGAAACCATCATTCCCGCCTACACTCACGGCGTGCAGGCGCAGCCGACGACGTTCGCGCACTACCTGTTGGCGCTCGCCGCCATGCTGGCGCGGCAAACCGGCCGTCTCTTCGAAGCGTATCAGCGGGTCAACCAGAACCCGCTCGGCGCAGCTGCGCTAGCCACCTCGAGTTTTCCGCTCGACCGCCAGCACTTAAGCGTGCTGCTCGGCTTCAAAGGCCTCGTCGAGAACGCATACGACGCGAACCACCTCGCGCCGGTCGACAGCGCGTTGGAAGTAGCAGGCGCCTTGAGCATCGCCGCGATCCAGCTCGGACAGTTCGCGCAGGACATCCACGCGCAATACGCGGAAGCCGTGCCTTGGTTCATGCTGGCCGCGGGCGAGCTCACGGGTGTCAGCAGCATCATGCCGCAGAAGCGCAACCCGGCGGCGCTCGAGCAACTGCGCGCGCAGGCGAGCCTCATGGTCGCCGATATGCAGGGCGTGATGCTGCTCTCCCACAATACAAGGATCGGGATGTTCGACTACCGCATGTACGATCCGGTGCCGTGCGCGCGCCCGCTGCAGGTTTTCAAGCTCTTTCAGCAAATCGTCGACGGCATCGTCGTCAACAAGGAGCGCGCGCTCGCCGAAGTGCGGGCCGATTACTCGACCACCACTGAAATCGCGGATGCGCTGCTTCAGCGCGCCGATGTGCCGTTCCGCATCGGCCATCATTTCGCGTCGCAGTTGACCGACTACGGCCGTGGCAAAGGGCTCAAGCTGCATGAAATTCCGTACGCCGAAGCCGCGCGCATTTATACCGCGGGGACGAACACGCCGTTTCCGCTGAGCGCGGCGGACTTCGCGGAAATCATCAGCGCCGAATACATGGTCTACGGCCGCAAGGGCCTCGGCGGGCCGCAGTTGGCTGAGGTAAATCGCATGCTGGCGGGCGAACATGACAAGGCAGCCGCGCATCGCGCCCAACTACAGGACAGCAACGATCATCTGGCGCGCGCCCGGGCGGCGCTCGATCAAGCGTTTAAAGCGCTGGCGCAAGAGTCATCATGATCCTGTCATCGCCCGACAAATACCTGTCGAGAGTCAGCGTTACGATTCTGATGCTGCTGGCACTGCCGGCCGTTGCGCTGGCAGGCGCCTATCCCGAAAAGCCGGTGCGCCTCGTCCTGCCATACGGCCCGGGCGGCGGCACCGACGTCGTCGCGCGGCCGCTCGCGCATTTCATGTCGGAGCGCACGGGCGTGCAGTTCATCGCCGACAACCGCGGCGGCGCGAACGGCAACATCGCGATGGAGATCGTCGCCCGCGCGCCGGCCGACGGCTACACGCTGGGGCTCATGCTGACCGGACAACTGGCGATCAACCCCGCCCTTTACCGCAATATCGCATACGATCCCGTCAAGGATTTCGCGCCGGTCACGCTGCTCGGCTCGACGCCTTATTTTCTGGCGCTCAATCGCGCAGTGGCGGTCACGACATTCGATGAATTCCTGAAGCTCGCACGCGACAAGCCCGGCGCGCTCAGCTACGGCTCGACCGGCAGCGGCAGCGGCCTGCATCTGTCGATGGAGTTGCTCAAGTCGATGGCGAAAATCGATCTCGTGCACGTCCCGTACAAAAGCGCGGGGGTTGCGATCACCGATCTGCTCGCGGGGCAGGTGCAGGCGATGTTCTTGAGCTACGGTACCAGTTCCGCGCATTTCCGCGCGGGTCGTCTGCGCCTGCTCGCCGCCACGTCGGCGCAACGCTCGCGCGCGCTGCCGGACATCCCGACCCTCGCCGAGGCCGGTGTAGCGGGTTACGAATCGGGCGTGTGGTACGCGTTGATCGCGCCGCGCGGAACACCGTCGGCAGTCATCAAGCGTCTCCACGCGGACTGCACGGAACTGCTCAAGACCAGTCTTGGCGCGCAAATGACCGCGGATGGCATCACGCCGGCGGGCTCGACGCCGGAAGCGTTGACGGCGCACATCAAGTCCGAAAGCACCAAGTGGGCGCAGGTGGTAAAGCGCTCGGGCGCCACGGTAGACTGAATTGATGCAGGTGGAGGAAACATGAATTTTTATCTACGCATGATGGCGCCAGTTTTGCTCTCCGCGTTGCTATCGCCGATCATCGTTTTCGCCCAGGCCTATCCATCCAAACTCATCCGCGTCGTCATCCCGTGGCCCGGCGGCTCGAATGACGCGGCGGGCCGTATCGTATTTCAGAAAGTCGCCGAATCGATCGGCCAGCCGGTCGTGATCGAGAACCGCGCGGGGGCATCTGGAACTATCGGCGCCGCGTTCGTCGCCAAGAGCGCGCCGGACGGCTACACAGTCATGGTGACTTCCGCGAGCCATATCTCGAACGCGCACCTCTACAAGAACCTGCCGTTCGACGCGCTCAACGATTTCATCGGCATCACGCCGCTGTCGGACCAAACCGGTGTGCTCATCGTGCACCCGTCGTTGCCGGTCAAGTCGGTGAAAGACCTGATCGCGCTCGCCAAGGCGCGGCCCAACCAGATCCTGTATGGCTCGTCCGGCAGCGGCAGCTTCCTGCATCTGACGATGGCGCATTTCAACGTCATGACCGGCACCAAAATGACGCACGTGCCATACAAAGGCGGTGATGCGGCCGGCATCGGCGTCGCGGGCGGCGAGCTGCAGGCGATGGTCGCGAGCATGCCTATCGTCAGGCCGCATCTGGCGGGCAACCGCATCCGCA
>JBKJMN010000109.1:0-4784 GCA_046596405.1 Burkholderiales bacterium
ATCCATACAAGAATAGTCGGACTCCATTGTTTCCGTAGAGCACCTTACGGTTCGCAAGTCTTTTTCAAATGCTGCTATCGCAATTCGTCAATTTTTTCCGCGTCAGATAAGTCTTACAGAAAGGTTGGTAGCGCCTACATATTTAAGGGCGAACTAATCGTACAATTAAATTGTGAGGTGGGACTTAAATTTCTCTGAGGGAAGACATGAAATCTTTTTTTAAACGCAATATGAAACTGGCGTTGGCGGTAGCTGCCACGCTGGGATTGGCAAACAGCGCTCAGGCATCGCTGATCCTGGCAAGTCCAACGGATGTCAGTGGGGCGGGTCTGGGCGCAGTCAACACGGTGCTCACCATTGCGACTCCGCGAAACACCCCGACTGAGACCGGGGCAGTGGGCATCTCACCGGGCGGTTCGCTTTTCACCACCGGCGACGTCCAGGCGCAAACCTCGTCACCGACCATCGGCGCATCCGGAATCACAAGCGCATCGCAGTTGCGCATCACGTTCAATGCGTCTGAGCCAAACTTCGACTCGATTACCCTCTCGAACCTCGTGTTAAACATCTACAGCCCGACCGGTACGCTGCTGTTTAATTCCGGCGCATTCTCGCCCCAGATTTTCCCGAGTACCAATCCGGGCGTGGGTAATGCGGGCTTCGTGTTCAAACTGGATGCTGCGCAGGCAGCAGCAGCGCAGATTGCCGCGTTTGGCGCTGGTTTCGCCAATAATCGCATCGGGCTCTCCGCAACGGCAACCGATGCAACGGGTGGTCTCGAAACGTTCTATGTGTCACAAAGCGTTGGAGCAATACCGGAACCGGAAAGCTACGCAATGATGCTGTCGGGCCTCGGCCTGCTGGGGTTCATCGCGCGCCGCCGGCGTTCGCAGAAGTAATTTTGTAGTTAGGTCGGGAGTAGTTCTGCAGTAGTGCCATGCATTAATGGTGCAATGCAGTAAGTGGTGGCTGGAAAAGCGCAGGCCTGTCTATTCGGGCCTGCGTTTTTTTGGTGCGTTCCCTTACGCGTATTGCGTGAGTCTCCTTGTAAGGGTAATGCGCACTAAACGAAGCGTGGTTTCTGCAAGCGGTTTGGAATCTACACATTGCATCATTCAAGCGAAACACGTTCCCCCATGCTCATCGCGGCTTATTCGACTCTGGCGCAACTGCCTGAAAAATAGGTCCCCCCCAAGACGAATCGCGCGTACGACGAGCATCAGTTGGCTGTGGGCGACTGCAATTCAACGTGCAACCAGGGTCGAAGCCAAGACCACCTGCATTGTGAGCCGCTAGCGCTGGTGGTGCGGACGTCGGGCGTAAATGGAAAAATCCCGCCGTGCTCAAAGGTCGAGTACGGCGGGATTTCCTGTTTCGCGCGTCGGTCGCAGGTCGAAAAGCGAACCGCGACTAAGTGCGCGTTTTTGTAGAACGCTTACGCGGTTTTGTTTTTGCGTTTCCGGGAAACAAAACCCATTACGCCCAGACCGGCCAGCATCATCGCGTAAGTTTCGGGCTCCGGAACGCTCGTGACGGATGTAATCTGGCCCGTGACAGCAACGAGATTCCCAGCTGTGACCGAGACATCGTTGACCGAGAGGTCAAAGCTGCCGCCGCCGCTGAACGTGAAGTGCTGTGGCGTATTATTGAAATCGACGAAGACGCCACCGTTGTCTATGGCGGTGACCATACCCGTCAGGACGCTCGTAAAGACTCCACTCCCGGGGGCAGTTCCCGGCGGTGCGGTGAATGACACGCGCAGATCGAAAGCGTTGCCGGTATACGTGAAGGCAGCGCCGCTCAGCGAGAATGAGCCGAGATTGTCCACGTTCGGAGTGGCCGCCACATTACCGATCGCCGCAAAACCGCCCGCGTCTGCAACACTGAACGTCGAGTTCGTGTAAAGAAGGCCGCCGAGCGACGCTGTCTGCAACGCCGCCGTTGAGGGTGGCGCGCAAGCCAGTCCAAAGCAGCCGTTGGAAAAGCCGGTGAAGGTGACAGCCTGAGCAGCACCTGTGTGCAATCCCATGGTCGCGGCTGCGACCACGAGGCTTGCACTGATTACGGATTTCAACTTCCTGACGGGTATCATAAGAATTTCCTTTCGGTAGTAACTTCAGGTTATTTAGCCTGGCGGCGGCTAGACCCCTCCCGGGCATTAAGTATCCACTTTCTGCAAAAGTAATCTGTAGGGCAGACACTGAAAAATCGACTCCGCTGGCTTAATTCGTTAGGCGCACATTGGATGGTTACGAAATAGTATTTGTCGGTGTGTAAAAATTTCAATCGAATTGCCCCACGGTTTCGCGACGTATAGGATGTTGCGGCAAATCGCGGATTCGCTGGGCAGAGTGAGCGAGGGCCAAGGTGTTTTCTGTCAAGTTTGTCTTACAGTGAAGATCGGCGAAATTGCGCCGGCAGGATAAACGAGCGTGGGCACGTCGAGGGCATCAAGAAATCAGTGGCAATGCGGCCGGGCCAGCGACTGGCGCCCCGAAGACGAATCGAACGTCCGACCTGCCCCTTAGGAGGGGGCTGCTCTATCCACTGAGCTACCGGGGCGTGCGGCACATTTTAGCGTAAATAGCCGGGCACCCGTTCGGCGTCGAGGCGAAGTAACTCGATCGCGAGTGTGTTCGTATCCGGATCACTGCACTGCACCCGGTGGGAAGAAACATGCATCCATTCTCAATCGACGCCCGTATCCACTGAGCAAGTCTCGTTGCTTACACTTTTCAAATCACTCTATAAGGATACAAACTGTGAATAAAATCAAACTCTCGGGTTTCGCACTGGCAATGGCACTTTCGTTCGGGTCGCTTCCCGGCCACGCTGAAGTCATGGTTGGTGGCGCCGCTATGTATCCCACCAAAGACATTATCGACAACGCCGTCAACTCCAAAGACCATACGACCCTCGTCGCTGCAGTCAAGGCGGCCGGCCTGGTTGATACGCTGAAAGGCCGCGGTCCGTTTACGGTGTTTGCGCCGACGAATGATGCGTTCGCCGCGCTGCCGGCAGGAACCGTCGATACGCTGCTCAAACCGGAAAACAAGGCAATGCTGGCGAAGATCCTGACCTATCACGTGGTGGCCGGAAATCTGGATGCGGCAAACCTCAAGCGTCAGATTGCTGCGGGTAACGGTAAAGCGACGTTGAAAACGGTGGCTGGCGAAACGCTGACTGCCACGGCGAGCGGCGACATGATCACGATCACTGACGACAAAGGCGACGCCTCCAAAGTCACGATCGCGAACGTGCGGCAGTCCAATGGCGTGATCCACGTCGTGGACCACGTTCTGCTGCCTAACTAAGCTTAACTTCGACAGCTCTGGCCGGGACATGCAAATGTCCCGGCCTTTGTCATACTGCTCGCTTCCTCCCGCCCAGCCGCGCTTATCGGCCGGCGGCGCCATGCGCCGCATTTTTGCCGTAAAATAGCCGCTCGTTCCGCTGCAATTCCCGAAGGAAACTCATGTTCAAGTGGCTGCTGATCGCATTCGTGATCGGCGTCGCGCTGCTGTTATGGCGCATCACGGCTCACGCGAATCGCAACCTGCCTAAACCCGGCGATGTCGCGCCGGTTTTTAGTTTGCCGGACCAGCACGGCGCGATGCGCACGGGCGCCGAATTCCGCGGTAAGTGGCTCGTGCTGTATTTCTATCCGCGCGACGACACGCCGGGTTGCACCGAGCAGGCGGCGCAGTTTCGCGACGCGCTGCGCGATCTCGAAGCGGCGGGTGCCGTCGTGTGCGGTGTCAGCGTTGATGACAGCGCGAGCCATGCGGCATTCGCGCTCAAATACAATCTGCCGTTTGCGCTTCTGGCAGACAGGCGCGGCGAGACGGCGATTCGTTACGGTTCGCTGCGCGACTTCGGATTTCTGAAGTTCGCGAAACGCAACACCTTCCTGATCGATCCCGCCGGCAAGGTCGCGAAAGTTTATCTCGGCGTCAATCCGGCGCGCAATACCGGGGAAGTCGCCGACGACTTGAAGAAACTCGTAAAGATATGATCAAAAGCGTCGACCACATCGTTCTGACCACCGCCAATCTCGACCAGTGCATCGCGTTTTACATCGAAGTGCTCGGCATGCGGCTCGAAAATTACGGCGCCGGGCGCATCGCATTTCGGTTCGGCGACCAGAAATTCAATGTGCATCCGCCGGGCTTCGACGCCAGCATCAAGGCGCGCCGGCCGACGCCGGGTTCGCTCGACCTGTGCTTCCTCGCCGATTGTCCGCTCGACGACGTGATCGCCAGGCTTAAAGCACACGGTATTGCGATCGAAGAGGGCCCATCCGTGCGCACCGGCGCGCGTTTCCCGCTCCGCTCGGTATACGTGCGCGATCCGGACGACAATCTCGTCGAGATTTCTGTTCCTGCTTGAAGACATTGAGCCGCTGATAAACGCGGATGAACGCAGATAAAGTCAGAATCCTGAAGGGTAGTCAATCCATGGTGTTCGTTTTTCATCTGCGTTTATCTGCGTTTATCTGCGGCTGAGAAAGTATTCATGCCTTTAGCTACTCTCGACAGCGCCTGCCTCGCGTTTGGCCACGTCGCGCTGCTCGATCATGCCGATCTGGTGATCGAGCGCGGCGAGCGCATTGGTCTCATCGGCCGCAACGGGACGGGCAAATCCAGCTTGCTGAAAATCATCGCGGGAGAGTTTCCGCTCGATGACGGCAAGCTGTGGCGCGAGCCGGAGCTCAAATTCGCGCTGGTCGCGCAGGAACCCATGCTGGACCCGGAAACGACCGTCTTCGACGCCGTCGCCGCAGG
>JBKJMN010000016.1:0-3040 GCA_046596405.1 Burkholderiales bacterium
GCCGCGCTTCTCGAGTAGAGGCGAAACGGATTCTCATCGCGACCGGCGCGATGGAAAGGCCGGTGCCGGTGCCCGGCTGGACGCTGCCGGGCGTGCTGACGTGCGGCGCGGCGCAGACTTTACTGAAATCCACCGGCGCGGTTCCCGACGGGCGCTTCGTCCTCGCTGGAGCCGGCCCGTTGCTGCTGCTGATCGCGGCGCAGCTCGTGCGCGCCGGCGCGAAACCGGCGGCGGTGATCGAGACGCGCCCGCATTACCTGTCTGCATTGCGGCACCTGCCCGGGTTTCTGATGGCGCCCGGCTACCTGAGCAAAGGCCTGAACCTGATCGCGGAATTGCGCTCGGCCGGTGTGCCCATTCACAGCGGCGCGCGCAATTTGCGCATGACCGGCGGCGAGCGCGTGCATGAAATCCAATACGACTGGCGCGGCCGGTCCCGGCGCGAGTCCGTCGATATGGTCTTACTGCACCAGGGCATAGTGCCGAACATGAATCTCGCGCTGTCGCTGCGCTGCGCGCATCAATGGAACGATGCGCAGCGCTCGTTCCGCCCGCGCCTCGACGCCTGGGGCAATTCTTCGATTGACGGCGTGCAAATCGCCGGCGACAACGGCGGCATCATTGGCGCGCAGGCGGCGGAAATCAGCGGCCGACTCGCCGCCCTCGCTGCGGCGTGCGCGATGCAAAAAATATCCGCTGTGGAACGCGACCGCCAGGCACACCCGCTGCGCGCGCACCTGAAAAAACATCTCAATGCACGGCCATTTCTTGATGCGCTGTACCGCGTACCGCCGGATGTCGCCGCCCCGCGCGATGCCGCTACGATCGTGTGCCGCTGCGAGGAGATCCGTGCGGGCGAGATCCGCCAGATCGTCGCCGGACAACGCTGCCAGGGACCGAACCAGATGAAATCGTTCACGCGCTGTGGCATGGGGCCGTGCCAGGGACGCCTGTGCGGATTGACAGTGGTCGAGTTGATCGCCGAATGCCGCGGCGTTTCGCCCGCTGACGTCGGCTACTACCGCATACGCTCGCCGATCACGCCTATTACGCTCGGCGAGATTGCAGGTCTTACTCCAGCAACGCCCGCACCCGCGCCAGCACCTCGTCCACAAGATAATTCGGCAGTGCCTCGATAAACGCGGCGCCTCGTTCCTTGAACGAGATTGTCCTTACCTGATGGCATTGGACTATCCCCTGTGTGCGCGTGCCGGCGCCGGTGAGCGGCACAGCAAACCCGTGCATGCGGTTGAATTGTCCGCCCTGGGTAATCGGGCAAACCATTGCGAGTCCAAACCGGTTGAGTTCTGCCGTCGTGAGAACCAGCACGTAGCGCTTGCCAGCCTGCTCCCTGCCCAGCGTCGGATCGAGCGCGACGTGCAATACGTCGCCCCGGTCGGGAACACCACGTTTCAAATAAGCTCCTTGCCCACCGGCTTGCCGCGCAGCCACTTCCGGTCCTCGGGAGTCAACGCCATGTTCCTGGAATTGCACTTTTTCAACAGTTCGGCAAGCGTGTACTTGGGCTTGCGGCGCGGCTCGAGGATCAACTTGCCGTTGGCGGCGCGAAGATCCAGTTGCGAGCCGGTGCCTGCGCCCAGCAAATGCAGTATTTTCTTCGGCACGGTCATCACGACCGAGCCGCCCAGTTTACGCAACGTAACAGTCGTCATGGCAAGCTCGCAGCGTTTATAAATTAAACAAAAGTAATAACTAAATGTATTCCCGGCGGCAAGCTGGCGGCCGGATTGCTTATTCGATAATCCTGGTCGCGCTGCTCAGAAGCGCCTGCGGGATCGTGAGGCCCAATGCCTTCGCGGTTTTGCGGTTGATGACCAACTCGAATGTCGTCGGCTGCTCCACCGGGATGTCGCCGGGATTGGCGCCCTTGAAAATCTTGTCGATATAGGTCGCCGCGCGCTTGAAGTTTTCGCCGACGTTCTGCCCGTAACTTAGCAGGCCGCCAGCCTCGACGTATTCACTATACGTGCTTATGGCCGGTAATCGCTGCCTCGCCGCGAGTTCGACGATCTGGTTTTTCTGCTGAAAAAACAACGTGGCCTGCGACACGATGAGAGCACCTGCTTTTTGGCGGGCCATCAGGGCAAATCCGCTTTCAATCTCCTGCGGCGCACTTGCTTCGATAGGCAATATATTTACGCCAAGCTTCTGCGCCGCAGCCTGCACGCTTTTAAGCCCGGCAATATTCACGGCGTTGGCGGGATTCAACAAATAAGCCACGCGAGTAACCTTTGGTAGCATCTCGCGCAGCATTTCCAAGCGCTTGGGCCCGAGTTGGGCAGTCATGTTCGAGAGTCCGGTGATATTGCCGCCGGGTCGCGCCAGGCTTTTGATCAAACCGAAGGCGACCGGGTCACCTACATTTATCATTACGATAGGTATTTCGGTCGTGGTTTTTTGTGCGGCTTGTGCTTGAGGGGCGCCTCCTGCGACAAGGACATCTGCTTTCAACCGCACCAATTCCGCCGCCAGCTCCGGCAGGCGTTCGGCTTTCCCCTCGGCAGAGCGCCATTCGATCACGACGTTCTTGCCAACAACATATCCCAGTTCGCGCAGACCTTGAATAAAAGGACCATAGATAAAATCAGAATCGACAAAATTGACATGCCGAAGATCGAGGAAGCCAATGCGCCAGACTTTGCCTTGCGGCTGCGCGACTGCTGCAAGCGGAGCGAGTGCACCAGCGCCAAGTGCCAGAATAATTTTGCGGCGGGTAATCATGTTGCTCCTCCCCAAGCAGCAAGGATGCGCGGTTTCGTCACTCTACTCTTTTAGCGCGGTAGCGACGCGATCTACGCCATAGTCACGCTCGGCCGCCTCGCAGGTTACCTTGCCATTGCGCAGATCGGCGGCAATCGCAGCGAGCGTACGTTCGGCGGGCGCGCCATAACCGCCGGCGCCGGGCGTCTCTATGCGCATGGCATCACCCACTTTCATTTCCACGCGCGCGACTTTGGAAAACAATTCCTCCTGATCGGGCCGCCCGTAATTGCGAATCAACTTCGCGCGGCGGCCGTCG
>JBKJMN010000054.1:0-22014 GCA_046596405.1 Burkholderiales bacterium
ACGAAACTGATCTGCGACTCTTCGGTGGTCTGCGCGAACTGCGACGGATACTCGGCGTCTTCATGCGTCGCGTTCCTGATCGACACTTCCGAAACGCCCGCCCGTATAAACCGGTAAAAATATTCGCGGTTGCGGGTTTCGGACATGCGCTCATCCGCGCCCAGAACGATGACCGGCGAACTGATTTTCCGCAGGATCTCGGGCAGGTTGCGGCCGACGCCGGCCGGGTCGAGCAGGATACCGCCGGTGGCGCGCGCACCTTCGGCGAGCGCGATCGCTACTGAAGTGCCGCCGAACGAATGTCCGACCAGAATGATCCTGTCGACATCGATGCGGCTGTCGACGATTTCCGGCGACCGGCGAATCAGATTCACCAGCCTTGCGAGGGTTTTGCCGTTGGTGCTCCACGCTCCGGTGTTGGGCAATTGCACCGCAAGGCTGTGCATGCCCCACGAGGCCACATGCATCGCTTGATAGGTATGCGAGGCTTTGGTGTTCGCGTATCCGTGCATGAAAATGACGAGTGGCGCCTTGCCGGCGGGCGCTGCCAAAAACAGATCGGTGTCGATGCGTTCGGTCGCCGACAGGCGGATTTCGTGGTTGGTATCGGTGGTCACCGCGAACGGGCCGCGCAGCCTGAATTGATCGACGTCTGCTTTGTCACTGAGCAAATGGCTCTGTAAAGCAGCCAGCGTCGGCGGCTTCAGGGTGGTGATGCCGAGATCAGGCCCCCTCGCGCAACCGGCGACCATCAGTGCGAGCGCGATGCCCGCCACCACCGTGCGCTCCTGCATGGCCGCGAGCCCGCCAAATAAAAACGCCACCCACGGGGTGGCGTTTTCTGCCATCGATCGCCGCATCATACCCGGCGCCGGTACTCGCCGGTGCGCGTATCGATCTCGATCTTGTCGCCCGTCGCGCAAAACAGCGGGACCTGCACCATGAACCCGGTCTTCAGCTTCGCGGGCTTCAGCACCTTGCCCGAGGTGTCGCCGCGGATCGCCGGCTCCGTATATTCGATTTCGCGTTCCAGCGACTGCGGGATGATCACCGAAATCGCCTTCTCGTTGTAGAACACGACCTCGCACGGCATGCCTTCGTCGAGATAGTTGAGCGCTTCGCCCATGTTATCTTTCTCGATTTCATGCTGGTTGTATTCGTTGTCCATGAACACGTACATGGGATCGGCGTAATACGAAAAAGTGACTTCCTTGCGCTCGAGCACGACCATGTCGAACTTGTCATCGGCGCGGTATACGCTCTCGGTCGGCGCGCCCGTCAGCAGGTTGCGCATCTTCATCTTAACGACCGACGCATTGCGCCCTGACTTCGAGAACTCGGCTTTCTGCACGACCATCGGGTCTTTGCCGAGCATGATCACATTGCCGGCCCTGATTTCCTGTGCGATTTTCATGATTTCCCGCTGCTGTCAGCTTAAAAGGGCGCTATTTTAGCCGATCCTGGCAGAATTCGGCCAGCCTGATCGACAGATTGCCGCCACGCTCAAGCCGGGCCGCCCAGGCCAGCGCGTGCTGGTCGGCCGCTGCACGTGCACTTATGAACGACCGCCAACATTCCGCGATCGCAGACGACTGCCGGTTCCATGCGACATGGATATCGCGCAATGCCGCCGCGGTCGCCCCGTCGAGTCCTTCGACGTAACGCTCCAGGAACGCGGCCTGCTTCGTCAGGTGGGCATCTGCGGATTGCACGTAGGCCTGCCAGATCAGCGGCCGCGCCGCGAGCTGCGCGCGCACGAACGAATCTTCCCCGCGCACGAAATTGACGTCGCAAGCCCACAGCAGCCGGTCGTACGCATCGGCGTCCAGAAACGGAATAGCCGCGACCGTGAGGCTGCCGCGCACGGCGTGCGTGCCCGGCGCGAACTTCGTGTCGAGGAGCGTTGAGAGCCTGTCAGCTGCCACCCCCCCCGGCACGACGCATAGCACTGGTGAAGCGCCTGTCGACCACGCGGCAACCAGCCCCGCGAGTGCGGCGTTGTCATAGCAAAACAGCGACACCCGCAGGGCGGCCGCGCCGGGCGCAACACCGAGCCTGTGCCAGAATCGCGCGCGCGCCTGCGTATCCGCCTGAAACGCCACGCGCGCCGGGGCGAGTTCGCGCTCTATCAGCAGGCCGCCCGTCGCCAGGGTGAAGCCCGGAAAGAAAAAATACTTGGTGAGCGGCAAAGTCGGATGCGGCGAAGGCAAACCGTGGCAGCCATCGACCCACGGCTCCGCGCTGAGGTGCTCGAGATTGATCCACACCGGCGGCGGCGTCCGCGCGGCCATTGCCGCGAGGTAGTTCGCCGGCAATCTGACGCCGAAGCCTTCGATGACGATAGCCCGCGGCTCGGCCGGAGGAAACATCGCACTCCAGCGCCGGACTTCGACCGCACCGACCATTTGCGTCTCGTGCGCGGGATCGACGGCGCCGCAGATGCACTGAAAACTCGCCAGGTCGTCGACCCACAGCCGCACCGACTGGTCGAGCCCGCCCGCCAACTGCCGCGCGAGACGCCAGCACACGCCAATGTCGCCGTAGTTGTCGACGACCGAGCAGAAAATGTCCCAGGTGTGCTTCATACGATCGTGGCGCCGGTCATCCTTGCCGGCGCTGATACGCCGTTTACTTGCCTTGCGCGGTCGCGGAACAACGCCTGCGCGAATCCCGGCGCCGCCGCGAGTGTCGCGCCTAGCCGTACACCAGCGCAGAAACCTGGTGGTGGCGCGGCGGCGCCGCCGGATCGATGCGCACGACGCGGATACCCGCCGACTCCAGACATTCGCTCGCGAATTTGGCGCGATCGTCGCCGGTCCCCACCACCACTGCCGCGACGATTTCAAGCTGCTTGGTGCAAATCACGAGATCCAGACGCGGCTGACCGAGTCTGTGCATCAACTGCTCGCGGCGGGCGGCGTTCGTCTGTGCGGCGACTTCGAGCACGTCGTCGAGCGCCACGCCGGCGAATATTTCGTGATCGGGCAGGCCCGTCCGGAAAACGTAGTAGAGCACTGCCGTCGCCGGCGGCAACAGGCGCGGCTTGCGACTGAACTCGGGGACCACGGCCCCCGGCGCCGGCGCCGGCGCCGGACCAGGCTCCAGGGCAACCGCGGCCCGCGGGTTCGCCTTGAGCTCCACCAGCATTTTTTCCATTTGCTGGGCGCGCTCGCTGCTGCGCCGCCGCTGTTTGCGGTTGTACGAATAGATGATGCCGATCATCACGACGATCCAGATCAGACCGATCACGAACCACATCGCCGGCGTGTCCTAGTCCTGCAGGTAGTCGACGAGCTGCCCGCTGGTCTGGCGCAACCGCCGGCTCATCATGGTCACGATCTTGAGCAGGATATTCACGCTCAACGCCGGATGCTCGCGAATGATGCGCACGAATTGCTCGCGCGTCAGCATGACGAGCGTCGAAGACTCGGGACATATACAGGTCGCCGAGCGCTGTTCGCCGTCGACGAGCGCCATTTCACCGATCGTTTTGCCGGGCTCGACCTGGCCGATGCGCTTGCTGCCGTACTTCTGATCCTGCTTGAAGATTTCAGCGCCGCCTTCGATCATCAGACACATGAAACCACCGCGATCACCCTCGCGGAACAATATGGTCCCGGGTATGACGCTGTAGGCTTGCACGTACTTGGTCAGCGTTTCGATTTCGGGCGCCGGAAAATCGCCGAAGAATTCACTGCCTTGCAGCATCTTCAGCAGTTCCGCCTGGAACGCGGCGCCGCTGCCGAGCAACTTGAGCTCCGGCTCGATAACCTTGCGGTCCGACGTGCTCATGCGTTCTCCGGTGGAGTGGTGTGTATTGACATCGTGCGCGCGTCACATCGCCGGCGCGGCCGGCGGCTGGCGATTGCGCCGCCGGTCGAGCCACCAGGCGAGCGCCGGCAGCATCAGAAACGAGCCGGGCAGCGCGAGCACTATCAAGTACGGGCTGAGGTCCGACAGCCGGCGCAAGTGGACGTGAAGCTCCGCCTTGTCTTCGGGCGTCCACAACTGCTTGTTGCGCGGCTTCATCAAGAGCGGCATCAGGCCCCTGATCTGCAGAATCTCCTGCAGCAAATGCTTTTTTTCACGCTCCGTCAAATCGCGAACCGAGCGGTAAGCGACGACGCTCGAGCTGCGAAACCTGGCAAGGCGTGAGAAATCGTCCACCGCGGCCAGCCCGCTGCTATTTGCCAAGCGCGCGATAAGCGCGCCACGCGACAAATCCACGCCGGGCCCATTTCCACGCGCCGTGCCCGCGGGTGGCCGCCGCCAGCGCGGCAATGGCGCCGAGCGCCAATGGGCGGTCGCGCAGGTAACGGGCAATCGAGATACCGCGATCGGCGATTTTCAGCGGGCCTTCCAACCGGCCCATGAGTGTTGCCACTTCATCGCGCTGGGCAGCGCACAGCGCGACCAGCAGCGCGCGCTGGTGTGCGGTCATGTGTGTGCGGTCATCGTTGAATTCGCGAACTTCACAGAGACAATCGGTCGCGGTCTTTCTGCAGCTCGCTCAAGCTCATTTCGAACAGTCGCGTGCCCGCGGCTGCCCGCGCGCGCGCAGCGACCCCGAAAGCAGTGCCGAGCGCGAGATAGAGCCCCGCGAAGCCGCCGATCGCGAGCATGCGGTGGGTGTCCCACAACATTACAATCACGAGTAGAGTCAACAGCAATACGCTGCACGCCAGAAAGAACATGGCGGCGGCGCCGAGCATCAGCATCTGCGCGAGACGCAGACGTTCCGCCTGCACTTCGACGCCGAGCAACTGCAGCCGCGTATGGACGATCGCCACCAGCGTGGCGACCAGTTGCTTGAGAGAACTCATGAGCCCGCCGGCGCGGGCACCGGCGGCCGAATCTGCGCCGGGCATGTGGCTAGCGGCGTCCGATCAGTAGCCCGATCACGAGTCCGACGCCAGCCGCTGCGCCAACGGCCTGCCACGGATTTTCGTGCACGAAATCGTCGGTCGCGCGCGCGGCCTGTTTGCTTCGCTGAACGATCACGTCCTCCGCTTCGGCAAGCTTGACCTTGGCATTGTGCAGGCTGTCCTGGATGCGCTCGCGCGCGACGGCTACTTTTTCGCCGGCCTGGCTCGCGGTCGCCCTGAGCAATTCTTCAGCGTCCGCGACTACGGCACGGAAATCCTGCACGAATTTATCCTTGGGAACGTTTGCATCGTTATTCATCGTGACCTCTGTCAGCAAGTGAAAGGATACGCCCGCGAAAACGCCGGCATGGGGTTGATTAGGTTATAGATTTATGCCGTTTTAATCAAGAATTACCTGCGCGAACGAGTCTCATAGGCGGTTACGCTAACCCTTTTGCGCTCGCCGCCCCGTTTAAGGCAGTGGTCGAATCACCCTTAGCCAACCTTTGGAGACATCCTGTGAAAAAAACCACCCAATTCCGCCTGTATTCGCTCGCGGCAGCGCTGGCCGCTGCAGGCATCGCCCAGGCAGCCGGCGACAGCCCGCATAGCGGCGACACGCTGACGATATACAGCACCGCGCAGCCGGGTGCGCTGTCACCGGAACTGTATCGCAACGGCGGCCGCGGCCAGCCGGTCCCGGGCTACGCGGTCGTGCGCCAGCAGCGCGATATAAACCTCGTGCGCGGCCGCAATAACGTGCGCTTTAGCGAGGTTGCCGCGTACATAGATCCAACCACCGTCATGTTCGAATCGCTGACCGACCGCGCGGGCACCAGCGTGGTCGAGCAGAATTTTCAGTTCGATCTCGTCAGCCAGGACAAGCTGCTGCAAAAATATATCGACCAGACTATCAAGGTCGACCAGCTCCGTGGCAACGCCGTCGAGACGATCAGCGGCACGCTGTTGTCGACCACCGGCGGCATGACCTTGAAACGCGATGACGGCACCATCCAGCTTTTGCCCGGCAATGCCGGCGTCACGCTGCCCAGTCTGCCCGGAGGCCTGATCACGCGCCCCACCCTCGTGTGGGACATGAACGCGCAACAAGCCGGCCCTCACCGCACGCGGGTGTCGTATCAGACGGCCGGCCTGACCTGGTGGGCGGACTACAACCTGACTTACGCGGACGGCAGCAGCGCCAACACGTGCAAGCTCGACGTCGGCGCATGGGTGAGTATCGTCAACCAGTCCGGGGCGAGCTATTCGAATGCCAAACTTAAACTGATCGCCGGCGATGTGCAACGTGCGCAGGCGCCCAACCGGATGAACGACCGCGTGAGCGCCGCCAAGTCGATGGCGCGCGAAGAGCGCGACGCGGGTTTTGCCGAAAAGGCGTTCTTCGAGTATCACCTTTATACACTCGGCCGCCCGACCACCCTACCCGACAACTCGACCAAGCAAATCGAGCTCTTTCCCGTCGCGCGCGACGTGCCATGCGAGAAAACGCTTGTTTACTATGGCCTCGCGCAGGGCTCTTACGGCTACAGCGCGAGTCCCCTTACCGATCGCAATCTGGGCGTGCAAAGCAACAAGAAAGTCGACGTATATCTCGGCTTCAAGAATTCGCCGGGGCACAACATGGGGATGCCGCTGCCGTCCGGACGCGTCCGCGTAAGCCAGCTCGACGGTGCGGACCGCACGCTCGAATTCATCGGCGAGAACGTGATCGACCACACCGCGAAAAACGAAAAAGTGCTGATCAAGCTGGGTTCCGCGTTCGACGTCATCGGCGAACGCCGCCAGCTCGATTTCAAAGTCGATACGACGAGCAAAACGATGGCGGAGACGATCGAGATTAAATTGCGCAACCAGAAAAAAGAGCCCGTCACGGTGATCGTAAAGGAAAATCTCTATCGCTGGGTAAACTGGCAGGTCACCGGGAAAACGCACGACTTTGAAAAGCAGGATGCGCGCACCATCCATTTTCCGGTGAAGGTCGCGCCCGGCGCCGAAGTCACCGTGCGCTACACCGTGCAGTACACCTGGTAAGCCTCGCAGGCTCGCGCGCCTGCCGGTGATATACTCCCGCGAAATGTGTGTGACTAGGGAGAGTCTACATGGGAATCGTCGCAATCGTGGTCCTCGGGGTGGCAGTCCTGGCGCTGGTTTACCTCGTCATGATTTACAACAACCTGGTCCAGGTAAAGCACAACGTATCGAAAGCATGGGCCAACATCGACGTGCTGCTCAAGCAGCGGCACGATGAATTGCCCAAGCTCGTCGAGACCTGCAAGCAATACATGAAGTTCGAGCAGGACACGCTACAAAAAGTCATCGATGCGCGCTCGCGCGTCTTCTCGGCGCGCGAGGCTCAGGACATGCACGCGCTGGGCAACGCCGAAGCCGGCCTGCGCACGAGTGTCGGCAACCTGTTCGCGGTGGCCGAACAATACCCGGATCTCAAAACCAACCAGACTTTCCTGCAGCTGCAGGGCCGCATCACCGGGCTCGAGAACGCGATCGCCGACCGCCGCGAGTTCTACAATGAATCAGCCAACATCAACAACGTGCGCGTCGAGCAGTTTCCCGACACCATCGTGGCGGGCATGTTCAACTTCAAGCCGGCGCAACTGCTCGAGTTCGACGCCGCGCAAAAAACCGACGCCGACGTCAAGGAACTCTTCAAGTAGCACGCCGCGGATTCACCCGCATGGGCGCCAGCCTGCGTATCCATACCGCGAACTGGCTGACGGGCGGAGTCCACGTACTTATTCTGTACGGCGCGGTCCACGCCGAATCGGCGGCGGTCTGGCCATTTGCGCTCGGCGCCATGTCGCTTGTCAGCTTCGCCGCGTGGATCGGCAATTACCGGCGGCTGCGCCACCTATCGGACACGCCGCTTTCGAACATCGCAACCGCCGCGCAGGGCTACGTGGAAATCGCCGGACTCGCGGAAATGCCCGGCGGCACCCCGATCATCGCCAGGCTTTCCTTCACGCCCTGCGTCTGGTATCGATATGAAGTTCAAGAGAAGTCGTCGAAAGACGAATGGCAGCTGCAGGATTCCGGCGCCAGCGAAGAGCCTTTCATCATCCGGGACGCGGGCGGTCAATGCGTGATCGACCCCGAAGGCGCTGAAATCGTCTGCTCGAGCAAGCGCACTTGGACCCAGGGCAGTTATCGCTACACCGAATGGCTGCTGTTGCCGCGCGAGCGGGTTTACGCGCTCGGTGATTTCGTCACCGTCGGCGGCGCCAACAGCGATCTCGATCTCGCCGCCGACGTGAGAGAGTTGATCGCCGAGTGGAAAAGAAACCAGCCCGATCTGCTGCGCCGTTTCGATCTCGACCACAGCGGCGGGATTGATCTGAAGGAATGGGAGCTCGCGCGGCGCCAGGCGGTGCGCGAAGTCGAAGCGCATCATCGCGAGATCCGCATGAGCGCCGGCACGAACGTGTTGCGCGCTCCGACCGATGGACGGCTTTTTCTGCTATCGAACGAAACGCCGGCCAGGGTCCGGTTGCGCTACTCGTTGTGGGCGTGGGCGCATGCCGCCATCTTCGTGGCCGCCGGCGCGGGCATGTGCGCGCTTTTGTAGCGCGGCGGCGTTTCCACTACACTGGCCGTCCGTCCACTTCCACACGATCGACATGCGCACGGATCATCTGCTCGGGCTGACCGCTCACGGTTTTCACAGGATTTTTTACACCGAGTGGGGCGATCCCGCGAACGAACGGATCGTGATTTGTGCTCACGGCCTGACGCGCAACGGCCGCGACTTCGATTTTCTCGCGCAGGCTCTCGCCGCCGAATTCCGCGTAGTGTGTCCAGACGTGGCCGGCCGCGGCCGCAGCGATTGGCTTTACAACAAGGACGACTACGCGTATCCGCAATACATGGCCGACATGAACGCGCTGATCGCGCGCGTGACGGCGCGGCCGGCCGCAGCCGGCTGGATTCCCAAGCTGGCCGCGGCGTTGACGGAGCAGCACGGCGCGCGCACGCTCGACTGGGTCGGAACTTCGATGGGCGGCATGCTCGGCATGCTGCTCGCCTCGCGTCCGAACTCGCCGATCCGCAAGCTCATCGTCAACGATGTCGGACCGCTGATTCCCAAGGCGTCCCTCGAGCGCATAGGGACGTACGTCGGCAAAGACCCGCGCTTCAAAAGTCTGGCCGAGCTCGAAACCTATGTGCGCACGGTTTCGGCGCCGTTCGGGCCGCTGTCCGATGCGCAATGGCATCACCTGACCATCACCGGCGCCAAAGAGCATGCCGACGGCACCTGGGGCATGAGCTACGATCCCGATCTCGCCGCGCCGTTTCGCAAGGGTCCGGCGCAGGACGTCGACCTGTGGACGTATTGGGACGCCATCACCTGTCCGACGCTGGTGCTGCGCGGCGCCGCATCCGACCTGCTGCTAAAAACGACGGCCGAAGAAATGCAAACCCGGGGCCCCCGCCCGCGGCTGGTCGAATTCGCGGGGATCGGCCACGCGCCCATGTTGATGGCGAACGATCAGATCAAGGCCGTGAAGGACTTCCTGCTCGCGCCGGCCTAGCCGTCGCGCAGCCGCGCCGCGCTAGGGAAAATCGGTGAATTCTTCGAGCGACACGCGGCCGTCACGGTTCTTGTCGATTTTCCTGAAATTCTGTTCGAGCACCGCATCGCCTTTGACCTCGTCGGGCGTGAGATAGCCGCTGCGGTCGCGGTCGAGCACGTAAAATTCGCGCGGCGTTAGTTTGCCGGGCTTGTCGGGCGCCGACTTGGCGTTGAGCGCGCGCGTGACCTCGTTGCCCGAGAGCCGGTCGTACATTTGCGGCCCGCCGATGACGACAAACAACACCAGCGCGCCTGCCGCCATCCACGTCATCTGGTTCATCCAGGCGGGCGTCGGCTTGAGCACGCCGGAAAGCGCGCTCGGCGACGCCTGCAGCGTCGGGGCCTCCTCCACGGCAGTATCCTTGGTGGAACCCACCGCATAAGCAAGCGGCGACGGCGGCGGCGCCACATAAGCTTCGCCCGTGAACATCGCTTTCCATTCCGGCACCGATTGCGGGCGCTTCTTTTCGTCAACTTCGAGGCCGCGGTTGATTGCATGCAGAAACCCGGTGGTGAAACGCGAGCGCGCGCCGACCAGCGTCGCCATCACAGTGTCGTCTTTTAACCGCGTGACCACGTCCGGCGGGTTGTCGCCGATGACCGCGCGGTAAAGCACGGCGGCGAGCGAATAAATATCGGTCCACGGCCCCTGGTTGCCGTCCTTGGAATACTGCTCGAGCGGGGCATAGCCGGGCGTCAGGATGGACGTGATGGTATGGGTCGACACGCTGATCGCGAGCCGCGCCGCGCCGAAGTCGAGGAGCACCGGCACCCCGGTATCGCGAATGAAAAGGTTTGAGGGCTTGATATCGCGATGCAGGAACCCGGCCATGTGCACCGCGTTCAATCCGTCCAGCAGCGGGAGCACGATCCGCAGCAGCAGCGTCTCGTCGGGCGCAGTGATGCGCTTGAGCATCTGGCTCAACGAAACGCCGGACTCGTAGTTCATCACCATGTAGGCGGTGCCGTTGGCCTCAAAATAACGGCTCACGGTGACGATGTTCGGGTGGCTGAACTTGGCGAGCAGGCGCGCTTCCTGCAGGAAGCGGTCGAGGCCCCACTTGTAGTTGTACTCGGTGCCCGTGGTCACGGGGACGATGCAGCCGTCAAGCGCGCGCACTGCGAGCTCTATCGGCAGATATTCCTTGATCGCTACCTTGAGCTCGAGGTTCGTATCGTAGCCGAGGTACGTCATGCCGAAACCGCCCGACCCCAGCACGGATTCAAGCCGGTACTCGAGCAGCATCGACCCTAGTGGCAGCGCGTTTCGGTAATTCAGTATTTCTACCATATGCGATTCGCCCGATCCGTAACCGCGGACCCGGCAATCCGTGTCATTCGTTCCGCCCTGCGTGCATCATCGCTGAATTTGCAGGGAAATCCAAGCGCCACGAAAAAGCGCGTCCGTCAGGGGCGCCGAAAACCGCCTCACGGCCACTGCCACGCGCGAAATTGCTCGCGCAAGGCGGCCTTCATCATTTTGCCGGTCGAGGTGCGCGGGATTTCGATGACGAACGCATAGCCGTCCGGCAGCCAAAACCGGGCGAACTTCGGGGCCACATAATCCCGCAATTCCTGCTCGCTGACCGCCTTTCCCGGTTTGCAGACGATCACGGCGAGCGGACGCTCGTCCCATTTCGGATGGGCGATGCCGATTACCGCGGCCTCCTGCACCGCAGGGTGGCCCATCAGCGCGTTTTCAAGATCGAGCGAACTGATCCACTCGCCGCCCGACTTGATCAGGTCCTTGGTGCGGTCGGTGATCTTGACATAGCCTTCGGCGTCTATCGTGGCGACATCGCCGGTGCGAAACCAGCCATCCGCCGTCCACTTGTCGGCCTCCGCCGGCAGCCGGTAATAGGCCGCGGCGATCCACGGCCCGCGCACCTGCAATTCGCCCATGGTGGCGCCGTCCCACGGCGCGCAACCGGTGTCGGTCATGGCGCGCACTTCGACAAACGGCGCAGGCAGCCCCTGCTTGCACCGGTAGGCATACCGCTCGTCCGGCGGGAGTGCCGCCAATCCATGCTTGAGATGCGCCGTCGTGCCCAGCGGCGTGGTTTCGGTCATGCCCCACGCGTGCAACACGTTCAGATCGAACCGGTCGAACGCGCGGATCATGGCCTCGGGGGCCGCCGCCCCGCCGACCACCATGCGCATGCCCGGCGTGAGCCTCCAGTGGCCCGGCGTTTTTTCGAGCGCCTGCAAGATGCCCATCCAGATCGTCGGCACCCCGGCGGTGAATGTCACCTGCTCGGACGCGTACAAATCGAGCAGGCTGGCCGCGTCCAGATGCGGCCCCGGCAACACGAGCTTGCAGCCGACCATCACGCCCGTGAACGGCAGACCCCACGCGTTGACGTGAAACATCGGGACCACCGGGCACAGCGTATCGCTTTGCCTGATACCCAGCGTGTCGGCCATCGCGCAGGCCATCGAATGCAGCACCAGCGCGCGATGCGAATACACGACGCCTTTGGGTTTACCGGTGGTGCCCGACGTATAGCACATGCCGGCCGCGTCGTTTTCATCCAGCGGCGGCGTATGCATCGGCAATTCGGCGGCGATGAATTTTTCATAGTCGTCGTAGCCGGCGGCGACCGCCGCGCCCGTCAGCGGAACGACGATGACGCGCTCGAACCTGACCTTGGCGCGGAATTTCTCATAGAGCGGCAACAGCACGTCATCGACGATCAGGAACCGGTCGCCCGCATGATCGGCAATAAAGCCTATATCGTCGGGATGCAGCCGCAGGTTCAGCGTGTGCAGCACCCCGCCTGCACACGGAATCGCGAAGTACGCCTCGAGGTGCGCGTAGTGATTCCACATTAGCGTGGCTACGCGATCGCCGGGGCGCAGGCCCGCGGCTTGCAGTGCGCCGCCGAGCGCCGTCGAGCGGCGGTGGAAATCCCCGTAGCTATGCCGGTGCAGCGTCTTGTCGGGCAGGCGCGACACGATGGCCGATGCGCCGAACAACTGCCCCGCGCGCCCGAAAATGTGCGCGAGCGTCAGCGGGAAATTCATCATCGTGCTTTGCATCGGCTCCTCCTGCACGAACTGCCTGCCCAATGCCGCCGCTTATGGCAACTTCTGAAACTTCAGTGCGACCTCAGACCCGGAACTGCGTCAGGTCGATTTTTCCTCTGAACACTCCGCTCGCGAACTGCAGAAACTGATTGGCGCGCGCCTCGCTCCAGCCGCCATAAGCGACGTTGCCGCGGAACTTGCGCTCGATGTCTTCGTGCGACAGCGGATCGTGCATGCCGCCGCGGATGTGCGGCTGGCGCTCTTCGAAGACGCGCCCGTCCTTGAGCGTCATTTTTACGTGGCCCGTAAACGCCTTGGGGTACGGGTTGTTCGGGTCGACGACATAGCGCACCTTGCCGGCGAGGCCGAGGATGCGCGGATCGCGCACGGTCTTCTCGCTGAAAGCTTCGAGCCCCGCGCTACCCGTCACGAATGCGACGGCGACGTTGAACGGTGCGCTGAACTTGGCGGCGTAATCGTTGGCCGGTTTTTGCTTGGCGGGCAGCGGATCCCACAGGCGGTGGACATAGCCCTCCGCTGTTTCGCACAGTACGTCGGTCACGTCGTCAGCGGTAAAGCCTTTGCGCGCGAGCCGCAATGCGCAGTCGATATACGGCTGGTTCATGGTGCCCGTCGCATACGGCTTGAACGTGATGTTGCTGAGCATCCATTCCTTGCCGAAATCGCGCGTCACGCTGTCGTAGTCACCGTCGGGATTGCGCGCGAATGCGTGGAAGAATCCATGCGTGCCTTCGAACACGGTACGCGGCCCCAGAAACCCGTGCTCCGCAATGCGCGCCGCGTGCAGCCCGATGCGCGCGGCCCAGCCCGCATGCAGCCGCTTGGTCCAGGCGCCTTCCGCCAGATACTCGATTATGCCGCTCGCCATGCTGCCGGCGATGCCCAGCGCATCGACGGTCTGCTTGCGATTGAGTCCGAGCGTAGTGGAAACGGCGAGCGTGGCGCTCATCGCGCCGATCACGCTGGTCGGGTGAAAGCCCGCTTTATGAATTGCCTTGGGTATCACCATGCTGAGACGGCACATGGTCTCGATGCCGACCGTCATGCCCATCATCGCCGCGCGGCCGCCGCGGCCGAACCGCTCGCACGCCGCGAGCACGGCTGGCACGATGACCGTGCTGCTGTGCACCGGCCCGCCTTCGAACGTATCGTCGAAATCCTCGCCGTGGCCTGCGGTGCCGTTGATCATCGCCGCGTCCTCGGCGCTGAATTCCCCGCTGTGGCCCAGCGCAGTACACGCGCCGCCGCGATCGACGCTCGCGATCAAAGCCTTCACGTAATCGGTTTTGCGCGCGGCAACGCAGAGCCCCGCGATGTCGATCAGCAGATCTTCCGTGCGCGCGCGGACCGCCGGCGGAATCTGGTCGGCCGTGAGCGATGCCGCGCAATCGACGAGGCGCTCGCTGAAAGATTTCGTGCTGCCGGACACCGCTTTCATTACTCCGCCCCCGGCCATGCCGCGCGCCGCATCATTTAAACGCCGGCTGCTTGTAGCGGCCAACCGGCACGAGCTCGGCGACGGTGCCGCCGGGCGCCCGAAACTTGATCGGGATCACGCCCGGATCGCTGATGATTTCGCAGCCGTAGGCCTTGATCTGCGCCTCGGATGCTTTCAGATCCTCGACTTCGACCGCGAAATGATGGATGCACGGCCCTTCGCCCGCGGCCTTGGATTCGGCCGACTCGGTGCCCGCGTCGTACTGGATCAGCGTGAAATCGATTGCGCCGTCACTCAAGTGACGCGACAGGTGATCGCGCGTTTTGCGGGTTTCGACTTCCCTGAAGCCGAAAACTTTTTCGTAGAACTCGGTGGTTTTCTCGAGATCGTCTACTTTCAACGCCAGATGCACGATGCGGTTCATGCCGCCTCCTTGGAAATTTCAATCGGTTAACTAACGCGTACAGTCGCACCATTGGGGCCGGTCGCGCAAGCGGGCTGTGTTATCATAAGGGCGTAAAAATATTCAGCTTTTCTGTGCGCCCGCCTCGCTGCATATAGCTGTGGGCCTAGTCGGCGGGTTCCAGCGGAAAAACCGGCGGAATCGGTTCCGTCTTATCCATCAGCGCGCCGAGTTCGAGTTCGATCCCCTCCATTGCAGTCAGCAATGAGGACAACCTCAAAGCGACGCCCGCCAGATCGTCCTCCGGAATTTCCAGCCCGATCAACGTCGCCACTTCGCGCGCCTGCTGCGACGTGAGTTCCATGGACTTACCCTTGCCCCGCGACTTCTACGGCACGCGGTGCGCGCGTTGTCTCAGCCAGCACCGGATGCCGCTCGTGCCACGGGGTCGCGCGCTCAAAAGCGTGACCCACGCGATAAACGGTTGCTTCGGCGAACGGCTTGGCTGCAATCTGCAGCGATAGCGGCAAGCCGTTTTTGGTGAACCCTGCGGGCACCGCCAGCGTCGGCACATTCGCCACGCTGAATGGATGCGTGCTGATGCGCCGCAAAAAAAGCCGCTGCGCGACGTCCTCCTGCGAGCGCACCACTTCGCGCGCGTCGTCGATGAGCCCCGCGGGCTTCAGGCTGGTCGGGCAGATCAGCGCATCGCACTGCGCGAAGGCGGCGAGAATTTGCGCGCGCACGACGGCGCGCGCGCGCATCGCGCGCGAATAGACCGCGGCCGGCACCATCGCCGCCGCCGCCATCCGGCCGCGCGTGCCGGCGTCGAACTCGCTCCAGCGGCTGCGCAGGAGCGGCAGGTACATCGACGCGACATCCGCATCTGACGTGAGCATTCCGAGCGGAATCGCGTGCCGGGCCCAAGGCAGCGATACTTCCGCGATCGTCGCGCCGAGCGAACGCAGCACGTCGAGCGCCCGCGTCATCGCGGCGCGCACTTCGCCGTCCATGCCCTCAGGCCACGTCATCTCGGTGACGACCGCGAGGCGCACACCTTTGAGATCTTTGCCGAACAGCGCCGCGAAATCGGGAACAGGACGCCGGCTCGTCAGCGGATCGCGCGGGTCGTGGCCAGCGATCGCCCGCAAAAACAGCGCGTTGTCCTCGACGGTGCGCGTGAGCGGTCCGAGCGTGTCGGCAGTCCACGCGTACATGATCCCGCCGAAGCGGCTGACGCGCCCGAACGTCGGCCGCAAACCGACGACGCCGTTGGCGGCCGCGGGTCCGCGTATCGAGCCGCCGGTATCCTCGCCGATCGAGCCCGAACTGAAACCGGCCGCCGGCGCAATTCCCGAGCCGCTCGACGAACTCGACGGCGTGCGCGCGATGTCCCACGGATTGCGCGGCTGGCCGTGCGCAAATACATGGGTGCCGCCTTTGCCGAATTCGTGCAAATTCTCTTTGCCGAGCAGAATGGCGCCCGCGTCCTTGAGGCGCGTGATGACCGCCGCATCGAAATCCGGCACGTGGTCGGCATAGATGCGCGAGCCGAGCGTCGTTCGAATACCACGAGTGCACAGTTGATCTTTGACGCCGAATGGAATGCCGTGCAGCGGGCCGCGGTAATCGCCACGGCCGATTTCGAGTTCGGCCTGGCGTGCCGCTGCGAGCGCTGCATCGCCGCACACCGTGATATAGGCGCGCAACACCGGATCGTATCGCTCGATGCGCGCAAGGCAAATCTTTACGAGCTCAACCGGGGACAGCTTGCGCTCGCGTATGAGGCGCCCCTGCTCAGCCGCGGAGAGATAGGCCAGTGCGGATTCGTCCAACGAGGGGGTTCCGGATAATGGTGAAGTCGGGTTACTTTAACACGCGCCCGTCGCAGATACGGTCGCGGCGCACTGTTTCAATACCGGATTGAACGGGCGCGGACGCTCGTGGTGCACGCTTTTTCGCGCAGCCCCGCAGGCGCGCGTTCGGCGCCTCGCCACCGCGCGTGGTATGAACATTGCTGAGTGCTTGCTGGGTAGGCGCAGCAAGGGATTAAGCGCACCATGTCTTCCACCTTTCCAACTTTTAAGTGAGTTCGCCTTGACCTTCAAAACCGCGGCAGGAATTTTCACGCTGGTGATTTACCCGGCATTCGTCGCTTACGCACCCGGCGCGCAGGCGCAGGCGTGGAAACCCGACCGCCCCGTCGAACTCGTCGTGTTCGCCGCCGCCGGGGGCGGCAACGACAAAGCCGCGCGCGTCATTCAGAAAATCTGGCAGGACAACCGCATGCTCGAAGCCGTGGTCGTCAACAAGGTGGGCGGCGGCGGCTCACTTGCCTACACCTACGTGAGCCAGAAACCCGGCGACGCGCACTCGATCGCGATTGCGCAAGCCGGATTGCTGACGAACCAGATCACCGGGCGCAGTCCGCTGAGCCTCGCCGACGTAACGGTGCTCCCGTACATCGGTACCGAGCCGGTGGCGCTCGCCGTCAAGGCCGAGTCGCCGCACCGCAACCTGCGCGAATTCATGGACCAGCTCAAGAAGGATCCTTCTTCGCTGAGCGTCTCCGTGGGCAGCACGCTGGGCGCCATCAATCACTTCACGATTGCGCTGCTCGCCAAGGCCGCGGGCGCCGATCCCAAAAAACTCAAAATCCTCGTTTTCGGCGGCGGCGCTGAATCAGTCACCAACCTGCTTGGCGGTCATATCGACGCGATGGCGCAGGCCTCGAACAATGCGATTCCGTTTTATCAGGCGGGCAAGATGCGCATACTCGGGATCAGCACTGCCAGGCGCTCGACCAACCTGCCCGACGTGCCGACCTTCCGCGAGCAGGGTTACAACGTCGTCATCGACGGCTGGTATGTCTTTGTCGGCCCCAGGCACATGACCCCGGCGCAGGTTGCCTATTGGGACGAGATTTTCGCCAAAACCGTGCGCACCGAAGAATGGAAAAAATTCACCGATAGCGCGGGCTGGGAATTGGGTTACAAGAATTCGCAGGAAACGACCGCCTACCTGCGCAAAGAGTACGCCGAAGCCAGAGGCATACTGACCGAGTTGGGCCTCGCGAAGTAAATCAGCGGCCGACGTCGAAGCCGGCCGCGCTCAGCAGCGGCTGCGCATTGAAGCCCGTCAGGCGGCGGATCAATTCTTTGGCGCGCTCCGGATGCGCCGAGCGCGCCGCAAGGCCCGCCGAATACACGGCGATACTCTGCACTTCCGGCGGCAACGGCCCGACCAGCGTCACGCCTTTGTTGGCGACGATCTCGGTGATCTGCGTAATGCCCATTTCATGCAGGCCCGTGCTCTGCGCGAGATCGTTCATCGCCGCATAGCCGTTCGGAAAGAAGTGCAGGCGCGACTTGAGCTCTTCGGCGATGCCCATTTTGTCGAGCGCGCTCATCACGACCTTGCCCGCCGTCGCCACGGCCGGGTCCGGAAACAACACGCGGGTGGCGGCGAGCAGGTTGCCGCGCAGCACGCGCGTATCGGCGACGTCCGGCAACGGCGTGCCCGCGCGCACCGCCACACCGGTGCCGACTTTGCCCAGATCGACGCGCGAACCCGCGACGACGAGACCCTGGTGGATCAGTTCATCGATCAGCGCTGCAGTCAGCACGATCACGTCCGCCGGCTCGCCGGCGATCACGCGCGCCTTCATTGCCCCGACCGCGCCAAAATTCGGCACGACAAAATTGCCGCTGTCGCGCTGGAACTTGCCCGCAATTTCCGTTACGACCGCCTGCGCCGCGCCGGCGCAAAAAATATTCAGAGTTGCCACTCGTGTTCTCCAGTTGAATGGTTACTTCTTCTTCAAATCCGTCTCGTCCATGTGAAACTTGTGCAGCACCCGGTGCAGCACCGGTGCCAGCGTCACCGCGACGACGCTGATGAAAACCAGCCCGCAAAACAGCGCGTAGCCCGACGAAAACAGTTTCGCGCCGTCGGTTTTCATGTCCGCGACCGGCCCCATACCGCCCAAAATCATCGATGCGTTATGCAGCGCGTCGATCCACGGCACATCCGCGATGTAGTGGAACCCCACGATGCCGACCGTCAGCGCGGTCGCGGCAATGGCGCCGGACAACGCGAAAGACCACGCAAGCCGGCGGGCAAAACGGTGGGAAGGAATGACGCGCTGGCGCTTGCTTTCAAACATGCGATCCGCTCGACGGTTGCAGTCCGGTTAAATCACGCGATGTGCGCATGCCGGAGTTTAACACTGCAGCGCTGCGAACTGACGCATTGACACGGCGCCGAATCGAAGGAAAATGCGCCGATGAAGCGCGTTCACACCGCCAAACATCCGACCGAAGCCCATCTCATCAAAGGCATGCTGGAAGCTGAAGGCATCCGCGCGTCAGTGCTAGGCGATCAGCTATATGGCGCCTATGGCGAATTACCGGTATTGCCGACGGTCTGGGTCCACGATGAGGCGCTCGCCATCCACGCCGCAGCCCTGGTCGTCGATTTCCTGCGCGGCGGCGCCGCACGCCGGCACCGCTTTGATCGCTGGACGTGCGGGCAGTGCGGCGAAAATCTGGAGGGTCAGTTCACCGATTGCTGGAACTGCGGAGCGGCGCGCGCGCAGCCGGCGTAGTGGTCGTCTAAGACTTTGTGACGATGGCGCCGACCGTTCGCCCTGATGTAAAGCGAGCACGATCGTAGGGCGCAATAACCAACGGGCATTGCGCCGCATGTGTAGGCGGTACCGTTTCGGCGCAATGCCTTTCAGTTATTGCGCCCTACGATTGAAGCCGCGACTAAAAAATATCGCCGCGCTCGTACTGCGGCGGCCATCCGAGCTTCATTTTAAGGACCTTGGCCGCATGCAGAGGCCAGTACGGGTCGTTCAGCATGGCGCGCGCCATGATGACGATGTCGGCCTGGCCGCTGGCGACAATCTGCTCGGCCTGCTCGGGCGCGTTGATCAGACCGACCGCCCCGGTCGGAATATTTGCCTGGGCACGTATCGCAGCGGCAAACGGCACCTGATAACCCGGATGCAGCGCGATTTTCTGCTGCGGGGAAATGCCGCCGCTCGAGCAGTCGATCAGATCGACTTTGCCCGCTGCTTTCAAAAGCCGCGCCAGTTTCACGCTGCTGTCGAGGTCCCATCCGCCGTCCACCCAGTCCGATGCCGAGATGCGCACGAACAGCGGTTTGTCGGCGGGCCATTCCGAACGCACCGCATCGACGATTTCGAGCAGGTAGCGAATGCGGTTCTCGAAACTGCCGCCGTACTGATCGGTGCGCAAGTTCGACAGCGGCGACAGGAACTCGTGGATCAGATAGCCGTGCGCGGCGTGGATCTCGAATAAATCGAATCCCGCTTCGCGCGCGTGGCGCGTGCTGGTCACGAAATGCGCAATCGATTGGGCTATTGCCGCTTCGTCCATGGCTACCGGCACGGCGTAACCGTCGCCGAACGCTACCGCCGACGGCGCCATGATTTCCCACCCGCCGTTTTGGGGCGCGATCGGCTTGCCGCCGTCCCACGGCCGCGCGGTCGAGCCTTTGCGGCCGGCGTGGCCGATCTGCACGCCGGCGACGGCCCCCTGCGATTTAACGAAGCGCACGATCCTGGCGAGCGCGTCGCGCTGCTCGGTGTTCCACAATCCCAAACAGTACGGCGTAATGCGCCCGCGCGGCTCTGTATGCGCAACTTCGGTGAATACGATGCCCGCGCCGCCAACCGCGCGCGAAGCGAGATTCTGGAAATGCCAGTCGTTAGCGACACCGTCGTCTGCGGAATACTGGCACATCGGCGACACCACGATGCGGTTCTTCGCTGTGACCGAGCGAAACGTGATTGGCCGGAAAATGTGCGGCGTGGTGGTGCGTTGCAGAACCTTGCGCTCGTTTTCGCCGCGCGCGGCGTGCGGATTGGCTGGTGCGGTCGAGTCCATGGATTTACTCTTGAGTTAATCGGCGCGGGCGCCGGAAGCGCGCACGAGTTTACCCCATTTGTCGATCTCTTCACGCAGGAAAGCCGCGAAACGGTCGGGCGAGCTCGCGACCGGTTCCGCGCCCAGCGCGAGCATGCGCTCTCTCATCTCCGGCGACGCCACGAGGCGGCTCGCGTCTGCCGCGATTTTGTTGACTATATCGGCCGGTGTTCCGCGCGGCGCGACCAAGCCCCACCATTGCAGCGTATCGAAGCCCGGCAACGCAGCCTCCGCGATGGTCGGAATTTCCGGCGCGCCGCCGAAACGCTGCGCGCTGGTGACGCCCAGCGCGCGCAACCGCCCGGCTTTGATATTGGTCTGCGCCGACGACACGCTGACGACGGCGACGCTCACCTGCCCGCCGAGCAGATCGGCTACCGCGGGCCCCGCGCCCTTATACGGGATGTGCACCATGTCCACCTTGGCCATCATCTTAAAGAGTTCGAGACCGAGATGGCCGGTGGTGCCGGTGCCGGGCGACGCGAAGTTAAGCTCTCCCGGCTTCGCCTTCGCCAGCGCGATCAGTTCCTTCACCGTTTTCACCGGCACCGACGGATGCACGACCAGCACCTGCGGTGCCTGCCCGAGTTGCACGATAGGTACAAAATCCTTCTGGACATCGAATGGCACTTTTGCAAACAGGCCCGGCGTGATCGCGAAGGTCGGCTCTACCACCAGCAGCACGTAACCGTCAGGCACGGCGCGCGCGACCAACTCGGTGCCTATCATGCCGGAGCCGCCCGCGCGATTGTCGATCACCACCGTCTGCCCCCACGCTTCGCCGAGCTTTATGCCGACCGCGCGCGCCACGATATCGCTCGCGCCGCCGGTCGCGAACGGCACGACGAATCGCACCGGCTTGGCGGGAAATGCCTGTGCGCCTGCGTCGGGGCCCGTCGTTGACGCGAGCGCGCTAATAAGAAGCGCCGCTCTGCACACTCCCGCCGAACTAACCATCGGCGAGATTTTTCATCACCGCGTACAACTTCGCCTTCGCTTCGAACCCGACGCCCGGCACTTCGGGCATGGTCACGTAACTGTCCACCACGGGCGTGCCGTCGGCAAAGCCGCCGAACGGCTGAAACACGTCGGGATAGGATTCATTACCGCCGAGCCCCAGGCCCGCCGCGATATTGAGCGACATCTGGTGGCCGCCGTGCGGCACACAGCGCCGCGGCGACCATGCATGCTGCTTCAACATTTCGACGGTGCGCAGGTATTCGACGAGGCCGTACGACAGCGCGCAATCGAACTGCAGCCAGTCGCGGTCGGCGCGCATGCCGCCATGCCGGATCAGATTGCGCGCATCCTGCATCGAAAAAAGGTTTTCGCCGGTCGCCATCGCGCCGCCGTAGTGCAGGCCGAGTTCCGCCTGCAACGCATAGTCGAGCGGGTCGCCGGCCTCCTCGTACCAGAACAGCCCGTAAGGTCCGAGCGCCCGCGCGTACTCGAGCGCGGTCTTGAGATCGAAGCGGCCGTTCGCGTCCACCGCGAGGTTCTTGCCCGCGCCGACTACCTTGATCGCGGCTTCGATGCGTTTCAGGTCGTCCGCCAGCGACTCGCCGCCGATTTTTATTTTGCACACCGAGTAGCCGAGATCGAGATACTTCTTCATCTCGTCCTGCAGCGCCTGCACGTTCTTGCCGGGATAGTAATAGCCGCCGGCGGCGTAGACGAACACCTTGTCGTCTACCGTGCCG
>JBKJMN010000077.1:0-9523 GCA_046596405.1 Burkholderiales bacterium
CGCGATAAAAAGCGCGGATGCTGCGCTCGATGCACTCGCCATAGGGATTGGCGGCAGGCTTGCGGCCCAGCGTATTGAGTGCAGCCTTGAAAAAATTGGCCACGCTGGCGGCCACGATCTGACCGGCGACCTGCCACGCGGTTAACAGGCTGTCGAACAACGAGCCGTAACGGGTCGGCTCATCGCGCACGTAAATATTCCGCGCATAGTCGCATTTGGCGGTGGCGCCATGGCCATACACGGTCACGCTACGATCGCCGTAGCCGGGCAGGATTGAAAGCGTAAGGTCCACCGCCGTGCCGTCCTTGACGCCGTGCACGCGCCAGTAGCGGTAAACGCGGTTGCCGCCCGGCAGGTCCAGCGGATGCGTAACCTCAACTTCCAGGCGCTCGAGCGGTCCGAGCAGATCGGTGGCGAACGCGAGCAGGTGCGGCCCGAGCTCCAGGAACATGTTCTGCGGATTGCGCAGTATCCAGTTGTTGAACGGCCCGGTCTGCACCAGCGCGAACGGAAACATCCAGTTGATTTCGACGCGCGCCGCCTTGCCGAGTGTGCCGTCAGCCGCCTCGCGCCGCAATTTTTCGTACGCGGGAAGGAACAGAAAATTGTGGTTCACGGCGAGCCGCAGATTCTTACTGGCAGCCAGCGCGTCCAGCGCGTCGCATTCCGCCGCAGTGAGCGCCATCGGCTTTTCGAGAAAAACATGGCGGCCGGATTCGAGGATGCGGCGCGCGGCGTCGAAATGGAGGTCCGGCGGGAGCAGCACATGCACCGCGTCGAGTACGCCCGCCAGCATCTCGTCGAGCGAGGTATAGCTTTTCGGTATGCCGTACTTGCGGGCAGCAGCCGCCGCCTTGTCCGGCGCGCGATCGCACACTGCGACGATCTCGACAGCGGCGATCCCGCGCAAGGCTTTGGCGTGCGCATCGCAGATATAACCGGCGCCGAGCAGACCCACTTTCCAGCGTTGGCCGGAACTCACGGCGGCGGCAGCCGGCCCGCGCGCCGGCAGCGGCGCCTCACTTGTATTCGATAATTTCATAGCGATGCCCGATGCGGTTGGCGAAAAACCTGAGCAGGCCCACCACATGGGCGAACTTGGCCAGGATCACGAATTTGGTATACAGCGCGGCGTCCGCGGGTGAGTCGCCCAGCCGGCGGCGGCTTGACCATATGCGCCACGCGAGCACGGCGTACGCGCCGAGCGCGAGCAGACTTAAGCCATGGGTCGGCAGCGCCGCCGCCAGAGCCACGCCGGGCAGCGCGAGGCCCCAGAACAATGCGCTGTTGCGCTCGCGCATGCCGTCTTTCGCCGTGGATTTCCCGTTCAGATGCGCGCGCTGACCGATCGCGTGTCCGGCCCGCACTGCCCGCCGCCACCATTGATGGAAGCTTTGCATGTCTGCATCGTGGGTCGCCATTAGCTGGTCCAGCTTGGTAAGCTTGTAGCCGGCGAGCCCCATGCGCACGCCGAGCTCGGAATCCTCGCCGGCGATGACCTGCGGGTTGTATCCGCCCACCTCGCGCAGCACGGCGGAGCGTATCGCGGCAATGCCGATGAGGTAGCTGCCGCTCACAAGGTCTCCCGCGCGGGACTTCCATTCAAGCGCGCACAAACGGTTGTACGGCGTCGCATCCGCATTGCGCTCGAGCAGGTGGCCCATGACGGCAGCGCGTCTGGGGTCCGCGTCGAAGGCGGCGACCGCCGCATCGAGCCAGCCGTCGAGCAGAGTGCAGTCGCCGTCGACGAACTGGACGTAGCGTAGCGCGGGGAAACTCTGCAGGAGCAGCGCGTGCCCTTCATTGCGCGCGCGGGCAGCCGAAAACGGGCGCGCCGGATCGAGTTCGACCACGCGCGCATCGAACGACTTCGCGATCGCCACGCTGTCGTCGGCGGAGCCGGAATCGACGTATACGATCGGGTACGCGCTCAGGCGCACCGACGCCAGGCATTTGCGCAGCCGTTCGCCCTCGTTGCGACCGATCACGACCACGCCCAGGGTCGGCGCCAGCGTGCTGTTCAGCGTATCTGCCATGTCCGTCCGTCAAAAAAAGCGCGCAGGTCGCCCCACAAAAGATCGCGCGCGTACCCTTGCGGATCCTGCTGCGGGGCGCCGCGCCCCAGACGCAGCAGGCGCCGCAGCGCGAGCGATGCCCTGCCCGCCGCCCATAGAAAATCGGCCAGCAGCAACCCGGCGACGCCGAAATGCTTGATGAAATAGCGGCGCCGCGATTCGTACCAATAGCGCGGCCGGCGCCGCACGACGTCGCGAATGCCGGTCGCCGCGCCTTCAAGGTGTACGATGCGCGAGGCGGGCACGAACCAGACTTCCCATCCCGCCTGCCGCGTGCGCAGGCAAAAGTCCGCCTCCTCGAAATAAAGAAAATACTGGTCGTCCATGAGCCCGGTGTGCGCGAGTACCGAAGTCCTGATCATCAGGCTCGCTCCGGATACCCAGCCGCATTCATGCGCGGTCGGCTGCATGGGCGGCGACACCTGGTAACGGCTTAAAGCACGCGTGACCACCCCGAGGCTCGCCCCGGCTACGAGCTCGCCCAACGGGGAAAAATCGTTGTGCGCCGAGCAGTCCGTACCGCCGTCGGCGTTTTCAAGCAGGCTGCCTGCGATGCCGGCGCGCGGATGGGCATCCATGAAGTCGACGAGCGCGCGGATCGCGCCCGGATGCACGACCGTGTCGGGATTAAGCAACATCACGTAGTCGGGCCGCGGCGCGGCGCGCAGTGCCAAGTCGAGGCCGACGTTATTGCCATAGGCGAAACCACCGTTGCGCCCGGCGGCATCGACCGTCGCCCAGCCCTGCCAGCCATTGTGCGCGATCGCTTCCTGCAGCCGCTCGGCCGAGCCGTCGCCCGACGCGTTATCGACCACTACCGTGTGCAGGCCGGGAAACCGGGCAAGTTCCGCGGCGAGCGAATGCAGGCAATCGATAGCGAGGCCGGCGGTGCGATAGTTGACGATGACTATCCATAGGCGCTTCGCTGTCACGTCGCAAACCGCGATCATGCCGCCTCCGCGCGCTGCCCGCCGATTTCGCCGCGCGACGCCCGCGCACATGCATGCGCGAGCGCCGCTTCGAATTGCTGCGTGGATGCTTCCCATGACCCGCTGCACGCGGTCTCGAATGCGCGTTGCGACAAAGTTCGCCAGGCGTCGTCCGCCAGCCCGAGCGTCCACTCGAGGCCATCCGCCAGCGCGGCGACCGCGTCGACTGGAGTCAGCACGCCGTTGCGCCCGGTCTCGATCACCTCTGCAGGCCAGCCGGCGCGCGTCGACACTACCGGCGTGCGGCACGCCATCGCTTCCATCGCGGGAAGATTGAAGCCCTCACTGCGGCTCGCGGTGAGCCACGCGTCGCATTGCGCATAGAGATTTTTGAGCTCGTGCTGCGGCGGCGAATAGAAAAATTCCGCGAAGTCCGGCAGCTTTAATTCGGCGCCCGGCCGCTCGCTGCCAAACGAAATCAGGCGCATGCCCGGCAATTTTTTCTTCACGCTGCGCAATGCCGCCAGCGCCACGTCCACGCCTTTGAACGCGGCAGTCGAGTACAGCATGCCCACCGTCGGCACCGCCTGCTTGCCGCGCACGGCAGCGCAAAACTGCGTGAAGTCGACGCTATTGGGCACCAGATCGACGCAAGCGTCGCCGTACTCGTGCTGCATGACCTCCGCCAGCCAGCGTGCGATCACAATCTTGTGCAGCGGCAGCTTATAGGTCGCATGGCAGCGTGCCACCGGCAAATAAGAAAAAATTTCGTGATGCTGGACGAAGTAAACCTTGGCGCCTTTGCGCGGCGCGAGCGCGGCGACCCACTCGGCAGTTTCCCACCAGGTGGCGATGACCACGTCGGCATCCGGCACGTCGGCATCCGTCACCGGGCGCCACCGCTCGAGCACGCGGTGATCGAGCCCGCTGCCGTCGAGATGGGAAGGCCCCGCGTGCTCGCCGCGCGGCCAGCCTTCGCCTTTGAGCAGCGACCTCACCTTGCGGCCGAGGGCCGGCACCTGCGGCGGCGGTGAAACCAGTACTATCGAGTGACCGCGCGCCGCCAGGGCTTGCGCGTAGATCGCGACGACCCGGATGCCGCCGCTCATGCCTACCGTCGGCAGAATGAAGGTAATGCGCATCAGAAATGCCGCTTGTCCGCGATCAGGCGGGATTCTTCGCGGATAAATATGATGTCGACCTGGTTCAGCGCGGTGTCGAGAGGCCGGCGGTGGATTTCCAGAATGTCGTACGCGACGAACCCGCGCGACTTCATGAACGCGACAACATCGTGGAGCAGCGGCGCGCCTTCGTTGATTTCGATGACCGCCACTTCGAGCAGCACAGCCTCGAAGCGCGGCAGAATATGCGTAGCGCCCTGCAGAATCTCCAGTTCGTAGCCCTGCGCATCGATTTTGAGCAACCCCGGCGCGGCGATTTCCCGCAGCAGCGAATCGAGCGTGCGCAAGCGGCGCGTCTCCTGCGTGCGCGGCACGGCGCTGCGCTCGGCCATGATCGACGAGCCCGATTCCATGAGGTTGAACTGCACTTCGCGGCCGTCTTCGGCGCCCAGCAACTCGCGGATCAAGGTCGCATCGAGCTCGGATACGGCTTTGCGCAAGAGCGCCTCTTTCGCGCCGTTGGGTTCTATCATGTAGAGGCCGGCGGCGGGCCAGATCAGCCGCGCGAGCCGGCTCCAGTCGGCTTCGAACGCGCCAACATCAACGATGGTGGCGGGGGAAAAGCCGCGCGCGGCCATCGCCGCGAGACCCAGCCCCATGCTCGGCGCATAACAATATTCGTGCGCGAACTTCTCGAATTCGCGCCGCGCGAGGTGAAACGACAGATGCAGCAGCGAGTTTTTCACTCGCTCGGGCAGCACCCGGCGCAAGAGGTTGATGGTCGTTGTCTTCAGCGTATTCATGCCATTTCCTCAGTAACCGGCCGCCATGTTGAATGCCTTGCCGACCAGCATCCCCGCCGGCACCAGCGGCAGAAGCACGAGTTCGCGCCGCAAATCGAACAGGCCGTGCCGCACGCTGTAATAAATGGTGGTCGGCAGGCAGGCAAAATAGCTCAGCGAAATCGCCCATAGCGCACCGCGCACGCCGTACAGGTGAAAGCCGGCCGGCGTCAGGATTACGAGCGCAAGGAGCCGGATCGAGATGATGTTCGTCAGCAGTTTGGGCATGCCGAGCGCCATAAAGCACTGGGCGGCGACGCGAAATGGCACGGTGATGAGCGCCGCCGCGAGTATTTCCAGCATCCAGCCGGCGTCCGCGTAGCGCGGGTCGTACAGGAGGCCGATCAACGCGTGCCCGCACATCATCAGCGCGCCGGCGCAAAAATACGCGACCGCCGCCATGGTCGAATGAAAACGGTAGTAGCTTGCGCGCAGGTCCTGCGGCCGCTCGCGCGCGATCTCGCTCAGCGCCGAATACAACACGTCGCCGATGAGGTTGTTCAGAACCTGCTCGAGCGCGCTGAAAATCAGAAACGCGATCACGTAGATGCCGAGCACGGTCGAGGTGACCAGAGCGCTCAGCAGCAGGCGGTCGCCGCTGTTCACGAGGAAGCCCAGGATCGACGACACGAATATCCATTTACCGAAATGAACGATTTCGCGCAACGCGGCGAGATCCCACTGCCAGCGATTCTCCGTGCCCGGCATCCAGGTGTGACTCAGGATGGTCTTCGCCAGCGTCGAAACGAGGCTGCCGGCGACGAGCGCCCAGATCGAGCGATCCACCGCGACCCAGCCGAGCATGGCCACGAGACCGGCCACCTGGCTCGCGATTTCGATTTGGGTTACGCGGCCGAGCGTCAGGTTACGGCTCGCCTCGAACGACTTGGTCGAGGCGCAGCCCAGGATGACCGCGCTGATCGACACCACGGCGATCACATAGGGCAGCGCCGGCTCGGCATAGACGCTGCCCGCCGGCACCATGCCGAAGCGGTTCGCGAGGACGACCGCGAAGCTTACGCCCAGCGCGATCAGCCACAGTACAATGCCGCGCAGTATCTGAATTACCCATGCGGTGTTCAGGAAGGCCGCTTCGCCGCCGCGCTTGCTCTGCACGATGTTCTGGCGCAGCCCGAGGTCTGAAAATAGCGCCAGCCCGTACATGATCATCGCCGCGATCGCCATCACACCGAACATTTCGGGCACGAGCAGGCGCGTCATCAGCAGGTTGCTACCCAGGCGGATCGCATGCCCCAGACCGAGACCCGCTAAAGTCCAGCCCCCCGCGCGGAATATGCGCGCTTTGAGAGACGACGGCGCCGATGGCGACGATGGCGACGATTGCCGGGGTAGGTTCATAAGCGCTGCGGGAGCGGTAGTGTGCACACGTTGCATCATTTGCTCGACGTGCCGGCGGCGGCGCGGCCGACACCGTCGAACACATACAGGAAAGTCGACGCCGGCGGCAATCCGCGCTCATCGGCGCCGGTCGCCACGTTGAGCACCAGCCGCGAGTTCACGCGCGCCGGCGGGATGTCGATTTTTTCGACTTTGACGGTGTCGGCGAGCAGGTTGTTCGTCTTCGCGTTGCCCGTCATGCGAAATAACGTCACCGTGGTGGCCTGACCGAACGGCAGATCGACCGTGACGGGCGTATAGCCGTCGTCGCCCGCGGATGGATAGTCCGGCACTTTCCGCGACAATACAAAGACACTGACGCGATTGGCTTTGCGTGTCGCATAGATAGCGGCGAGCGGCGCGTCCCTGACCGCCTGCCGGCGCTGATGAGCCTGCAGATCTATACCGGGGACACTCAGCGTTTCGGTGCGCAGCACGTCGCCGGTCGCCTCGTTGTTGAACAAGGTCATGACTTTCCACGACGGATAAGCCTGCCCGCCCCTGAACCAGCGCGCGTGCGAGCTCCAGTAGGCGCCGGGCTGGAACATGAAGAAATTCTGCACCTGGAAACCGCGATATGCGCGCGCCAGGAACGAGTCGATCGTCGCGGTGCCGGCCGCGAGGCTTTTCATGACCTGCTCCTGCTCGCGCGCCTGTTCGGGAGTCACGCGCTCGTTGTTCAAGCCGTCGAGCGCATACCCGGGGCCTGCTTCGTACGTACCCAGCCGCAGGTTGACGCGGCTCTTCGCGTTAAGGTCGTTCTTAAGGTCGTTCAATTGCTTTACATGCCGGTCGGCGTCGGGGATCGCCGACTGGCTGACCTGCGCGAGTACGTTGAAGAGGCCCAGCGAATTAGCCTTGGGCGGTCCTTCGCCTTCATCCCAGCCGCCGTTGTAAGCCGCAATGCTTAAATAGTGGGACGACGGCGATACAGATGCCGCATCCCGGCCATAGTCCTGCCCCGTCCAGCCGCCCAGCACGAATGAGAATTTGTTGTCGAGCGCGGCGGACCGCCAGTAAGGACTGCTGCGCAGGATGGAGATCACGTATTCCTGGTAGAGACCGTAAACTTCGCCGCTCGTATAGTCCTTGCGCAATGCCGCGTCGGTCATGCCTTCGAAGATCCACGGCCGAAAAAGTCCATTCCAGGTTTCATTCCCGAGCTCGAAATAAATGCGGTCGAATTCTTCGACCCACGGCTTCGCCTGCCCCTGCGAGTACCTTTTGTACGCCCACGGCTTGGCCGCCGGCGTATCGGTCTTCGGATCGTACGGCGCCGCCATGTACTCGGCGAACCCAAGCCATTCCTGCCGGCTCAAATGAAACTCTAACTGCAGCCACGGGCGCACGCCGGCCGTGCGCATGATTTTGAGAACTTGCGGCAGCGTGTTGAGCCGCGCGTCGCGGCGCATGCTCGTCAACCCCGCGCTGTTGGTGATCTGGGTCAAGTCATAGGTGCGTACGCTGGTCGCGATGAAGCGGTGCGTGCGCAGCGCCTGCATCCCGGCCGCTTTGAGCTCGCGATATTCACGCGCCGAATAATCGAGATAAGCGGTGTCGGCCCGGTACACGCGAAAGTTATCAACGTTGAAAGTGCCCGGCCCGCTGATCTCCAGGCCCATCCGATTCGGTTCTACGCCGCGCAGGATTTCCGGCGGCGTGAAACTGACGACATACTTCTTCCACGCCGGCCCGACCTCGAAGGCAATCGGCGCAATCAACTGCACCGGATGGTCATAGGTGCCATTGAACTTGAAATTCACCGTGCCGGCGCCGGCTTCCCGCCGCAACCAAACCTCGACGGTGTACGGGCGCTTGTCGAGCACCTCGTACCAATCCTGCGCGGTCCCGCTGTGATTCCAGAGCCCGATTGATTCGGTGACGCCAGCCGCCAGGTCCAGTTTCAAATAGGTCTCGCCGCCCTCCTTCACCGGCGTGTCGGGCTTGTGCTTTACGAGTTCCCACGACCGGCCCGGCTTCTCGTCGGGGAAAAATTCGACGAGTCCGGGCAGCAGCATGTTGTATTCGTTCCACGCGTCCCATACGCGATTCGACATCTGCCGGTTGCGCGACGTCGTGTAAAACTTCTTGCTGACGATAATCATGTCGCCGGCCTTAATCCGCTCGGCGGCGGACGCAGGCTTGCTTAGCTGGAGGAAGTACCCGAGCTGGACCTCGGGCGGATAGTCCGAGCGGAAGACGATATAGCCGGCGAGATCGTCGGCGGCAACCGCGTCCCACTGCAGCGTCAGCGCTCCGTCCGTAGCCAGCGTTCCTCTCAAATTACCGGGCGTCGGCGGCGGCGTGCTATCCGCGGCCGGCCGCAACGGTTTGAATTCGACGAACGCTGCAGGCGGCTCGTTCTTGCCGGTCTTATCCGGGCGCTCGATCGAGAATGCAGGCGCGGGGGCGGAGAGGTTGCCGCTGCGATCGATCGCCCTTACCGTAAAATAATATTTCTGGCGCGCCCGGTTCCAGGATTCCCACCGGAACACAAAGCGCGTGGCGGCCGGTGGCAAAATCTGGTTGTCCGCAATGGCACGCCACCAGCCGCTGGCATGAAAGCCGCGCTCGGCGACTTTGTCTTCGCGCACTACGGTGAACCGGCCATTCGCGATGCGATAGACCGCGACGTCGGCGCCATCGAGAAAGCCTTCGCGCAAGGTGTCGTAGTGGGACAGTGCATCCGCCGACACCACTACTCGATTGTCCGCATCCTCCAGCGCCCTGTACTTGTTGCGGTACACGATCGGCTCGAAGCCTGAGCCCTCGTCAATGAGGTTGTTGCCCACCGCCGGTATCGTCGCGGTAAAAGCCGCGACATCCTTGTTTACGCTGTCGCTGGTGACCTTGAAGTGGGCCGCGGCCTTGTAGTTGGCCGCGACTGCCTGCACTGCGCCACCGCAAGCCACTAAAAAAAAGGCCGCATAGCTCGCGGCAATACTTATCCAGCCGCAGCGGCTTGCGGGGGGGCTATCAACCGGATAACCGGCGCGGGGAGGGCTCATGTGCGGCGAGCGACGCTTGTAATAACACGCGCCCTCAAGGCCGCCGGCTGCAACCCGGCGGGTCGCGGGCTCGCCGCGAGGGTGCCAGACGAGGTTTGCTCTACCGCCATCTGCGCGTAAGCCACGCCGACTCCTGCCACCGCCCAATAG
>JBKJMN010000084.1:0-3048 GCA_046596405.1 Burkholderiales bacterium
CGTTCCGTACAAAGGCGGCGCGCCCGCAATCACTGCGACCATCGCAGGCGAGACGCAATTTTATTTCGGGCCAATGGCGGGCGGCAGTGTGCCGCACGTCAAGGCCGGACGGCTGAAAGCGCTCGCGGTCGGCGGCGCGAAACGCTCACCTGTATTGCCCGACGTGCCGACGGTCGCGGAGTCGGGCCTGCCCGCTTACAAAGCCGCCGGCTGGTTCGGTCTGTTTGCGCCAGCCAACACGCCGCGCACTGTCATTACACGCCTGAATCAGGCGGTGGCGAAAGCGATGAGCGCGCCGGACGTCGTCCAGAAGTTTGTCGACCTAGCCGTCGATCCGGTCAGCAATTCGCCGGCGGAGTTCGGCCGGTTCGTGGCGGAGCAGCTCGAGTTTCACCGCACACTCGTGAATAAGCTGGGCATCAAATTCGATTGACCGGAGTTGCGCCAGCCACGGAGGCCCGCCATGCGATTTCATCTGTTGGTTTTCATGCTGCCGTTTGCCGCGACGCTCGCCCATGCGCAGGCGCCCGACGACGCGCTGCAGCGCGGGCAGATCAAAGCGGGCACTGCTTATGGCGAGTTGCAGAAAGCGGAGTTCGCGACCCGGCAGGCGGAGGAGGAATACCGCCAGACCGACGCAAGCCATAAGGCCGCGCAAAAACGCGCCGACGAGTTGAAGGTGCAGGCGGACGCGGCGCAGAAAAAATTCGAGGCGGCGAAAGGCCGTGAAGCGAGCGCGCGCAAGACTTACGATGCCGCGGTCGAAGCCGTCGATAAAATCCCGCGGGCCCCCGCCGCGAAAAAATAACGAACGCTGGCGGCCATGGCCGGCACCGCAATAGTGCCTTGCAGATAGCGCGCGCACCGTACGTAAGGGCCCTATGAAACGCGCGTCCTCGCGTTTGACACTACTTGGCGGCTAGATTATAAAAGAGGTTCGCTTAACGCAGCCTGCGCCCAATGCGGACGCAGGCTTCCCCGCCGCCAATACCAGCGCAGCATCCTCCGGAGAACCCGCTTGGGCCGCATCGGTTTACTAGTCCCATCCTCCAACACCACGGTGGAACCCGAGTTCTATCGCGCGCTGCCTAAAGAAGTCACGCTGCACGTGGCGCGCCTGCATCTGGCGCAGATCGCGACCGATTCGATCGCCAGCATGGTCGGCGACATCGAGGCGCGTTCGCGCGATCTCGCCACCGCCGACGTTGACGTAATCGTGCTGGGCGCCGCGGCGCCGAGTTTCTTGAAAGGCCTCGGCTACGATCGCGAGATGGCGCAGAAAATCGAGGCGGCATCGGGCAAGCGAGCGACGACTACTTCCACTGCGCTGGTCGAGGCGCTCAAATACCTCGGCGTGTCGCGCGTGGTGCTGGGTGCTGCGTACGACGATAAGGTCAACGCAATCGCGAAATCGTTTCTCGAAGTCAACGGCTTCAACGTGCTCGCCGCGCATGGCCTGGGCCTCGTTGACAACCTGGTGGTCGGCCGGCTCGACGCGTCGAGCGCGTACGATCTCGCCCGCAAGATCGATCGCCCCGACGCGGAAGCGATCGTGCTTGCCTGCACGAACTGGAAGACGATGGACGTGATCGAACGGCTGGAGCGCGAGCTTGGCAAGCCGGTGCTGTCCACCACGCAGGTCAGCATCTGGGCGGCGTTGCGCGCAATCGGCCGCATCGACGGCGTGCCGGGTTACGGGCGCCTGCTGCGTGACTTAACGGCGCCGAGCAAAGAGACTCAAATTGCCTAAGACTTTTATGAGCCGCAGATAAACGCGGATGAACGCAGATAGTTCAAAAGCGAAATCTTGTGTTTTGTCCTTGGGGTTTCATCCGCGTGTATCTGCGTTTATCTGCGGCTAGATTGGTTTTGAATTAAGGAGAAAAAACATGTACGGATGGCGTGGGCGTATCGGGTTATTGGTGCCGTCGATCAACACGACGATGGAGACGGAGTTCTGGCGCATCGCGCCCGAGGGCGTGTCGGTGCACACCGCGCGCATCGCCGGCGGCCGCGAGGGCACGCCTGAAGAGCTGCGCAACATGGAAAACGCGAGCAAGCACGCGGCCGAGGAAGTCGGCATGGTCGAGCCGGATGTCGTCGTTTACGGCTGCACGAGCGGCAGCTTCTTCGAGGGCCCGGCGTGGAACAAGAAAATCTGCGAGCAGTTGACTGCGATCACCAAAGCGCCGACGGTCACGACGGCGGGCGCGATGGTCGCGTGCCTGATGGCAGGCGGCCATAAGAAAGTCGACGTCGTGACGCCGTACGTGGAAGTCACCAATGAGCGTCTAAGGCAGTTCGCCAAGGCGCACGGCATCGAAGTCGCGAAGCTCGGCACCTTCGACATGCTCGACATGTTCGATCACGCGAAGATATCGCCAGAAGAGATTTACGCGAAGGTCAAGCAGATGACGACGCCGGACTCGGAAGCCGTGTTCGTCGCGTGCACGCAACTGCGCGCGCTTGAAGTGCTCGACATGCTCGAGCGCGATCTGGGCAAGCCCGTTTATTCGGCGGTGCAGGCGTCCGCGTGGCAGGCATACGCCGCGATGAACGTCGACCCCAAAATCATGCATTGCGGCAGCCTGCTGCGCAAGCTGTCCGAGCCGGACTCGCACAAGATCGCGGTCAAGCATCTGCGTTCGGCGTGAGCCGCTGCGCGGTCGTGAGGCGAAAGGCGAGAGGCGAGAGGCGAGAGGCGAGAGGCGAGAGGCGAGAGGCGGAACAACCAATGATGCTCGGCAACTGGAGAAACACAAGATGAAGAAGTGGCGAATCGCGGCAATGTGCGCAACCCTGCTGTGCAGCGCAGCGCACGCGGAAGTGAGCGAAGTCAGGATTACCAAGCAGTTCGGTGTCGGCTTTCTGCCCCTGATGGTGATGGAGGACCAGAAGCTCGTTGAGAAGCAGTCTAAAGCAGCGGGCCTGCCCGAAGTCAAAGGCGTGTTCATGACGCTCTCCAATCCGGCGGCGATGAACGACGGGCTGCTGTCCGGGCAGATCGATTTCGGCACCAACGGTCCGCCCGCGGTCATTACGATCTGG
>JBKJMN010000115.1:0-7127 GCA_046596405.1 Burkholderiales bacterium
GCTTGCTCCATTTGGCGCTCGCCAAGCGCGCCGACTCGGCCATTTGCGCCGGCGTGCCGCCCGCGGGCTCCGCCCCGTCGCTGGCGAGACTCGCTTTGACTTCAGGCGACTCGAGGATGCGGTTGATCTCCATGTTGAGCCTGGCGACGACTGCGGGCGGCGTGCCGGCCGGCGCGAGCACCCCGAACCAGCCGGCGGCTTCGTACCCGCTTAGTCCGGACTCGGCCACCGTCGGCACGTCGGTCAGCAATCCCGAGCGCTTCGCGCTGGTAACCGCAAGGGCGCGCAGCTTGCCGCTTCTGATATGCGGCAGCGCGGTCGGGAACGCCGAAATTGCGAGCTGCACCTGGCCGGCCAGCAAATCCACCACGGCGGGCGCAATGCCTTTATACGGCACGTGCACGATAGAAATACCCGCGCTCGCGTTGAAGAGTTCGAAGAAAAGATGATTCCACGCGCCGGCGCCGGGCGAACCATAGTTGAGCCGGCCGGGGTTGGTCTTCGCGTACGCTACCAGCTCGCGGACATTCTGGGCGGGCACGGCCGGATTCTCGACCAGGATCCCGGGCGGCAATGAGACCAGTGCGATAGAGGCAAAGTCTTTGAGCGGATCGTATTTGAGATTTTTATAGAGACTGTTGGCGACGATGATGTTGCCGAACGAGCCCATGATCAGCGTGTAGCCGTCCGCCGGCGCGCGGGCTACCAGCTCCGCGCCGAGCGTGCCGGCGGCACCGGGACGATTGTCGATGATCACTTGCTGACCCCACGCTTCGTTCAGTTTCTGACCCAGCAGGCGCGTCAGAATATCGGTGTTGCCACCCGGTGCGTAAGGCACCACGAATCGGATGGGCTTGATCGGATACCCTTGCGCGGCAACGTTCTGCGCGAGGGTAAGCGCCAACACCAAAAGCGCAGCAATCCGCATCATGCGCCTCTCAATAGCTCGTCGGCCAGTTGCGCAGATGATGCTCACCCACTCCGTTCTTCAGGCGCATCCGGTGCACTTCGAGCGTGCGAATCAGATAGTCGCGGGTGTCGCGCGGATCGATCACCGTCTGCGCTTCATAGAGTTCGGCGAGCGCCCACGCGGAAGTATCGCGTTGGACATCCGCGACGAGTTCCTTGAAGCGCGCCGGATCGTCTTCCTGTTTGACCCCATGCAACACATTGACGCTGACCGCCGGATCCATGAAGCCCAAATCGGCGGTCGGCCACAATGCGACTTCATCGGCGCCCTTGCCACCGGCCATATTGATATACGCCTGGCCATAGCTTTTGCGCATGATCACAGTGACTTTGGGCACCGTGACCTGGCTCATCGCGTTCATCCAGTTGATCACTTTGCCCGGCATGCCGCGTATTTCGCCTTCGACCCCGATGAGGAAGCCCGGCACGTCCACCAGATACACCAGCGGCACATTGAACGAGTCGCACAGCACCATGAAGCTCGTGATTTTCTGGCAGGCGTCGGCATCGAGCGCGCCGCCCTTGAACAGCGGATTGTTGGCGATAAAGCCGACGCTTTTGCCGGCTAGCCGCGCAAATACCGTCGCGATCGATTTGCCGTAACGCTCTTTCAGTTCGAAAGTCGAGCCGGTGTCGGCAAGCGCCCTGATTACCTGCCGCACGTCGTAAACCTTGTTGCGCGACTCCGGCACGATATCGAGCATCTTGCGGCACGCGTCGCCCGAGCCCGCCGGCACGGAATGCTCCGGTGGCGGCTCGTTGCAATGGCTGGGCAGATAGGACAAAAAGCGCTTGATCGCGTCGAGCGCCTGCTCGTCGGTGTCCACTGCGAGGTCGGCCAGGCCGGACACGCCGGTCAGCAATTTCCAGCCGCCGAGTTCTTCGGCCCCGATCGGCTTGTTGATCGCGATCGATGTCACGCCGGGGCTGGCGATCGCCATGATCGCGCCTTTGCGCATAACGACGAAATCCGACATGGCCGAGTACCAGGTCGACGAGCCGTAGCACGCGCCGAGCAGCGCCGACACCCATGGCGTTTCGCGCTTTCGTTGATACTCGGTGGGGTCCTGCGCGATGATCGCGCGGCCCGCCGAGCCCATGCGGTCCGGCATACGCGCGCCGCTCGATTCGCCGAGCAGCACCAGCGGCAGACCGCGCTTGGCCGCGACCTGCTTCACGTGCTTGATCTTCTTCATGTTGATCACCGACGACGAGGCGCCGAGCACCGTGAAGTCGTTCGATACCAACGCGATTTCGCGCCCGCCGATGCGCGCGAAACCGGCGACCTTGCCGTCCGCCGGCGTTTTGTGCCGCACTTCCGGGCGCACGCCGACGGCAAACATGCCGGATTCGAAGAAGCTTTCGGCGTCTACCAGGTAATCGATGCGTTCGCGCGCGTTGAGATGGCCCTCGGCTTTGCGCTTGGCCAGCTTATCGGCGCCACCCATCGCGAGTACGCGCGCGGTGCGCTCGCGCAACTGCTGTAAAAGTTCGTCGAATGCCACTCCAAATTCTCCTTGCGGTTTGGGGGCGCAGGCTAGCGGCCCGCGTTGCGTATCATGTGGCGCGCGATCACGAGCTGCTGAATCTGGCTCGTGCCTTCATACAGCCGAAAGAGGCGCACGTCGCGGTAAAAGCGCTCGATCGGCGAATCCGCCATGTACCCGGCGCCGCCGTGGACTTGCACCGCGCGGTCGGCGACGCGGCCGCACATCTCGGACGCGAAATATTTGCAGCACGCCGCTTCCATCGTGACGTTGCCGCCGTCGTCGCGTTTGCGCGCCGCCTCGAGTGTCATGCTGCGCGCGGCGAAAATCTCGGTCTGACAATCAGCGAGCATGGCCTGCACCAGCTGAAATTCGGCGATCGGCTGTCCGAACTGCTTGCGCTGGAGCGCGTAATTGAGCGCCTCCTCGAGCATGCGCGTCGCCGCGCCGACGCATACCGCCGCGATGTTTATCCGCGCCTTGTCGAGCACTTTCATCGCGGTTTTGAAGCCGACCCCTTCCTTGCCGCCGATGATGTTGGCCGCCGGCACGCGCACGTTGTCAAAAATCACGTCGGCGGTATGCGACCCGCGCTGGCCCATTTTGCGGTCGGGTTTGCCGACGGACAGCCCCGGCGTATTGCGCTCAACGATGAACGCCGAGACGCCGCGTGCATCCTTCGATTGCGAGTCCGTACGCGCCATCAGCGTGAAGACGCCGGCCTCCGGCGCATTGGTGATATAGCGCTTGGTGCCGTTGATCACGTAAGTGTCGCCGTCGCGCCTGGCGCTGGTCGTGAGCGAGCCCGCGTCGGAGCCGGCGCCCGGCTCGGTCAGCGCAAACGAGCCGATTAACTCACCACTGGCGAGCCGCGGCAGGTATTGTTGCTTCTGCGCGGGCGTGCCGTCGATCACGATGCCTTGCGAGCCGATGCCGTTGTTGGTGCCCGCGATCGAGCGAAACGCAGGCGACGCGCGGCACATTTCGATCGAGGTCAGGACTTCTTCCTCGGTCGTAAGGCCGAGCCCGCCGAACTCGACGGGAATCGTCAGTCCGAACAAACCGATCTCGCGCATTTCCGCGAGAATCGCGGCGGGAATCTCGTCGCTCTCGACGAGCTGCTCTTCGGCCGGAATCAGCCGGTCGCGCACGAAACGGCGCAGCGTATCGAGCAGCAGCGCAAAGGTTTCGGGGTCCCGGATCATGGCGCGAGCGTCACGTCATTGGAGCTCAACATTGGCGTCCTTGATAACTTTTGCCCATTTCGCAATTTCCGCTTTGATGTGCGCCGAGAACTGCTCGGGTGTGCCGCCCACCGGTTCGGCGCCAAGATCGGCTAAGCGGGCGCTCACATCCTGTAATTTTAGAATGCGCGCTGTTTCGCGCGACAACTTGTTCACGATGTCTTTCGGGGTATTCGCCGGCGCGACCAGGCCGAACCACGCGCCGGAATCGTAGCCCGGCACGCCCGCTTCGGCGACCGACGGAACGTCCGGCACGGCAGGCGACCGGCGCGGCGTGCTCACCGCGAGCGCGCGAATCTTGCCGGCCTTCACTTGCGGCACGTACGGCGGCATATTATCCATCGTGGCGATGATCTGGCCCCCGATCACGTCCGCCAGGACACCCGCGCTGCCTTTGTACGGAATGTGCAGCATCTGAACGCCGGTCATCGTCTTGAACAGTTCCATCGACAGGTGCGCGGTGCTGCCGTTGCCCGGCGAGCCGTAGTTCAGTTTGCCCTGATTCGCTTTCGCATACGCGATGAACTCCTTGAGATCCTTGGCCGGCACCGCGTTATTGACGACAAAAATGTTCGGCACCATTGCGACCAGGCTCACGGGCGCGAAATCCTTGACCGCGTCGAAACCGAGCTTGCGATACAAACTGGGATTGATGCCGTGCGTCCCCGCCGTCACCATCAGCAACGTATAGCCGTCGGCGGTCGCTTTAGCCGCATACTCGGTCCCGATGTTGCCATTTGCGCCCGGCCGGTTGTCGATAATGACGGGTTGCCCCCACGCGTCGGTCAACTTCTGGCCGACCGTCCGCGCCAATATGTCGGTTGCGCCCGCCGGCGTGTACGCCACCACTATGCGTATCGGTTTGGCGGGATAGTCAGCCAACTGCCCCTGCGCCGGCACGGTGAACGCCAGCAAGGCAACGCTGCTCAGGATTGAATAAATCGTCATCGGTTGGGTCATGGGCGCGGTTCTCCGGTGCTGCGGCTAACGCCGCGTTTCGATCAATTCCAGCGTTTTTTTAAACGGGTCGACACGCACGATATCGCCGGTGCAGATCCAGGCGTAAGGATCGCGCGACCAGCCTTCGGTGATCGTGATGCCCGCGAAGACCGCGCCTTGCACCATCACCGGATTGGTAACACCGAACACGAACGCCTTGGGCGCGATGCCTTTGTGCTGAATGTCGTAAAACGCCCAGCCCGCGGCGATTCCGCCTTTGGCGCTCGGCGTGATCAGCACTTTGTCCTTCAGGTTGTGGCCTTCGAGCGCGTGCCCGGGACGCGAGATGAGGCCGGTCCAGCGGTCAAGGTCATAACGCGGGCTGAAACCCTCGCGCGACACCAGCGCTTCGCCTTCGACGATCGCCCCGAACGCGCGCCGCACCCGGATCAGCGGCGCCCTGCCGCGCGGCCGGCTCACGCTTCCTCGCCGGTCAGCGCGATGCGCACGCAATCGTCGGTCCGCCGCAATAGCGTGTTGAACTTATGCGCGCCGATGATGTTCGCGAGCTTGGCCGAATTCGTGACCAGGTTACTCCAGCCGTTCTGCACGCGGAGCGTGCCGATGTTCTGCAGGATGTAAAAGCACACGCCTTCGAGCACGATGCCGCCGGCGGCTTCGATCGCCGCCAAGTAGCCGAGCGCGCGCGCAGCGCTCTTGACGCCATTGCTGGTCGTCACGAACAGATGGCTGCCCGGCTTGATTTTCTTGCCGCCGAGCAGGCGCGCCAGATTTTTCATCTCGAAAAGCGACTGCTGCGGCCCCGAGAATACGACCAGATTCAAAGGATTGTTTTTGGCGCCGTAGCCCGCATACACACGCTCGACATCGCGGTTGGTGATGGTCACCACCGCCGCAGGCTTGGCCCCGCCGAATGCAGCCTTCAACGTCGGCGCCTCCGGCGTTACACCGATCATATGGAACATGCCCATCGAGCCATAGCTCGCGAGCGACGCGCCGAGATGTTTCAGTTGATCGGCAGTCGGCCGCCGCCTGATGCCATTGAACACCGGCACCGCATAGTAGTTCTGATGCGCTTCGCCGACCAGCTTGCCGAGCGCACCCCAGTCGGCGAAATCAGTGAGATCGGCTTTGACGTTGACCTGCAGGGTGCCTTTGCGATGCGCGTCCAGCTGAAATCCATATTCGGCGACGCGGCCGGTGATACCGGCAGCTAGCGCGGCGGGGCCGGCCTCGAAATTCGAGCGCGCGCCAAACACCGAGTTCGCGTATATCACAGTGCCGGTGTCGCCCCACGCGACGCGTTCGCCCATGTGCGGTTGATATAAGGTCTGGTAATTGATGCAGGTGTCGGCCGTGACGACATCCATCTTCTGCAAATAGGCAATCAACTGGCGTTCTTTGGCCGCTTCGTCAGGATCCTGCTTGAGCTTTTCGACATAGTCGAAATCGATGCAGCGCGCGTTGGTCGTGGTCGGCACCACACAGCGCGCGCCCGCTTCGCTCATGCGCTCGAGAAACGCTTTGCCGCTGTCGCCCATCACCTCGATGTCGCCCATCATATGCACGTTCGACACCGGCACCAGGCGTTTAGCGCCAAAAAATTTTCCGACTTCAATCTGCAGTTCGAGCGCTTCCTTGACCGCTGCGCCCTGGTTTCCGCGCAGCATTTTCTTTTCGTCGGGGGTGAGCTGCATGGAAATCACTCGCTCCTATGCTGGAGGCAGAGAAAAAATTGCCCCGGAGGTTGTCCGGGGCAAAATTCAAAACTGAAGAATCGCGGTGCGGTGGCGCTTAATCCGCGCTTTCGTAAACGACTTCGGCGCGTTTTTTGCGGATCTGCGGCAATACGATGATGATCAGCAGGAACATCGCGACAATCAACATGCCGCAGCTGATCGGCCGCGTGAAAAACACCGACGGGTCGCCGCGTGAAATTAGCATCGCGCGCCGCAGGTTTTCTTCCATCAGCGGTCCGAGAACGAATCCCAGCAACAGCGGTCCCGGTTCGCAACCCCATTTGCTCGCGAAATAACCGAAGAGGCCGAACAAGCCGGCAAGGTAAACCTCGGCCGGACTGTTGTTCACGCTAAATGCGCCGATGCAGCAGAACAGGATAATGCCGGGGAACAGCACGCGATAGGGAATCTTGAGGAACTGCACCCACATGCCGATCAGCGGCAGGTTAAGGATCACGAGCATCAGGTTGCCGACCCACATCGACGCGATCATGCCCCAGAACAAGTCCGGCTTCTGCGTCATGACCTGCGGACCCGGGGCGATGCCCTGGATCGTCAACGCACCGAGCATGAGCGCCATGGTCGCGCTGCCGGGTATGCCCAGTGCCAGTGTCGGAATGAATGCGCACTGCGCGGCGGCATTGTTCGCCGCTTCCGGCCCTGCAACTCCCTGGATCGCGCCCTTGCCGAATTCCTCCGGGTGCTTCGCGAATTTTTTCTCCATGGCA
>JBKJMN010000208.1:0-9433 GCA_046596405.1 Burkholderiales bacterium
ACGCCCGTGTTCTACCCGCGCGCGGTGGCGCCGAAAACCGGCAGCCCCAATCTCGAATGGCGCGTGTCGAAGGGGCTCGGCACGGTGTACTCGACGACCGTAGTGCATGCCGCGAAGGACCAGCCGCCGCATAACGTCGCGCTGATCGATATCGACGAGGGCTATCGCATGATGAGCCGCGTCGAGGGCATCGATCCGATGCAGGTCAAGATCGGCATGCGCGTTAAGGTAAAAATCAACCAGGGCGATGAGAAGCAGCTCCCCTATCCCGTGTTCACTCCGGCGGAGGGTGCAAAATGAGCGGCTGTAAACGCGGTAGTGTTGCAGTCGTCGGCGCAGCGGAGTCCGATCTCGGACTCGTCGCGCCCCTGACGAGCCCGGTCGATCTGATGGCGCAGGCCACCCTGCGCGCGCTCGACGAGGCCGGCCTGAAATTGTCCGATGTGGATGGATTGTTCGTCGCCGCCACCCAGGTCCGCATGGGACCGATGGCGCTCGCCGAATACCTGCGCATCAAGCCCAAATACTTCGACGGCACCATCATCGGCGGCTCGTCGTTCATGTCGCACGTCACGCACGCGCAGGCGGCAATCGAAGCCGGGCTGTGCGAAGTCGCGGTCATCGCGTACGGCAGCACGCAGCGTTCGGTAAGCCGCGCCGCCGCGAGTCCGCGCGAATACAACCATTACGAGTCGCCATACAAGCCGATTCTGCCGATCAGCGCCTATGCGCTGGCCGCTGCGCGCCACATGCACCAGTTCGGCACGACGCGCGAGCATTTGGCCGAGGTCGCGGTATCGGCGCGCAAATGGGCGCTGCTGAACCCGGTCGCGTGGGAGAAAGAGCCGCTCACCATCGAGCAGGTAATCAAAGCGCGCATGGTCAGCTATCCGTTCACGGTGCGCGACTGCTGCCTCGTCGTCGACGGCGGCGGCGCCGTCGTAATCACCTCCGCCGCGCGTGCCAAAACGCTCAAGAAGAAACCCGTCTATGTGCTGGGCACCGGCGATTCGTTGAGCCACACCACGATCTCGAACATGCCCGATCTCACCGTCACGGCGGCCGCCGATTCGGGCGCGCAGGCGTACAAGATGGCCGGCCTCAAGCCCTCGGACGTCAGGATGCTGTCGCTGTACGACGCCTTCACGATCACGCCCATCCTGTTCCTCGAAGACCTCGGCTTCTGCCCCAAAGGCGAAGGCGGACGCTTTGTCGAAGGCGGCGCCACCGCGCCCGGCGGCTCGCAGATCCCGGTCAATACGAGCGGCGGCGGGCTTTCGTACTGCCATCCGGGCATGTACGGCTTACTCGTGATGATCGAAGCGATACGCCAGGTCCGTGGCGAGTGCGGCAAGCGCCAGGTCAAGGATTGCGACGTCGCCCTGGCGCACGGCAACGGCGGCGTGCTCTCCAGCCAGTGCACGGTAATCTTCGGCTCGGAAGCGGCACTGTAAAGAAACGCGCGCGGTGGCGACTAAGCGGCAACAATCGGTAGCGGCCGGGGAATTTCCCGGTCGTTGTATTGTCTTAAAGCCACTGGAGGACATCTCATGCAACGACGCACATTCTGGAAAGCCCTTGCGGGCGTTCCGCTCTTTATCGGCCTTTCGCGGCGCGCGTTCGCCGCAGCGGCGGAATCGATGAAGGCTGTCGAGGAAATGCAGAAGAACTGGAAGATGCTGCTGGCCGACGGCGCCAAAGTGCCTGCGCCGACCGAACCGCTCAAACTCACGAAAGACGAGTGGAAAAAACGCCTGACCGGATTGTCTTACGACGTGCTGCGCGAGGAAGGCACCGAGCGTCCCGGCTCGAGCCCGCTCAACAACGAGAAGCGCCCGGGCGTGTTCACGTGCGCGGGCTGCGACCTGCCGCTCTTCACTTCGGCGATGAAGTTCGAAAGCGGCACCGGCTGGCCGAGTTTCTTCACGACGATACCCGGTGTGTTCGGCACCAGCACCGACCACAAAATCCTCTACCCGCGCACCGAATATCACTGTGTACGCTGCGGCGGCCATCACGGCCACATATTCGACGATGGCCCTGCGCCGACCGGCAAGCGCTATTGCAACAACGGCGTCGCGCTCAAATTTATTCCGAAGACCGGGAAGGCGTGACCGCACGTCGCCCCGGATAGCGCGGCGAGGAACTTCGTCACACCCGCCGCGCCGGCGCGCCGGCGAACGTGTTTCAAATTTGCCACACTCCGGAATCGGCGCGCGCTGCCGCCCAGGTTTGCATTTTCTTTTTCAAACCGCTGCTGATATGCTCCTGTCTCATGTCCGGTCCGACATTGAGACTTGCCAACTTCGGCGACGCGCAATCGATCGCATTGATGTCGCGCGAATTGATCGAATCCGGGCTGTCCGGGTGGTCGTGGGACCCGAAGCGCGTAGCGCGCGCAATCCAGGCGAAGGACACCGCCGCGATAGTCGCCGCGGTGCGCAATCATCTGACCGGTTTCGCGATCATGAACTTCGGCGATGAGCAGGCGCACCTGAGCCTGCTCGCGGTCATGCCCTCTTACCAGCGCTGCGGCATCGGCAAACAGCTGATGGCGTGGCTCGAGGAATCGGCCTTGACCGCCGGCATCATGACCATCAATCTCGAATTGCGCGCGACCAATTTCCCGGCGCGCGATTTCTACCGCGCCCTCGGCTTCAACGAGGCCGCGTATATACCGGGCTATTATCGCGGCGTCGAGACGGCGCTCAGGATGTCGCGCGATATCCGGCGCCAGATTCCCGACCGTATTAGTTGAGGGCGTCCCTACCCGGCGCACCGGCGCGTGACGAAGACGCGCTCGAGCGGAATTCCCGAGTCAGTCCGCGACCACGCCGGCCTGCTTAATCACCGCCGCCCATTTGCCGACCTCCGACGCAATGTAGCTGCCGAATTCGGCCGGCGAGTTCGACACCGCTTCGAGTCCCTGCACGGCGAGCCGTTCGCGAATATCCGGTGCTTGCAGGATGGCGGCAATCTGCCGGTTGAGCTGCGCCACCAGCGCGGACGGCGTGCCTGCGGGGGCGACTATCCCCATCCATACCGAAACGTCATACCCGCGCAACCCGGACTCGCTGATAGACGGGACTTCGGGCAACGCGGACGAGCGTTTGAGGCTCGTCACGCCGAGCGCGCGCAGCCGCGCCTGGCGGATATGCGGCAACGCCGACACCAGGCTTGCAAACATGAGCTGCGTTTGTCCGCCGAGCAAATCCGTAAGCGCCTGCGGGCTGCCCTTGTACGGCACGTGCACGAGATTGACGCCGGCCATGCTCTTGAAAAGCTCCGCGGCCAGATGGGGAGAAGTGCCGCTGCCGGCGGACGCATAGTTGATCTGGCCCGGTTTTGCCCTGGCCAGCGCAATCAACGCCTGGGTGCTCGTTACGGGCACGCCCGGATGCGCCACCAGCACGTTGGCGCTGGTGTCGATCAGCGTGATCGGCGCGAAACTGCGCACCGGGTCGTAGTTCACTTTCTTGTAAAGGCTGGGCGCCATCGCGAACGTGCTGACATTGCCGAGCAGCAGCGTATAGCCATCGGGCGCCGCCTTGGCCGCGAGCTCGCACGCGATGGTGCCGCCGGCGCCGGGCCGGTTGTCGACGACGGTGGGCTGGCCCCAGATTTCCGTCAGCGGCACGCCCAGCATGCGCGCGACGATGTCGACGCCGGCGCCCGCAGGAAATGGCACCAGGATGCGCACCGGGCGGGTCGGATAGGGTTGCGCGCCCGCAGTGGCGGTCGCCACCGCCAACACTGCAGCCGCTGCCCATCCGCAACCGCGCGCAGTCATTTCGCGAGGCCGAGTTCGCCGAGAATGGCCCTGTATACAGTGTACTCCGCGTCGAGGACGGAGATGATTTCAACCGGCTTGTCGGGATGCCAGTCCGCCGCGTGGACGGTGCATGAGCAAATGATGACTGCGATGACAGCGCTCAACCGCGCGCCCATTCGCCGCGCCATGCCGGCGTTACCAGCCAAGCGCGTAAGCGGGACGCCGCGGATCGGCACCGCCCTCGAGCATCCCGGTGTCCGGGTTTACGCGGATCGCGCACACCGCCCCAGCCCGCCATTCGATATCCGGCCACCATTTGACGTCGTGACCGAGTGCCGCGAGCGCGTCGCCGGTCGCTGCCGGGATGCGGCTTTCGAGATTGAGCCGCCCGGGATGGTACGCGTGCGGCGACGATGACGATGGAAAGCTGTACGACGCGAACCGCGGCGCTTCGATCGCGCTTTGCACGTCCATGCCGAATGCGTTGACGTTGAGAAATACCTGCAGCATCGCCTGCGGCTGGATGTCGTTGCCCGGCGTGCCGAACGGCATGTAGGCCTTGCCATCGCGCAAGGCGAGGGCCGGGCTCGGCGTGAGCCGCGGGCGCTTGCCCGGCGCGACGGCCGCCGGATGCGCGGGATCGCACCACGACTGCGAACCGCGCGATGAAGGGCACAGCCCCGTTCCGGGTATCACGGGCGTCGATGACGAACCGTCGCTGGGGGTGGCCGAAAACGCGTTGCCCTGCCGGTCGATCACGCACACGTACGACGTGTCGGCCAGCGGCGCGGGCTCGCCTTGCGTCGCGCGCGGTAAGTTCTGGCGCGACGCGGAACTGCTCGCATCGCCAGCTTCGGGCATGCCCGGGGCCGCCTTGTGCGGGTCGATGCGCCGGCGCCGCGCATCGGCGTAACGCGCGGACATGAGCGTGTCGATCGGCACGTCGACGAATTTCGGATCGCCGTAGTAGCGCTGGCGATCGGCGAACGCGAGTTTCAGCGCTTCGGTGAGTGTGTGGATGTATGGCGGCGAGTTGTGGCGCAGCGCTTTGAGGTCGATGCCGGACACGATGTTGAGCGCCTGCGCGAGCACCGGGCCCTGGCACCACGGCCCGCAGGTATAGAGGTCGATGTCGGCATAGCGCGTCGTCAGCGGCGTCTCAAAACTCACGCGGTAGTCGGCCAGATCCTGCATTGTGACCCAGCCGCCGTTCTCGCGATGATAGCGGGCAATCAGCGCGGCGATGTCGCCCTTATAGAATGCATCGCGCGCCGCGCGCAGGCCCGCCGCGCGGCCCTTTCCGATGTGCGCCTGCTCCTGGTCGGCCATGTATTGAATCGTGCGTCCGAGATCGCTTTGGACGAAAAGATCGCCCACTTTCGGCGGCTTGCCGGTGGGCAAAAAGACCGCCGCGCTCGACGGCCAGCGCCGGTACGACTCCTGGTGCTCTTCGAGATATTCGGCCATGAACCAGTGCATCGCAAAACCGTCGCGCGCGAAACGGATCGCGGCGGCGGCTACTTCGCCGAAACTCAGCGTGCCGTATTTTTCGAGCGCGGTGATCCACGCATACGGCGCGGCCGGCATCACGGTGCGCAGAATTCCGGGCGGCATCTTGCCGCCGTACTGATGGTTGAAGACATCGATCGACGCGGCGCGCGGCCAGGTGCCGAGCCCGTCGATATTGACGACCGTGCGCTCCCGTGCGAGATAAATCATCATCGGCGCGACGCCGGCAAAATTGACGCGGTCGGTCTGCAGCACGCCCAGCGCCATGCCCGCCGCCACGCCCGCATCGATCGCGTTGCCGCCCGCTTCCAAAATCATAAAGCCGGCGTGGGCCGCCGCATGGTGGCCGGCGGCAATCATGTGGCGCGTGCCGGTGATGACGGGACGGTAGGCGGACATGTTGACCTCGATTGATCGCTAAAAAATAAAAACTTGAACCACTAAGGACGCCAACGCCTGAGGCCAAGCACAAAATATAGCAAGGTCAGTGAATAATGTAACCGCCGTCGATGACGAGGTTGCTGCCATGCACGAAGGTCGCGTCGGTCGCGGCGAGGAACAGCACTGCGGCCGCGACTTCTTCGGGTTTTCCCCAGCGGCCGAGCGGCACCTGCGAGGCGCGCAGCTCGCGATGGCCGGGCTCGAGTTCCATGCGTGCGCGCGTGAATTCGGTTTCGATCGGCCCCGGGCTGACCGTATTGACCATGATCTTGTCCTTCGCGAGCTCGAACGCCATCGCCTTGGTGAGATAGATCAGCGCGGCCTTGGACAGCCCGTAGAGCGCCGAATTGGCCGCGGCGACGATGCCGTTCTGGCTCGCGATCGTGATAATGCGCCCGCCGCCGTTCTCGCGCATCGACGGCACCACCGCCTGGCTGGCGAGAAACGGCGCGCGCAGGTTAACCGCGACGAGTTGATCGAATTCGGCGGCGGAATATTCGCCGAAAGGATGCCGGATCCGGATGCCAACGTTGTTGACGAGGATGTCGATGCGTCCGAGGCTGGCAATCGCCGCGTCTATCATGTGCTGCACGTCCTCCGCCTTGCCGAGGTCGAACAGGCCGAATTCAGCGCGGCAGAACGCGTTGTGCGAACGGCACTCCGCAGCAACCGCCGACAATTCGTCGCGCGTGCCGTCGGCGGCCAGATAAACCGCGGCGCCCGCGCGCGCCAGTTCGAGCGCGATTGCGCGTCCAATCCCGCGCGAAGCGCCGGTAACCAATGCAACCTTCCCCGTCAACGAACTCATAGCCACTCCCTGATGTATTGCCCGTTGTTAGAACCTATCTCAAAAATACAAAAACGACTATCAGCCGCAGATAAACGCAGATACACACAGATAACGATTCAAAGCACCCTTCGGCAAATCTATATTTCTTGACCTGATCTGCGTTTATCCGCGTTTATCTGCGGCCCCAACTGTTTTTGAGACAGCTTCTAGGCGATTACCTGCTGCTCCAATGCCCACGCTACGTGCTCGCGCACGAGCGCCGAATCATGCTCCGTGCGCGCGCGCAATCCTGCCGCTATGCGCTGCGCGCCGTCCCCCGCCGCCGGCAGTCCGCGCAGCGCGTTGCCCATGCCCACCGCGAGATTGCGCAGCCAGCGCGCGTATCCGATGCGATGGATCGCGCTACCGAGCAGGCGCGCGTGGAATTCGTCTTCGCTCCACGCAAAGAGTTCCGCGAGTGTGACATCGTCGAGCCCGTTGCGCACCGCAAAATCGGCTTCGCCGCTGGTCTGCGCGAAACGGTTCCACGGGCACACGAGCTGGCAGTCGTCGCAGCCGTAAACGCGGTTGCCGATCAGCGGCCGCAGCTCGACCGGGATGCTGCCGTGATGCTCTATAGTCAGGTATGAAATGCAGCGTCGCGCATCGAGGCGGTACGGCGCCACGATCGCGCGCGTGGGGCAGATGTCGATGCATTTTTCGCATTTGCCGCAGTGGTTGCCGCCGGCCGCATCGACGGGCAGCGGCAGGTCGGTGTATATCTCGCCAAGGAAAAAATACGAACCCGCCTCGCGCGTCAGCAGCAGCGTGTGCTTGCCGCGCCAGCCGAGGCCGGCCTTCGCGGCGAGTTCCACTTCCATCACCGGCGCGCTGTCGGTAAACACGCGATGACTGAAGCGCCCCACCGCCGTCTCGACGCGCTCGGCAAGACGCTGCAAACGCCGGCGCAGCACTTTATGATAATCGCGCCCCAATGCGTAGCGCGACAGATAAGCGCGGGCCGGCGTGTCTATGACCGACCAGCTGTCAGCGGCGGCCGGCGGCAGATAGTTCATGCGCGCGGCGATCACGCGCAAAGTTCCCGGCACGAGTTCGGCGGGCCGTGCGCGTTTGACGCCGTGCTTTGCCATATAATCCATGTCGCCATGAAAACCCGCTTGCAACCACTCGAGCAGACGCGGTTCGGCATGGCTCAAGTCCGCATCGGCGATGCCGATTTGCTGAAATCCGAGCTCGGCACCCCATGCGCGTATTTGTTGCGCGAGTTCGGCAAGGCCCGCCGCGGGCGCTGATTGTTCACTCTGCATGACTTCCCATCATAATCCACGCCACTTGGCGACCGAGGCCGCCACCTTGGCGTTCGGCGCGGCACTGGCTCGAGATTTGCGCCCGGGCATGGTGATTTACCTGCGCGGCGACCTCGGCGCCGGCAAAACCACGCTCGCGCGCGGCATGCTCCATGCGCTGGGCGTCACGGAGCGCATAAAAAGCCCCACTTATACGCTGGTTGAACCTTATATCATTTCTAGTTTATACTTGTATCACTTTGATTTTTATCGGCTCAAGCACCCGGAAGAATGGGTCGATGCGGGCTTCCGCGAATACTTCAACGACACGACGGTGTGCCTCGTCGAATGGCCCGAAAAAGCCGGCGAGCACCTGCCGGCAGCTGATGTGACCGTCGAATTGACGGTCGATGGCGACGCACGCAACGCAACGCTCAGCGCGAGCACGGAGGCTGGCAGAAATTGTTTAACGCGGCTCATCACCTGATACCGCACTTCCCCGCTGCGACCGACTCTGCGGCGCGGCGCCGGTTCCGTTATATCCGCGCTTCTTTATTGGCCTGCTGCCTGCTGTTCACCGCGTCGATAGCCGCTGCCGCCACGGTCGTGACCTCGGTGCGCGTGTGGCCGGCGCAGGACTATACGCGCGTGACAATCGAAGCCGCGGCCCCGATCACGCATGAATTGCTGCTGCTCAAGAATCCCGAGCGGCTCGCGCTCGACTTGCAGAACGTCGAGCTGACGCCGGCGCTGCAGGAACTCGCCGCCAAGATCGGCGCCGGCGATCCCTATGTCAAAGCGGTGCGCGTCGGGCGTTTCAAGCCCGGCGTCGTGCGCCTGGTGTTCGATCTCAAAGGCGAAGCGAAGCCGGAAGTCTTCACGTTGAAACCGATCGCGGAATACGGCCACCGGCTGGTCCTCGATATTTATCCCGCGCAGGCGGTCGATCCGCTGCTGGCCTTGCTCGAAAAATCCCAGCCCGGGGCGGCGGGCATGCCCGTTCCGCCGCCGGCCGTCGAGCCGAAAGCCGCCGACGGCGGCATCGTGCGGACCACCATCGATCCGGCGCCGAAACCGCCGCGCCCGGCCAAGCCGGACGGCCAGCGCCTGGTCATCGTCGCCATCGATGCGGGCCACGGCGGCGAAGACCCGGGCGCGCGCGGCCACAGCGGCGCGCATGAGAAGGACGTGACGCTCGCGATTGCGCGCAAGCTCAAAGAACTGCTGGACCGCGAGCCCAATATGCGCGGCGTGCTCACGCGCGACGGCGACTTCTTCATCCCGCTGCATCACCGCGTGGAAAAAGCGCGCAAGGTGTACGCCGATTTGTTCGTATCGGTGCACGCCGACGCGTTCATCAAGCCGAACGCGCGCGGCTCGTCGGTGTTTGCGTTGTCGGAGCGCGGCGCCACGAGTTCGGCGGCCAAGTGGCTCGCCAAAAAAGAAAACGACGCCGACCTGATCGGCGGCGTCAATCTCGACGTGCCGGACCCGTATCTAAAAATGACGCTCGCCGACCTCTCGTTCACCGCGCAGATCAACGACAGCCTCAAGCTCGCGCGCGCAGTGCTCACGGAAATCGGCGAAATCAACACGCTGCACAAATCCGACGTCGAGCAGGCGGGCTTCGCCGTG
>JBKJMN010000116.1:0-32510 GCA_046596405.1 Burkholderiales bacterium
CGCGGCCAGGCCGATCTGCCGTTCGAATCGATGTATATCGTCGGCTCGCCGACGTTCACGACACCGCTCGCGCGCGCGGTGCGGGGCGGCAGCAAAACGCGCATTACGACCAATCCGAAGGAGGCCGACGTAACGCTGCAGATCCTGTCCGAAGCGCGCGAACGCTCCATCCTTTCGCTGTCGGCAGCGGGGCGCGTGCAGGAACTGCAACTGCGCTATCGCGTTAACTTCCGGCTCACTGACAAGGCCGGCCGCGAACTCATCGCGGCGGACCAAATCCTGTTGAAACGCGACCTGCTCTACAGCGATTCCGACGTCCTCGGCAAAGAGCAGGAAGAAGCGCTGCTCTACCGCGACATGCAGACGGACGCCGTCCAGCAGGTCGTGCGCCGCCTGCAGGTGGCCCAGCTCAACGCGGATACCAGGGACACCCGCTAAGGTGAAACCGGGCGCACGGCGTATGCGGCGCGCCGGGGACTAGCCGTGCGCATTTCCACCGAGCAGCTGGCGCAGAACCTCAAGCGCGCGCTCGCGTCCCTGTATATCGTGCACGGCGAGGAGCCGCTGCTCGCCCTCGAAGCCGCCGACCGCATTCGGGCGCGGGCGCGCGAAGACGGCCATGTCGAGCGCGAAGTGCTGACCGCCGAGCAGCACTTCGACTGGTCGCAGCTGCGGGTCAGCGCGCAATCGCAGTCGCTGTTCGCAACCAAGCGCATACTCGAAATCCGCGTGCCGAGCGGCAAGCCCGGCAACGACGGCAGCCAGGCGCTGCAGGCGTACGCAGCGGACCTGCCGCCCGATACGATCACGCTGATTGCGCTGCCCGCGGTGGACTGGCGCGCGCAAAAAGGCGCGTGGTTCGGCGCGCTCGACGCCGCGGGCGTGATGGTCGAGGCCGTGGAGGTCAAACGCGACAAGCTGCCGGCGTGGCTCGCGAGCCGCCTGCAGGCGCAGGCGCAAACCGCCGACAGCGAGACGCTCGAGTTCATCGCCGACAAAGTCGAAGGCAATCTGCTCGCCGCCTATCAGGAAGTGCAGAAGCTGGCACTGCTGTTCCCGCCGGGCGCGCTGTCATTCGAGCAGATTAAGGAGTCCGTGCTCGATGTCGCGCGCTTCGACGTGTTCGATCTCGGCGGCATCGTGCTGTCCGGTGACGCGCTGCAACTCGCGCGCGTGCTCGACGGGCTGCAGGGCGAGGGGGCTGCGCCGCCGCTGATATTGTGGTCGATCACCGAAGAAATCCGTGCGGTCGGCCGCGTGCTCGCGGGACTCGCCGGCGGGCGGCCGCTGCAGCAGGCGTTGCGCGACGCACGCATCTGGGGTCCGCGCCAGCAGCTCGTCGAACGAAATGTCGGCCGCTTCAGCCCCGCGCAGATCGAATCCGCGCTCGTTCACGCGGCGCGGATCGATCGCATGATCAAAGGGCTCGCGCGCGGCGACGCGTGGGACGAATTGCTGCAGCTGGGCCTGCGCTTTACACGCAAGCGGGCCAAGGCCGCATAGAAACACGGTATCATTTGCCAGTGGGATTGAGGATCGAGGAGTGAGGATTGAGCAAAACCTCTCGTAGGGCAATTCCTCACTCCTCGCTCCTCGCTCCTCGCTCCTAAATCCTCGATCCTGCTTCACACATGGACATCCAACGCTACATGGTCACCGTCGGCAAGCAGGCCCGGGCCGCTTCGCGGCTGGTGGCCAAAGCCGACAGCGCGACTAAGAACCGGGCATTGACGCTGACCGCGGAAGCGATCGAGCGCGACGTCGACCGCCTGCTGGCTGCGAACGCGCGCGACCTGGAAGCCGCGCGCGCGAAAAAACTGGAAGCGCCGCTGATCGACCGGCTGACGCTGACCGCCAAAAGCACTGCCGACATGGCGGACGGTTTACGCCAGATCGCCGGCCTGCCCGATCCGATTGGCGAAATCAGCGATTTGAAGCAACAGCCCTCGGGAATCAAGGTCGGCCGCATGCGCGTGCCGCTCGGCGTCATCGCAATCATTTACGAATCGCGGCCCAACGTCACGGCGGACGCGGCCGGGCTATGCCTGAAAGCGGGCAATGCGTGCATTTTGCGCGGCGGGTCGGAGGCGCTGCACTCGAACCAGGCTATTGCCGAATGCGTGCACGCGGGACTCAAAGCGGCCGGCCTGCCTGAAACCGCGGTGCAGGTCATCGAAACTACCGACCGCGCGGCGGTCGGCGAACTGCTGCGCCTGAACGAATACGTCGACATCGTGGTGCCGCGCGGCGGCAAGAGCCTGATCGAGCGCGTAATGCAGGAGTCGCGCATCCCGATGATCAAGCATCTCGACGGCGTGTGCCACGTGTATATCGACGACCATGCCGACCCCGAAAAAGCGATTCGCATAGCGGACAACGCCAAGACGCAGCGACTGGGCACGTGCAATACGATGGAAACCCTGCTCGTCGCGCGCGGTATCGCCGACCGCGTGCTGCCGCGGCTCGCGAAAATTTACCAGGACAAAGGCATCGAGCTACGCGGCGATGAAGCGACACGCAAGCTCGTTGCCGGCGTCAAGCCCGCGACCGAGGAAGACTGGTACACCGAATACCTCGCGGCGATCCTCGCCGTGCGCGTGGTCGACGGCATCGAGCAGGCGATGGACCACATCGCGCGCTACGGCTCGCAGCACACTGACGCAATCGTCACTGAAGACGCCGCACGCGCGCAGCGTTTCTTGCGCGAAGTCGACTCGAGCTCGGTCATAGTCAACGCATCGACACGCTTTGCCGACGGCTACGAATACGGCCTCGGCGCCGAAATCGGGATCTCGACCGACAAGCTGCATGCGCGCGGGCCGGTCGGCCTCGAGGGTTTGACGTCGCAGAAATGGGTCGTGTTCGGCGAAGGCCAGGTCAGAAATTAAACGATGCTGCATCGATCGGCGCCTTTTTACCACTTGAAATGGGCTGCGCGCTCGCGGCTTAAAGGATTCGTGCAATGAGCAATCCAATCGAAGTCAAAGTCCCCGATATTGGAGACTTCAAGAATATTCCGATCATCGAGATCCTGGTCAAACCCGGCGACAGTGTGCAGCCGGAAGATCCGCTGATCGCGCTCGAGTCCGACAAGGCGACGATGGAAGTGCCGTCGCCGGCGGCCGGCGTCGTCAAGGAGATTAGGGTCAAGGTCGGCGACAAAGTTTCGCAAGGGACGCTGGTGCTGATGCTCGATGCCGCCGATGCTCCCACCGCGACGACCTCGGCGGCGGCGCCCAAGCCTGCCGCGGCCTCGCCAGCCGCGCCGCCGGCGCCCGCCTCGTCCACCGCCCCGTCCGCCGCCACGTTTGCCGGCAGCGCGGACGTCGAATGCGACATGCTCGTGCTCGGCGCCGGACCCGGCGGCTATTCGGCGGCATTTCGCGCAGCCGATCTCGGCATGCAGACCGTGCTCGTCGAACGCTACGCCACGCTCGGCGGCGTATGTCTGAACGTCGGGTGCATTCCATCCAAGGCGCTGCTGCACGTCGCCGCGGTCATGGACGAGGCCGCGCATTTCGCCGCTCTCGGGGTGAGCTTCGGCACACCGGCGGTCGATCTCGCCAAACTGCGCGCGCACAAAACAAAAATCGTCGGCAAACTAACCGGCGGACTTGCCGCGATGGCCAAGGCGCGCAAGGTCAATGTCGTGCGCGGCTACGGGCGTTTTCTCGATGCGCATCATCTCGAAGTCGAAGCCACGCAGGGCGACGGGCAGGACAAGACCGGCAAAAAAACCGTCGTGCGATTCAAGCACGCGATCATCGCTGCCGGCTCAATGCCGGTCCGGCTGCCGTTCGTGCCCGACGACCCGCGCATCGTCGACTCGACCGGCGCGCTCACGCTGCCCGCAATTCCTAAGCGCATGCTGGTTATCGGCGGCGGCATCATCGGGCTTGAAATGGCCACCGTCTACTCGACGCTCGGCAGCCGCATCGACGTCGTCGAGATGCTGGACGGACTCATGCAGGGCCCCGACCGCGATCTCGTCAACGTATGGCGCAAGTTCAACGCGGCGCGCTTCGACAAGGTCATGCTCAAAACCAGGACCGTCGCGGTCGCAGCGACCGCGCAAGGCATCAAGGTCAGCTTCGAGGGCGCGGAGGCGCCCGCCGCGCCGCAGCTTTACGACCTCGTGCTGGTGGGCGTCGGACGCAGCCCCAACGGCGACAAGATAGGCGCCAACCAGGCCGGCGTCGCGGTCGATCAACGCGGCTATATCGCGGTCGACCGGCAGATGCGCACGAATGTCCCGCACATTTACGCGATCGGCGACGTCGTCGGCCAGCCGATGCTGGCGCACAAAGCCGTGCACGAAGGCCACGTCGCCGCCGAAGCGGCCGCTGGACAGAAATCGTTTTTCGACGCGCGCGTGATTCCATCGGTCGCCTATACCGATCCCGAAGTGGCGTGGGTCGGACTGACCGAGGAAGAAGCCAAAAAACAGGGCATCAAAATCGGCGTCGGCAAATTTCCGTGGGCCGCCAGCGGGCGCGCGATCGCCAACGGGCGCGATGAAGGATTTACGAAACTCATATTCGACCACGCGACGCACCGCATTCTCGGTGGCGGCATCGTCGGCACGCACGCCGGCGATCTGATTGGCGAGATTGCTCTCGCGGTCGAGATGGGCGCCGACGCCGTCGACATCGGCAAGACCATCCATCCGCATCCGACGCTCGGCGAATCGGTGGGCATGGCGGCGGAAATTTACGAAGGCGTCTGCACCGACCTGATGCCCGCTAAGATGTAGTTGCCGCGACATTACCGCGCACGTGTGATGCGCGCGTTTTTTCCGCCGTCACAAAAGCTCACAATACTTAACCGCGCGCAAAGTTTTCCCGCAGCGCTCGCGCGTTAATGATGGTGCGTGGATGGCACGCATTTGAGCCGGCCCTCGATGGCGGGGGGCGCAGAGGCATCTAGCGGGCAGCGCCTTCCCCCGCCTGACCGGGGGGCGCAGCCTACCGCAGTACACCGGACCCGGGCCGCCGCACGGCGGCGATCGCAGGTTGTCTGCGATAATGCAGTCATGCGAATCTGGGTCGACGCCGATGCCTGCCCGAACCCGATCAAGGAAATTCTGTTCCGTGCCGCGGAACGCGCGAAAGTGGCGCTGACGCTGGTCGCCAACAAGCCTCTGCGCACGCCCCCTTCCGCGTATATCAATACGATCCAGGTTGCAGCCGGCTTAGACGTGGCCGACGACAAAATCGCGGGCGAATTGCGCGCGGGGGATCTAGTCATCACGGCCGATATTCCGTTGGCCGCCGCCGCCCTCGACAAAGGCGGGCGCGTGCTCGACCCCCGCGGCGACCTGTATACCAAAGACAATATCGAAGCGCGGCTGACCATGCGCAAATTCCTGGACGAGTTGCGCGCGAGCGGCGTCGACACCGGCGGGCCTGCGCCGTTTAACCACGGCGACCGCCAGGCCTTCGCCCGCCAGCTCGAACGCCTGCTCGCGCAAACTGCGCCCGCCGAATTTGCTCCCAAAGCGCCCCCGGCGAGCGCATAATTGCGTACCCCCTTCACAAAAGGACAAGCCATTGGCCAAACCCAACTATCAGTTTGAAAAGCGTCAAAAAGAATTGGCGAAGAAAAAAAAGAAAGAGGAAAAACGCCTGCGCAAGCTCGGCGATAATCCCGCCGAGCCGCAAGCGAGTCCCGACGCGCTTCCCCCTTCACCTCCGGCCGGGGGCGAAACCCCGTAATTACGACACGCGTTTGTTGCGTTAACCCATGGCAGTCACCAAAACCAAGCTGGCGAAGTGCATCCATCACCGTGTGAGACTGCGGCCGCCCGCGCGTCGCTTTCGCGGCGTGACCGAATTGAGAATCATGGATGATGACTGGCTGGTGCAGGAAGTCGAGGAAGACCAGGTGCGCATCCGCAACATCCGCACCGATCACGTAGCGGTTCTCGGCTTTAACCAGATCAGCGACTATGTCACCGACCCGAAGCGCGAGTTCGACGGTCTGCGCCACGGATTTCTCGAGCTGAAAGTTCAGGTATTTTTGCGCGGGCCCGAGCTGGTTATTGAGCCGCGGCCGTCATCGGCGAAAACGCCCGCGCCTAAAAAAACCTCACCTGCGAAAGCCTCGCCCGCGAAAGCTGCGCCCGCGAAGACGGCACCGGCACGCAAGCGCAAAGCGGATTGACCGCCCGCGGTTACGCCGCTCCGGTTTTAGATTTAACCCCCGCGCACGGCAATCATCGCCGGCCGCGTATCAGCGCTTTATAGAACCCCTCGACATCGCGTGTCTGGCGCAGTTTGCTGGCACGCAGCGCAAGTCTGATTTTCAACAGGTCCGCGCACAACGCCCAACCCTGCGGCGTCGCCAGCTTGTCGAACATCGCGGGAATCTCGTCGGAAAACTGCTTATCGGCAGGCCCTTCGCCGACCAGATAACCGATGGCGCTCGCGACGTGCGTTTCGGGCACCGCGAAGGCAAGCTGAATGCTGCGCTGCAGGTCGTCGATATCGTTGGCGGCACGAATCACGTCGAAGCCCGCTCGTGCGCAGCGTCGGCGCGTCGACAAGCCGCCGAAATACCGACGGAAAAACCTCTGGGTTTGGCTTGAAAATCGCGCATAACGCGATCGTTGCAAATCCCGTGCCCGGGATTGGGGCGTTCGGCCGGTTTAGTGCCGGGTTCGCGTTATACGCGACCGAAAAATTCCGCTCGGCGCGAGCAGCGCAGTTAAAGCGTATGCCGTTGTCCTACATCCCTTTGGCGAGCGCCACCACAAGATTGCCTTCGCGGCTTTCAACTTCGAGTTCGTACTGGCGTTTCGGATCGGCATCTTCGACGCCGCGATGCCCCTGCGCGGTCTGCTCTTTCTTCGGCCACACCAGAAACCCCTTCACCGGCACGCCGCGTTCGATCGCTTCACTCACGTTGGCGTGGTGGCGGGCACCGGTCGAACGCTCGAGATCCTTATCGTCGCACAATGTGTAGCGGTAGACTCCGCTGCTGACGCGTTTCAACTGGTCGGACCACAGCGTGACCCACAGTGTGGAGCGATCCTCGGTCCATTTAGACGAGTCGTAGCGCGTGCCGCCGACAGTGCCCAAGTGTTCCCACGCGACGGTGATTTTTGGTTTCATGCTTGACCTTCAGTATCAGGATGACTGCCTATTTTAAACCTGTAACGCTGCGAGCGGCGGATTAAGTCGTTTTTTTCATTTGTAAATTAGGGATTTACCGCTCTCAGCCCACCTACATGGCCACTTTCGCCGGAACGCTAGCGAGCGCTAACCGGCAGCGCCGTCGCATTCTCGTGACTATTGTCACTAGTACTTGAAATTGCAGGGCTTTTCAGCAGCTTTACACAAGCGTAAACTAACCGCAACCCCACTATTCGCCATGCACCCGTTTCACGGCTCACGCGTTATACGTCTTATTGCCAAGACTGAGCAGCGAAGAACGAATAAGGCGTAACGAGGAGACGATTTGAAGCCGACTGATATTCAGCACCCCGACTATTTCCACAAAGTAGTAGATTGCCAATGGGCGTGTCCCGCCCACACTCCAGTTCCCGAGTACATCCGCTTGATCGCGGCCGGCCGTTACAGCGATGCATACATGGTCAACTGGGAATCGAACGTATTCCCGGGCATCCTCGGCCGCACGTGCGATCGACCCTGCGAGCCCGCGTGCCGCCGCGGCCGCGTCGAAGAGAATAACGGCGAGAAGCCCGAACCGGTCGCTATCTGTCGCCTGAAGCGCGTCGCCGCCGATTACAAAGACGACATCACCGCGCGTCTGCCGAAAGCGCCGGCGAAGAAAAACGGCAAGCGCGTCGCATTGATCGGTGCCGGACCCGCCTCGCTCACGGTCGCGCGCGATCTGGCGCCCCTCGGTTACGAAGTCATCGTGTTCGACGGCGACCAGCAGGCCGGCGGCATGATCCGCACGCAGATTCCGAAATTCCGCCTGCCCGAATCGGTGATCGACGAGGAAGTGAATTACATACTCAATATCGGCGTCGAATTCCGCGGCGGCCGGCACATCGACAGTCTCAACTCCGTCGTCGCCGGGAAATACGACGCAATTTTCGTCGGCACCGGCGCGCCCCGCGGACGCGATCTCGATCTGCCGGGTCGCAAGGAGGCGGCGAAGAACATCCACATCGGCATCGATTGGCTGAACAGCGTGTCGTTCGGCCACGTCGACAAAATCGGCAAACGCGTGATCGTGCTCGGCGGCGGCAATACTGCGATGGACTGTTGCCGCTCGTCGAAACGCCTCGGCGGCGACGACGTCAAGGTGATCGTGCGTTCGGGCTTCGAAGAAATGAAAGCCAGCCCGTGGGAGAAGGAAGACGCCCAGCACGAAGGCATTCCTATCCTGAATTACCTGGTGCCAAAATCGTTCAAGCACGACAACGGCAAGCTGACCGGAATGGTGTTCGAAAAAGTGAAGGCCGAGTTCGAGGCCTCATCTGGCGGCAAACCCGGCCGCCGCACTCTGGTGCCGACCGGCGAACCCGACCAGCATTTCGAATGCGATGACGTGCTGGTCGCGGTCGGCCAGGAAAATGCATTCCCGTGGATCGAGCGCGACATCGGCATCGAGTTCGACAAATGGGGCATGCCCGTTGTCGACAAAGTCACGCTGCAGTCAACGATCCCGAACGTATTCTTCGGCGGCGATTCGGCGTTCGGACCGAAGAACATCATCTGGGCGGTCGCCCATGGCCATGAAGCCGCGATATCCATCGACAAGTTCTGCAATGGCGAGGACATCAAGGAGCGCCCCGCGCCGATGGTGCATCTGATGTCGCAGAAAATGGGCATCCACGAGTGGAGCTATGACAATGCGATCTCGCCGGACCAGCGCTATAAGGTGCCCCTCAAGGACCAGCAAATCGCCTTGAAGAACATCAAGGTCGAAGTCGAGCTCGGCTTCGATCCCAAGCTCGCGTTCGCGGAGGCCGAGCGCTGCCTGAACTGCGACGCGCAAACCGTGTTCAGCGAGAAACTGTGCATCGAATGCGATGCCTGCGTCGATATCTGCCCGATGGACTGCATCACCTTCACGCAGGACGGCGAAGAAAAGGAACTGCGCGCGCGCCTGAACGCGCCGGCCGACAACCTGACGCAGGACATCTACGTATCGACCGGGCTCAAGACCGGCCGCATCATGGCGAAAGACGAAGACGTGTGCCTGCACTGCGGCCTGTGCGCCGAACGCTGCCCGACCGGCGCGTGGGACATGCAGAAGTTTCTGCTCGAGATGACGCACGCCGGACCCGGCTGCCGCAACAAACCCCAACGCAAGGCCGCTTGAGGACGGGATGAAACAAATTACTTCAACCAACGATTTCGTCATTAAATTCGCCAACGTCAACGGCTCCGGCTCGGCGTCGGCGAACGAGCTCTTCGCGCGCTCTATCCTGCGCATGGGGGTGCCGGTCGCGCCGCGCAACATTTTCCCGTCGAACATCCAGGGCCTGCCAACCTGGTATGAAGTGCGCGTCACCGAAAACGGCTACCAGGGCCGGCGCGGCGGCGTCGACCTGATGGTCGCGATGAACCCGCAGACGTGGGATGCCGACGTCAAGGAAATCGAGGAAGGCGGCTATCTTTTTTACGACAACACCAAGCCGCTGCCGCAATCCAAGTTTCGCGCCGACATCAACGTGATCGGCATGCCGCTGACCGAGATCTGCAATGCGACGTACACCGATCCGCGCCAGCGCCAACTGTTCAAGAACATCGTCTACGTCGGCGCGCTGTCCACGCTGCTCGACATCGACCCGAACGAGATCGAACGCCTGTTCTCGGAGCAATACAAAGGCAAGGAGGCGCTGCTGCAGTCGAACGTGAAGGCGCTGCGCCTCGGCCGCGATTACGCGCAGCAGCATCTGGGCGGCCCGATCGGCCTCAAAGTCAAGCGCGCGGACAACGTCGGCAACAAGATCTTCATCGACGGCAACAGCGCAGCGGCGCTCGGTGCCGTCTACGGCGGCGCGACCGTATGCGCGTGGTATCCGATCACGCCGTCATCGTCGCTGGCGGAAGCGTTCATCAAGTACTGCCAGAAACACCGCGTCGATCCGGCCGACGGCAGGAACAAATTCGCGATCGTACAGGCCGAGGACGAGCTCGCCTCGATCGGCATGGTCATCGGCGCGAGCTGGAACGGCGCGCGCGCGTTTACCGCGACGTCGGGCCCCGGCATTTCGCTGATGACGGAATTCATCGGCCTCGCCTACTTCGCGGAAATTCCGGCGGTCATCGTCGACGTTCAGCGCGGCGGCCCCTCGACCGGCATGCCGACGCGCACGCAGCAGTCCGACGTGCTGGCGTGCGCGTACGCGTCGCACGGGGACACCAAGCACGTGTTGCTGTTCCCGGAAGATCCGACCGAATGTTTCGAGTTCACGGCCAAGGCTTTCGATCTCTCCGAGCGGCTGCAAACGCCGATTTTCGTGATGACAGATCTCGATATCGGCATGAACACGCGCTTGTGCGCGCCGTTCCAGTGGGACGACAAGCAGGCCTACGACCGCGGCAAGATAATGACTTCGGCCATGCTCGACACCGGCCGTGATTTCGGGCGCTATCTCGACGTCGACGGCGATGGCATCACCTACCGCACCTACCCGGGCACTCACGCGACGCGCGGCGGTTACTTTACGCGCGGCACGACCAAGAACCGCTACGCGGGCTATAGCGAGGCCGGCCCCGATTACATCGACAACGTGCAACGGCTCCTGCGCAAGTTCGACACCGCCAAAAAGCTGGTGCCGGCGCCGCTGCTCTACCCGGCGGAAAAGCCGGCGCGCTTCGGCGCGATTTTCTACGGCTCGACGAGTCCCGCAATGCAGGAGGCGCTCGACGTGCTCGCGTTGCGCGGCATCCACGTCAACGCGTTGCGCGTGCGGGCATTCCCGTTTCAGGACGAGATCAACGATTTCGTCGCCTCGCATCCGTGGGTCTTCGTGATCGAGCAGAACCGCGATGCGCAATTAAAAACGCTGCTCGTCAACGAGGCCAAGATTAGCCCCGCACGCCTGCTGTCCGTCCTGCATTACGACGGCACGCCGATTACAGCGCGCTTCATTGTCGACCAGATTTCGCAGCACGCCGCTGCGCGCACGGTCGTTCCGTTGAAGAAAGTAGTGTCATGACTTATCTCGCCAAACCGAAGCTCCATCATCCGGACCTGCCGAAAAATACGGTCGGCCACACGCGCCGCGATTACGAGGGCCGTATCTCCACGCTGTGCGCGGGCTGCGGCCACGATTCAATTTCCGCCGCGATCATCCAGGCGTGCTGGGAAACCAACATCGAGCCGCACAAGGTCGCCAAGCTGTCAGGCATCGGCTGCTCGTCGAAAACACCCGATTATTTTCTCGGCAACTCGCATGGCTTCAACAGCGTGCACGGGCGCATGCCATCGGTCGCGACGGGCGCGAACCTCGCCAATCGCGAGCTCTTGTATCTCGGCGTATCGGGCGACGGCGATTCGGCATCGATCGGTCTCGGCCAGTTCGCGCACTGCATGCGCCGCGGCGTCAACATGGTGTACATCGTCGAGAACAACGGCGTATACGGTCTCACCAAAGGCCAGTTCTCCGCCACCGCCGACAAGGGCTCAAAGTCCAAGCGCGGCATCGCCAACAGCGATGAGCCGATCGACATGGTGGGGCTGGCGCTGCAGTTGGGCGCGAGTTTCGTCGGGCGCAGCTTCTCGGGCGACAAGCACCAGCTCGTGCCGCTGATCAAGGCGGCAATCGAGCACAAGGGCGCCGCGTTCATCGACGTCGTGTCGCCTTGCGTCGCGTTCAACAACCACTCAGGCTCGACCAAAAGCTATGACTACGTGCGCGAGCATAATGAGGCCGTGAACCGGCTCGATTTCATCAGCAGCCGCGACGAAATTACGGCCGACTACGCGCCGGGCACGGTAACCACGGTCACCCAGCATGACGGCAGCGTGCTGCGCCTGCGTAAGCTCGATCCGGATTACGATGCCACCGACCGCCTGAAAGCGATGGACTATATCCAACAGCACCATGCACGCGGGGAAGTCGTCACCGGGCTGCTGTACGTCGACCCTGACTCATCCGACCTCCACGCGCATCTGAACACCGTCGACGCGCCGCTGAACCGCCTGACCGAGCGCGAATTGTGCCCGGGCTCGGTGGCGCTCGAAAAAATTAACGCCGCGCTGCGCTAGCAGGCGCTGCCGGCGATAGGGCCGGCAGGCCGGCTTGCCGGGGCCGACGGTTGCAGCATACCCGTCTTGCAGTCGCGTTTATGTCTTGGACGAGTTCGACGATGCTGGATTGGCTGAAGGCGCAGAAAACCGACCACCCGATGCACAGCATCGAGGAGGCCGAGCGGCTGCTGACCGGCTTGTCGGAGGAGCCACTGCAAGCAATCGAAGAAGTGGCGTCGTGGCTCACGACGCTCGTGCAGGCCACGGGCTTTCAGCCGGCGACGCGCCTCGCCGTCATCCGGCTGGTCGACGAATCCGGCCAGCCGTTCGAGCCCGAACTGAACCGCTTGTACCTTACGAAGGGCGCGCTCACGGAATTCGAGCGCCAGCAGTTGTGGCAGGCCGCCCTGCATTTCTGGGAATGCCTCGAGCACGCGTATCGCTTGTGCCTCGATGAAATGAAGCGGAATGCGAAACTCGCACGCGCCCAAAACCCCGATTTCACTTTACTCATCGTGCGCGTGCTGCGTGCGCTCGCCGAGCAGATCCGCGTGCTGCATCTGCGCTACGCGCCGGTCTCAGACTCGTTGTGGCAGTCGCTGTTCGAAGTGTTCCAGCTGAGCGAGCAGGCTGGTTGCGACGACAGCCGCGTCGATGCGTATCCGGGTGATACCTTACCCACCACTGCGCGATACGAGCTGCTGCGCGCCATGTTGCTCGAAATCGCGCGTCCAGATTCCATGCTGCCGCAGCAAACCGATCTTGCAGCGCGCGTGGCGGCGCGCTATGCGAACGCCTGCCTCTTCGATCAAAAACCGAAGACCGGCTGCATCTGGGCGGTCGATCTCGCGCAGCCGCAGCCACCGGAACTCGCCACCAGCGCGGCAATGCTGCTGACGACCGCGCGCTTTTTCGGCGCCGGCGCCGTCACGGTCAAGGTGCAGGAAGTCATTCGGCGGTTGACCGCGGATGCTTACGCGAAAGAGCAACGCTTCGGCGAGGAATATAGCTCACAGGAAAAACTCGTCGTATTGCAGCGCCTCATGCACTACTGGGGAGAACACCCGCCGCACCGGCACGAGAAGCGCGCCGATGCCGCCGTAACTCTCGAAGCAATCCTCGGCTTCGAGAACGCCTGGCGCCGAATCCCCCGCGCGCTGTACCGCGACTGGTCCGAGCTCATCCGCGTGCTCGACATGAAGCTCATGGAGCAGCTTGGCATCACCGGTGAACCCGCGAGCCTGCCGGCGCCGGAAAAATGGCTGCAGCGCGATGTAAGCGCATGGGGAGTAGGCGCGGCGGTTTCGCGCGCGCACGAGCCCGTTGTGAGAATAGGCACGCTGTGCGCGCTCAAAAGCGGCGACCCGCCCTGGTGGCTGGGCATCGTGCGCCGGCTCGTGCGCGATCGCGAAGGTCGCGTGCTGGCCGGCATCGAGGTACTCGCCAAAAAACCGGCTACCGTGCTGCTGCGCAGAATCGGACACGGCGGCATGAGCGTGCAGGACTTTTCCAAGACTTCGGATGCGTCCGGCAGCGATTACATCAACGTCCTACTGCTGGGCACAGCCAAAGCGGAGCAACAACGCCACGAACTGCTCATTGCGCGCGGCGAATTCATCGCTGGCATCGTTTACGAAGCGATGATCGGCGACAGCAAGCAGCACCTCAAATTTGAAGAACTGCTCGAACAGGGTGAGGATTTCGATCGCGTGCGATTTACGCGTGTGCGGGACCACGCCGAAAAAGGCGTGCAGCCCTGATGCATAGCCGAGACTAGCGGCGTACCCCCGGCGTCTCGAGCGGCAGACCGCTGGCGCGCGACGCGAGATAAAGTTCGAGGTCGAGAAATTCGGGCGCGCCCGCAGGCAACAGTTCCGCGCGCACGCCCGAGAGACAGCTTCTGAAGCGCCGATGCAGGGAACCCATGGTCTGCCATTCCAGCCGGTAGATCGGATAAGCAACGCCGTGACCCTGGCTGATCGTTTCCGGCCCGAGTTTCTTGCCCCAGTTGTCCTGGTGACATTGCGCGCACGACAGGTTCATCTGCCCCATGCGCCGGTAATACATCGCGCGCCCCGCTTCGAAATTGTGGCGGTTCTGCCAGTCGATGACCGCGTTTACCGGCATGCCGCGCGACTGCAGCGCGACATACGCGGTGAGCCCGAGCAATTCGGCGGACTCGTACTTGAATGGCTCCGCCTGCTGGCGGCGCTCGCGGCACTGCTGAACGCGGCCTTCGAGATTGATCAGCCGCGCGCTTCCCGCGTCGATGCGCGGATAGCGCGTAGCCACGCCGCGCATGCTCGTCTTCGCCTCGCCGTGACATCCGGCGCACGATTTGCCTTCGCGTCCCGCGGCCTCGCTCCACAAGATCTCGCCGCGCGTGACCCACAACATGCCGGGGTTCGCAAAGTCGTCCTGCTGCAATTCGCGTACTTCGGCGCCCGTGAATTCGAGCCCGGATTTGAGCGGCTGCGGCTTGACTGTTGCGCGTTGCGCGTGACAGACGGCGCTGACCAGCACGAGCACGCAGGCGAGCAACGCGTGCAGCGGTGTCGCGGTCATCCGCTGACCGTGAGCGCCACGCGCTCGGAGCCGGTCTGTCCTTCGTCGTCAACCCAGTCGAACACCAGTTCGCCGCTCGCCTCCGCGATGGTGAAAAAATCCAGAAACGGATTCGCAGCGACTCCCGAACCCATTTCGGCGCGAAATATCTCGGCGCCGTTATAACGGCACTGCAATTTGTTGACGACGTTCTTCGGAATCGCGCGGCCGCCGTCATCGAGCCGGAAGCCGGTTTCCATTGGATGCTGGATCGCAATACGTATTTCGATTACGTCGCCGCGTTTGGCGCTCGGTGGGACCTGGATGCGTGCCGTCATGGTTCAGGTCGCGTCGTAACACGCGGAGAGCGTGACCACCACGTCGGCGGTCGCCGACCAGAACGTGCCGTCCGACAGCGCCGCGACCGCCAGCACGCGCTGGCTGCCGCCAAGCCTGACGCGCGTGCTTACCTGGGCGCGCCCCGCGCGCGGACCGAGATAGAAATTCGCGACGTTGGGCCGCGGATTGCGCGCCGCGTAAATATGAATGCTCTTGACGTAGTCGGCGGGCGTCATTGCGCTATCGATGCTGACCTTGAGGCTCACCGAATTGCCATTGTCGGCGAGCACCGGCAGTTCGAGTTTCACGCGTCCGGGCTGGATCCTGGCGCCGCCCGTGACTTTGAACAACATCGCGTCAACCGATTCGACTGCCGCGTCGGCGGCGCGCGCCGGCGCGAACGGCCACGCGCAAATGGCGAGCAACCGGGCAATGAAGCTGCGGCGGTAAAAGTTTTTAGGCATTGGATCAGTTGCGCAAAGTGAGCAGGTAGGCGATCACGTCTTCGATCTGCTGAGCGGTGAGCAGCGGCTTGCCCGCATACGCGGGCGCGACGCCGCGCAGGCCTTTAATCCGATAGTACGCGGGCATCACGGTCGACTTATTGATGCGCGTCGAATCGACCAGCCGCAACCGCAGTTGCGCGGCCGACAGGCGCTTGCCGACGCCTGCCAGTGGCGGGCCGATATTGCCGAGCGGCGTTTCGCCCGCATCGGGCACGGTGTGACATAGAAAGCAATTGCCGCCGTCGCGGCTCAGTACCGCCGCCTTGCCGCGCGCGGCGTCGCCCGGTTCCGCGCTGAGTGGCGCGCGGATCCGCCCGTTTTCGATCCGATAGGGCGCGAGCGACGCTGCGGCTACGTTGGCGTGCAGCATCACCAGCGATCCCAGGACCGCGCCGGCGGCAAGCGCCGCGCGGCTACTTCCATTGAAATTGAACTGAATCAGGACGGCTCCTCGAATCGACCCACCGCGTCGGCGGCGAACGCTGCTTTGCGACGGTAGGCAACGCGAGGTTATTCCGGCGGCCTGCCGTGGTCAAGTCGCGCACCGCGCGGGCCACGCCACAACTGAGTATGGCGCGCGCGCCGTCCGTTGCGCGCTAAAATCGCTGCTCTTCGTCCGCGAAAATTCCGCCATGAAAATCTCCGGTATACCGTTCGGCGTGACCGACTGGTCGCAAATAGAGCCCGTCGAATATCCGGGCGTGGCCGGCATAGCCACGTGGCGCACGCAGGAATTTAGCGGCATGCGCGTGCGCATGGTCGAATACTCGCCCGGCTATCTCGCCGATCATTGGTGCAGCAAAGGCCATATCGTGCTGGTGCTCGAGGGCGAGTTCGAATCGGAACTCGCCGACGGGCGAAAATTCCGCCTGACGCGCGGCATGAGTTACCAGGTCGCGGACCATGCCGAAGCGCACCGCTCGTATACCGCGCAAGGCGTCAGGCTCTTCATCGTCGACTGAAGCAGCGCGGGTCCGCGCCTGCGTTGACGGCTAGTGGGAAATTACGGTACCGCAGCCGAATTCATGCGCGACAGGATGATTTCCGTGCGCCTCTGCAGGTACGGCGTCTCGCTGCCGCGGGTATAGCGGCGCGGGCTTGGCACCATCGCCGCGAGTTGGGCCGACTGCTCGGCAGAAAGCGCGGCCGCGGTGGTCTCGAAATGATAGCGCGCTGCCGCTTCCGCGCCGAACACGCCATTGCCCCATTCGATCACGTTGAGATAGATTTCGAGTATCCGGCGCTTGGTCATGATGGTCTCTATCATCACCGTGATCGCGGCTTCCTGCGCCTTGCGCCACCACGTGCGCTCGCCCGAGAGAAACAGGTTCTTCGCGAGCTGCTGGCTGATGGTCGAGCCGCCCGACACGATTTTGCCTTTCTTGAGGTTTTTTTCGTACGCCTTCTGGATGCCTTCCCAGTCGAAACCGTCGTGATCGAGAAACTTAGCGTCCTCCGCGGCGACGATTGCGCGCTTCAAGCTGGTCGAGATGCGGCTGTACGGCACCCATCGCTGCTGCAAGGCCGCGCCGGGGGTTTTCTCCCGCAGCCGCTCGAGCCGGGCGTGCATGAATGCGCTGGTGCCCGGATCGTGATCGACCCAGTACCAGATGTGGATCAGGAACCAGAACTGCACGAGCACCAGCGCAGTGAACGCGAGCAGCAGCGGATACCAGATGCAGCGCCACAGAAATTTAAGCATGCCTATCTGCGCAGCGGAATGCTCAATTCCGCGTCCGCAATTTTTCGATCACCGGCCGCGTGTCTGGCCGCACGCCGCACCAGATCGCAAATGCTTCGGCCGCCTGTTCGACCAGCATGCCCAGTCCGTCGGCGGTGCGCGCGCCGCGGCCATGCGCGAATTGCATGAACGGCGTTTGCCTTGCATACACCATGTCGTAGGCGAGCGCACCGCCGGCAAAAACACCCTCCGGCAAGGGCGGCATCTCGTCGCGCAATCCGGCCGAAGTCGCGTTGATCACGAGATCGAACTGCGCGCCGGCCAGCGCCCGATACGAACGCGCCGACAATTCGCTGCGCGGGAATTCCGGCGCGACCCGCTGCACAAGCTCACGCGCTTTTTCCACCGTGCGATTCGCGACGACCAGCAGTTTCGGACCCGCTTTAAGCAGAGGATGCATGACGCCGCAAGTCGCCCCGCCCGCGCCCATCACGAGCACGCGCTTGGCGCGCAACGCAAAGCCGAGATTGCGCTCAAGATCGGCGATGAGCCCGTTGCCGTCGGTGTTATGGCCGACTATTTTCCCGCCGCGAAAATCCAGCGTGTTGACGGCTTGCGCGGCGAGCGCGGACGCCGTGGGTTCGCAGTAGCGGAACGCGTCGAACTTGAACGGCACGGTCACGTTCACGCCCATACCGCCGTCCGCGCGAAATTTTTCAACCGTTGCCAGGAATCCATCGAGGGGCGCCAACAGCGTGCCGTATTCGATCGCGTGCCCGGTCGCGCGCGCGAACGCGGCGTGGATTGCGGGCGACAGGCTGTGGGCGACGGGATTGCCCACCACGGCGTAGCGGTCAGTCATGTCCCGAGTTTCTAACCGTCACTCGGTCGAGAGCTGGTCCGCGCGCGTAAACGTCCAGGTGCGGGTGATGCTCAGGATGTCGGTGTCCTTGGCAATATCCGCCGGGAACGCCGCATAGGGGGCCGCGAGCTGCACGATGCGGCGCGCCGCGTCATCGAGGATTTTCTGCCCGGACGAGCGATTGACCTCGATGTTGTCGACGCTGCCGTCGGGTTTGATCGACACGGTGAGCTGCAGGCTGCCGTAAATCTTCTGGTTCTTGGCCGCCTCCGGATAATTGAGCGTGCCGACGCGCTCTATTTTCTGGCGCCAGTCTTCGATGTAGCGCGCGAAGCGGAATTCCTGAGCGCGGGCGCCGAGGAAACGCCGGCGCGGCCGCTTTTGGTAAGCGTCCCAATCCTTGGAAATCTGCGCTTCCAGCCGCGCAATCTCGAGGCTTTTACTCATGATTTCCGCCGCGTTGGGCGCCGCTTTCGGCTCGGCTTGCGGATCAGGCTGGGCGACCGCCGACTCGACCTTGGTCTGCGCCTGGACCTGCGTCAGCAGCTTTTTCGCTTCGACTTCGAGCTGCTTCACGCGGCGCGCTTCCATCGTGAGCTCGGTCGTCTGCTTGTCGTTGCGAGTGACTGGCAGCGGGCTCGAAGCGCGGCGATCAAGATCGGTGTTGCCGCCGCCGTCGAGGTTGTGCTGCGCGACCACGTCTGCCTTCACCGGCCGCGTCGCGGAGCGCGAATTTACCAGCACCACTTCGAGCGCGGGGGCCACGCTGTCGAGCTTCGACAGATCGGGCGGGCGGAACGTGACGCCAAACAGGACGATCGCGTGCACCACAAACGACGCGGCGACCGCATATTGGAAACGTGACAGATCATCCATATCAAGCAGGGTGCGCCTGAATGCAGAAAATTTAGCCGCGAATGGCAGATCCAGCGGGATAAAACTTCTCCCCAACGGCATCAATCGGGTCGAGCTGGTCAGGCTCATAGCGGCCTATTCTACGCAAGATTGGCGATGGCTTATATAAATACCTTATATGACAGGTATTTGCAAGGTTTAATTAAGGTCAATTATAGCCATCGGTCGTGGGCTGCCCACAAGTTAGCAGGCACTCACCGTGGGTATTGATTCGGCATGCAAAGTGAGTTCCCACGGGTCGACGCGCGAGATCGCCAGCCTGACCGCATCGCCCGGACGCAAATCGTGTAACGCGGGCACCCGCAGCACCAGCGGCAGCCGGTTGCACCGCACGAGAGTATCGCGCAGAACCGTGGCGTCCAGCGCCGTCACCTTTTCCTGCTCGAGCCAGCGCAGGCACCAGTAGCGCTCCATGTTGCGCTGAAATTCCGCGTACGCCTCGTAAGCCAGCTCGAACTCGCGCAATGCCGCGAGCAGCGCCTCCTCGCCGGCGACGTAGGGCGCGGGCGCGCCGGCAAACAGCGCGAGCAGCTGACGCTGGTTGATCAGATCGACATAACGTCTAAGCGGCGAACTTGCCCACGAGTACTGCGGCACGCCGAGCCCCTCGTGGCGCGAGGCGACCGTCGTCATGCGCGCAACGCCGCCGCTCTGCGCGCGATAAATCGCCACGTAACCGGCGCGCGCCAGCTCGCCGCCCCATTCGGCGTTGGCATAGATCATGAGTTCGGAGACGACTTTGTCGATCGGCGAGCCGCGTTTGCGCTCGACGATGCGCACGCGGTCGCCTTCGACGTAAAAATTGTATTCGACACGCTGGTTGTCGGCTTCGCTGTCAGCTTTGCCGCGCGCGGCCTGCAGATACTGCGCGAACTGCCACAGGAATTTGAGCTCGCTCCCGAACTCGTGCGCCACGGTGCCGGTCGCCAGCGCGTCCGGATTGAACACTTCCTCGAGGGCGCCGATGCGCAAATTGGCCACGATCGGGACCAGCTCGCAACGGCTGCGGGTCGCCACCACTGTGCCATCCGCGCCGACTTCGGCGTACAGCGACAGCGCGCAGCGCTCGGCGCCGGCGGCGAGCGTAAAGGCGGCGATCGCGGCTTCCGGCAGCATCGTGATTTTGCGGCCGGGAAAGTAAACCGTCGATAGCCGCTCGCGCGCGATGGCTTCGACCGGCGAGTCGCGCGCAATCCCGAGCCCCGGCACCGCGATATGAATGCCGACTTCCCGGTTGCCGCCGGGCAACGCAGTCACCGAAAACGCATCGTCAATTTCAGTCGTGGTCTCGTCGTCGATGCTGAACGCACGCACGGCCGCGCGCGGCAAATCGGCCGGCGGCACGATGGCCGGCAGTTCGCCGAACCCGGCCCCGCGCGGGAAATACTCGAACAGGAACCGGTTCAGGTGGTAATCGTGCGGCGTAGCGAGCGCGCCGCAGTGGGCCATGACGCGCGCCGGCGACAACTTCAATTGCTCGCCAGCGGCTTCGAGCGCTTTCCATTCGAGCGTATTTTTGTCCGGCCCGTACAGTAGCTTCGAGACCAGCGGCGCGAATTCCGGAGGCAGCCGGCCCGCGACGAGCTCGGCGCTCCAGCGCTGCTTTTGTGCGGCCTGCAGGCGCTTTTTCTCGACGCTCGCGAGCGCGGCTTTGAGCGCATCGGCGGGTGCCGCCTTGTAGCGGCCCTTGCCTTTCTTGTAAAAATACATCGGCGACCCGTGCAGCTTGTACAACAGTCCAGCCGCTTCGAGCGCGCCCGGCGCATGCCCGAAATATTCCTGGCCGAGCGCGTCGAACGCAAACTCGTCGGTGCCGCAGCATTGCCACAGAAAATCGACATCGACCGCAGCGGCGACCTGCTGTGCGGCTTCCGCAAACGCATTGAGCGCCGGCTGCTCGAACCGCAGCAACACGGCCGACGACTTGATTTTGCTGCGCTTGCCATGCGCCGCCTCGACCTGCAACGAGGTGTCGTTGTCGGCAAGCACGGCCGCGACTTTGAAAGTGCCTTCTTCTTCGTAAAAGACGTTCATGGGTTGGCGGACACGGGAGGAGGCCGGGCTGTTACTGGCGCGACCCCATGGCCAGGCGCACGGCGAGCACCGCGCCGCCGGCACGCCGGCCCAAGCGCCGCGTGCGCGACATCAAGTCGGCCGTGTTGGAACCCGGGATTAGCGCGAGTATCAATGCCGCGAGGGCGAAAAAGACCAGGTCGTGCGGCGCGATCATGCGAAAGGCGGAGGTGTGACGAAGGAACGCGATTATACGGGCGGCCGGCCGCTCAGTCCTGAATTCGCGCAGAATTCAAGCGCGGGTCCGACGTAATCGGCGAAATCGCTGAACCCGTGGTCGCCGCCTTCGATCACGAGTTGCTGCGCGCCGCGGTATTTCTCGATGGCGTGCCGGTAATCGAGCACTTCATCGCCGGTTTCAACCATCAGCAGATAGCGTTGCGGGTCGAGTGTATCAACCTCGATCGCGCGCAGCTCGGCCACGTGCTCGAGCGTGAAATCATATTCTTCGCCGGTGTGGAAATTTTTCTGCCGCCCGATGTGACCGGCCAGCAATTCGTACGGCCGCACCGCCGGATTGACGAGGACCGCGCGCAGCGCGAACTTTTCCGCGAGCCACGTTGCATAGAAGCCGCCGAGCGAGCTGCCGACGAGTGCGGCGTGCGGATGCTTGCGCGCGAGTTCGGCGAGCACCCGGGCGGCCGCCGCCGGCGAATGCGGCAGCGCCGGCGCGCTGAAATCCTGCGCGCGTCCGCGCGCCGCGAGGCCGTCGTGCAGGACTTTCGCCTTGAACGACGCCGGCGAGCTGTTGAAGCCGTGGATATAAATGATCAACGTGAAATGCGGCGCGCGATGTCTAGCAGCAGCGTATCGTTGCCGCACGCTGCGACCAGCGACAGCCCCAGCGGGCAACCGTCGAATTGCGCGAGCGGCAAGCTGATTTGCGGCAGGCGCGCAAGACCGGCAATGCATAAAAGACTCATCGCGCGGCCGCGAAAGTCGTCGAGCTCGGCAACGGGCGTATTCGTGCGCGGCGCAATCGTGTGCACGGTCGGCAGCACCAGCACCGCCCCATCGCGCAGGAGGCCGGCCATGCGCTGCGCAATGACTTCACGCTGCGCCTTGAGCGGTGCAATCTCATTTGCGGTCAGCGTCGCGGCCCATTCGAAACGCTCGCGCACGCCCGGCCCGAACTGCGGCTTGACGCGCGCGATCCATGCACCGTGTTGCGCCCACGCTTCCGCGCCCTGCAGGCGGCGGAAGACCTGGAACCATTGCGCCAGGCCCTCGGCCGCTACGGTGACGGCGCACGGACCGCCGAGCACCGCGGTCACGCGCGCGACGGCGGACTCGAAGAGCGGTTTCAGCGCGGCGTCGACCAGCGCGAAAGCGTCCTCGGCATACAACAACGCGCCGGGTTGGGCTGCGGGCTCGTGGTCCTGGAGCAGGACGCGACTCACGCGCTCGAGCAGCGCCGCGTCGCGCGCGAACGGGCCGGCGACATCGAAGCTCGCGGCGAGCGCGCACGCGCCGGCGAGCGGAATACGCCCATGCGTGGGCCGCAGCCCATAGATGCCGCAGAAACTCGCCGGCGCGCGCACCGAGCCGCCGGTATCGGAGCCGAGCGCAAAATCGACGAGACCCGCCGCCACCGCAGCCGCCGAGCCGCTCGACGATCCGCCCGGAATGCGCCCCGGCGCATTGACGTTCACCGGCGTGCCGTAATGCGGGTTCTCGCCGTTGAGGCTGTAGGCCATTTCATCCGTTTGCGTCTTGCCAGCGATGGTCGCGCCGGCGTCGAGCAAACGCTGCACAGCAGGCGCGGTGGCCGCCGCCGCGGCATGCGTCGCGAGCCAGTCGGGACTGCCGAAACCGGTCTGGTGCCCCGCGATGTCGTAAAGATCCTTGATGCCGCACGAGAGGCCGGCGAGCGGCCCGCTCCGGGCGCCCGCCATTTCGACATGGGTATGGCGGCAGAAGGCGCCGACCGTGTCGCGTTCGAGTATGTTTTGCATACTTGCATTGTAGCGTCCCGCGGAAAGCGCGGGCGCGTGTGCTAAGATTTCTCCTCGCATCGCTCTCACCTCGCCCGCCATGACCGCATGAAATCCGAGACCGAACAATTGCTGGGCTATATCGAGCGCAACATCGCGCGCACGCTGGCGGATTGCACGACTTGCGGCAAGTGCTTCGACGCGTGCCCGATGACGCAATACTCGGACACACTGCCGGGAAAAAGCGGTGGCGTAGTGGTTGCCGGCATCCGCAATCTTCTCGAAGGCGCGGGCGGCACTCCGGAGGCGCTCGAGTGGACGCGCCTGTGCACGCAATCCGCGCGCTGCATTCCGGCGTGTCCGGAAAACGTCAATCCGATGCTGATGATGCGGCTCGCGCGCATTACCGCGCTCGGCTCGACGGGCGGCCCCGCGCTGTTGCCCGACGGCAAGCGCGACCCGCATTTTTTTCGCCGCATCAATGCGTTTTCGGCGCTGCAGCTCTCGGAATCCGAACTCGCGGAGTGGCAGCGATAATGGCGGCAATGCGCGAGCGCGTCGTCTTCTGGTACGGCTGCAACGCGGTGCGGCACGGCGACATCATCCACAGCGCGATCGAACTGTTGCGCGCGGTCGGCATCGATTCCGATCCCGCGGGAGGTCCCGCGTATTGCTGCGGCACCGCGAAAGACGGCAATCTGGATGCGGCGGCCGGCATGGCCGCGCGCACCGTCGAGAAATTCAACGCGACCGGCCGCGACAAAGTCGTCACGTGGTGCCCGTCGTGCCACCGCCATGCGGGCACCTTCATGAGCGGCATCAATCCCGCCCGATTCGAGGTGTCGCATATCACCGGGATGCTGCACGAGCGTCGTCACCTGCTCGTCCCGCGCCTGACCCACGCCATCGAGCGCCGCGTGGTACTGCATGCGCACAGCGGCTTTCATGAAGTCGACGCCTATCCGTTGATTGCCGACCTGCTGCGCCTGATTCCGGGACTCGAACTCGTGGTCACCGATTACGCGGCCCCGGGCCACATGTGTTCCGCGATCGCCGCCGTTCCTGCGGCCATGAAGGATGTGACGCGCCGCTCGGTCGACCTGTGCGCGGCGCATCAGAGCGCTACGCTGGTGACCGCGTTTCACTCTTGCCAGCGCCTCTTGTGCGGGCTCGCGACGACCGACGGCATCAAGGTCGTCAACTACGTGAACCTGCTCGTCGAAGCGATGGGGCTGACGCCGCCGCCCGACGAATACGCGCAGTGGAAGAACGCCGGGTCCGAAGCCGCGATACGCGCGCAAATCGGGCCCGCGCGCATCGCCAAAATCGGCGCGGAGTTTTTCGCGAAGCAAGTCCTGCCCGAACTGCGCAAGCTGCCAGAGAAGTAAAGTTTCCGGCTGCGCCGTCGCAAATTTTCATGAGTATCCATTCATCCTGGGCCGCACGCGGCATGGTGGTGGCCCCGCACGCGCTGGCCGCGCAATCGGGGCTTGCCGTGTTGCGCGACGGCGGCAACGCGCTCGAAGCGATGGTCGCCGCGGCCGCGACCATTTCGGTCGTTTATCCGCATATGAACGGCATCGGCGGTGACAGCTTCTGGCTGATACACGAGCCCGGCAAGGAAGTCACGACGATAGACGCGTGCGGCCGCGCCGCCGGACGCGCGTCGGTCGATTTTTACCGCGAGCACCGAGCTGAAGTAATACCCGCGCGCGGCCCGCTCGCCGCCAACACGGTTGCCGGCACCGTGTCCGGCTGGGCGCTCGCTCTCGATTACAGCAAGCAGCACTGGGCAGGCCGCGTACCGCTTGCGCGCCTGCTCGACGACGCCGCGCATTATGCGGAGCACGGCATCGTCGTCACCAAAAGCCAGTCCGCGAACACTAACGCGAAGCTTGCCGAACTTGAAAACGTGCCGGGATTCGGCGCGCGTTTTCTGACCAATGGCAAAGCACCACTCGCGGGCTCGCTGATGAAGCAGCCGGCACTCGCGGCGACCATGCGCCAGCTCGTTAAGTATGGTCTTGCCGATTTTTACGACGGCGAGCTCGCGCGCTCGATGGCCGGTGATCTTGCAATGCTCGGCAGCCCGCTCGTGCTCGCCGATCTAGAAGGCCACAGCGCGGAACTGCGCGCGCCGGTCAGGCTGCAACACAGCCTCGGTACGCTCTACAACATGGCGCCGCCGACGCAAGGCACGGCGTCGCTGATGATACTGGGCATCCTCGACCAACTGGATCTGCGCAAGTGCGCGGCGGACGGCGCGGACTACGTGCATCTCATCGTCGAAGCGACCAAGCAGACATTTATCGTGCGCGACAAGCACATCACCGATCCCGCGTTCATGACCGTCGATCCGCAGCAACTGCTGGCGCCACCGGCGCTCGCCAGGCTCGCCACCGCGATCAGGCGCGATGCCGCGTTGCCGTGGGGCGCGCAGTCGGCGCGCGGCGATACGGTGTGGATGGGCGCCATCGATGGCGCGGGCCGCGCGGTCAGCTTCATCCAGAGCATTTACCACGAGTTCGGCAGCGGCGTCGTGTTGCAGGGCAGCGGCATCAACTGGCAGAACCGCGGCTGCAGCTTCTCACTCGACGCAAGCGCGCCGAACGCATTGCTGCCGCGGCGCAAGCCGTTTCACACGCTGAACCCCGCGCTCGCGCAACTGCATGACGGCCGCACCGTCGTCTACGGCACCATGGGCGGCGACGGCCAGCCGCAAACCCAGGCGGCTGTTTTCACGCGCTACGCAGTATTCGCTCAGGGCATGCAGCAGGCGATCGCCGCGCCGCGCTGGCTGCTCGGCCGCACCTGGGGACAGGCCACCGATACTTTGAAGCTCGAAGCGCGCTTCCCGCCGGCGCTTATCGACGAACTCGCGCGCCGCGGTCACGCCATCGAAATTATCGGCGCGCTGGACGAGACCGTCGGCCATGCAGGCGGCATCGCGCGGCACCCTAACGGCGCGCTCGAAGCGGGATACGACCCGCGCAGCGACGGCGCCGCCGCTGGTTTTTAGCGCCGACCTTGCACGATGCGCAATCGATAATTCCACCGGAGAGAAAATGATGAGACTGCTGCTGACGACGATGTTTCTCTTATGGACGGCCGCGCTGCCAACCGCCGGCGCGCAGGAAACCAAGCGCTTCCCGGAACTGCGCCCCGAGCAACTCACGCCCGAGCAGAAAAAATGGGCGGACAGCATCGCGTTGCCGCCGCGCAATGCGAAATTCACCAATTTTCCCTATCGCGCGTACATCCACAGCCCGGAACTCGCGGCGCGCCTGCAGGCGCTGTCCGATTACGGACGCTGGAACACGCAGCACCCCGCGCGCCTCTCCGAATTCGCGATCCTGATTACCGCGCGGCAGTGGTCGTCGCAATGGATCTGGCGCGGTCATTACACGCTCGCCATCAAGGGCGGGCTGGACCCGCGCGTCGCGTCGGACCTCGCTGCGGGCAGGCGTCCGGCGGCGATGAAACCCGACGAAGCCATCCTGTACGATCTCGCGATGCAGATCTATCGCGACAAAGCGGTAACCGACCTCGTCTACGAGAAAGCGCAGATCCAGTTCGGCGAGCGCGGCATGCTCGATTTGATCGGCATCATGGGTTATTACGATACCGTCGCCATGATACTGATCGCCGCCAAAGCGGCCCCGCCGCTCGACGACACACCTCAATTGCAACCGCTCACGCCCGGCAAATAACGCGTTCCCCGCGTGATCGACCCGGAGGCGTTGAAGGACCCGGTGCAGGGCCGCATTATCCGCACTCATTTTCTGAACGAGGCTTCGCTCGCCAGCCGGCTTATCCAATTTTTCCAACGGTAGGAGACCCGCATGAAAAAAATACTCGCCGCCGCAGCGCTCGCTGGCTCGCTTGGCGCAATGGCTTTGGCGACCGGCTGCGCGACCGGCGGCTTCCCCAATCGCGTCCATTACATCAACCACGATAAGGTCGCGGCCACGTTCGTGAAGGGCGGGCGCATCATCGAGGACCAGGGCCTGACTGTCATTGCCAATCGCGGCGTACAGCGCGGCTCCGAAATGCACGCGAAGACCAACCACGTTTTCATCATCGTCGACGGCGAGGCGGACTTCGTCACCGGCGGCACGATGATCGAGCCCACAGAAACCGCACCGGGACAGATCCGCGGCAAAGGCATTGAGGGCGGCACCGTGCATCGCCTGACCAGGGGCGATGTGATCACGATCCCGGCGAATACGCCGCATCAGTGGAAAGACACCTCCAAAACCGGCTCGGTCGGCTATTACGCGGTGAACATCGAGCAATAATCACGGTTGAACCGCAATGCGGTTACCGGCACTGCGCCATCCGGATTCGTCGAGACGAACCGCCGGCCGGCCCCCGTCCATGAGCGCATTCAGGCAGTGTCCGCCGGGGAGTAAAATACGCGTGCGCGCCGTGACTGCGCGCAGTTTTTCGAATTCATCGCAAGGAGACTGCAATGCCGAATTCCACTGAATCGAAATGGCGTCTGCATGGCGTGCGCGTCGTGCACGGCAATGAACTCGACGTAAACACCGCGCAGACGCCGGGGATGAACCGCGCGGCCGCGATCACCAATGCCCGCATGGGCGCCGAGAAATTGTGGGCGGGCACGGTCGTCATTCATCCCAAGGCGAAAACCGGCGCGCACCACCATGGCCCGGTCGAAAGCGTGATCTATGTCGTCAGCGGACGCGCCCGCATGCGCTGGGGCGACAGCCTCGAGTTCATTGCCGAAGCGGGACCCGGTGATTTCATCTACGTGCCGCCGTATGTGCCGCACCAGGAAATCAATGCGAACGACGACGAGCCGCTGTCATGCGTGCTCGTGCGCAGCGGTCAGGAACCGGTCGTGGTGAACCTCGATATTCCCGTCGTCGAAAAGCCCGAGGAAGTGCACTGGGTCGACAACATCCACCCGGCGCCTAAACCGTAGCTCAAACGCGGCGCCTCGCCGCGTAAGCGCGCGCTCTAGCGGCGGACGCTGCCCCCGCCGGTCGTCGCCGTTCCCGGCGTCGCCGTTGAACCCGACGACAGAGCGCCGCCAAGCGACCCGGGATTCGTCGTCACTCCCGTAGACGTCGATGTCCCGCTCGCATTCCCACTCGACGTGAGATTTCCGCCGACCGAATTCGGAATCGTCGTGGTGCCCGTGGAAGTTGAGTTGCCGCTGGGCGTAATGATGACCGTTGTTCCCGACGGGGTCGTGACAACGTCGGACCCGACGAGTCCCGTCGTCCGACGGCTGGGCACTGCGGTGACCGTGCCCGAGGGCACTGTCGCCGTCGGCGGCACGCTCACCGGGGAGATCACTATTATTCCGGGCGCTGCGCGCGGAATGTATATGTCGCTTTTGAGTGTGCAATCCGGCCCGTTGCGCTCCATGCAAGCGGGAATCGCATCCTGCACACTTTCATTGCGATCGGTGGTCTGCGCGGCGAACACGGGCGCGCCGGCGGTAAAAAATACAATCACGGAAGCGGCCAATCGGTGCATTGTGATGTCCTCGAAAAGTTGTTCAGCAGCAGCCCGGCCCGGGCGACACAGTGCAGGGAACCCTGCACTCGCTGCCCAGCAACGGATCGCGCTTCTGGATGTCACCCAATCCCATCGTTTGCGGAGAAGGCGTTAATTGCCGCGGTTGGGCGCTGCAACCGGCGGCGCCCACCAGAATGACCGATAACACCGTCAGACGAAGACTCATAGCGTGCTCCTTGCATGCGTGTGGTTATGGATTCGACCCGCGCATGGGTGCGACGTTCCCCTCACGAAAACCGGTTCGAAATGTACGGTCGCGCACAGACCTTCGCGCCGCGCGCGCCACAATCCAATACTCCTCGGTCGCCGCGCGGCCTCCGCGACGACATTTTTTGTCGTGCGGCGCCGCGCGCCGCGGGCCGGTGTGAGGCGGCGGAATTAAGCCCAATCGAAGTGAGTAAACGTCCGCCTATGCCGCCAGCCAAGCACCCCCTCAGATTTTTCGCCGCGCGTCACGAGCGCACGGCGGGGATGCCGTTCATCATGCTGGCATCGCTTATCGACATGGTGTCGATCGGCATCATCATTCCGGTATTGCCGGCACTGGTCGGCAGTTTTACCGGTTCGCAGACCGAGCAGTCGTTGTGGTACGGCGTCGTAACGTTCGCGTTCGGCTGCGCGAATTTTTTCGGCTCACCGATACTCGGCACGCTGTCGGACGCTTACGGCCGCCGCCCGGTGCTGCTCATCGGCTTTTGCGGCCTTGCCCTCAACTTTTTCTTCACCGGGCTGGCGACGTCTCTCGCGATGCTGATCGTCGTGCGGCTCGTGGGGGGCGCGATGCAGGCCAACATTTCAGTTGCCAACGCGTATGTCGCCGATATCACCCCGGCCGCGGCGCGCACCAAACGCTTCGGCATGCTGGGCGCAATGCTCGGCGTCGGCTTTGTTCTGGGGCCGGTGATGGGCGGATTGCTCGGCGCAGTTAATCTGCAGCTGCCATTTTACGTGGCCGGCAGTCTCGCCGTCGTGAATGTGCTCTACGGTTTTTTCGTGCTGCCCGAATCGCTGCCGCCGCCGCGGCGCCGCCCGTTTCGATGGCAGGCTGCGAATCCGGTTACGGCGCTGCGCAAGCTCACGGAACTTAAAGGCGCCGGGCCGCTCGTCGCGGTGATCGCCTGCAGCGGACTTGCGCAGTTCATGCTCTACACGTGCTGGGTGCTTTACACGACTTTCAAGTTCGGCTGGGGCCCGCTCGAAAACGGCTGGTCGCTCGCGGCGGTCGGCGTGGTGTCGGCAGTGACGCAGGGCCTGCTGCTCGGACGCATCCTGAAGCGGGTCACCCCGCAACGACTCGCCGTGCTCGGACTGATTTCTTCGACGCTCGCTTACCTGCTGTGGGGCGCCGCGACGGAGGGCTGGATGATGTACGCGATCATCTTCGTCAATGTTCTCGGCGCCACCGTCACTGCCGCGATCCAGAGCATCATTTCCAGCGCGGCAGATGAGAAAAGCCAGGGCACCACCCTCGGCGCGATCGGCGGCTTGAACAGCCTGATGGCGGTGCTCGCGCCGCCGATCGGCGCCACGCTGCTGATGCTGGTGTCGGATCTTCCCAAGGGGGACTGGCGTATGGGCGCGCCGTTTTACTTCTGCGCTCTGCTCCAGGGCGCAGCACTGGTGCTGGCGATCAGCCACTTCCGCCGCGCGGGCAAACGCCGCCGCTAACGCCTCTTATGCAGGCGCGCTGCTGTAAAAGGCATTTACATCCACATTCCGGGCCGGCGGCTGGGCGGCCAGAAAGTAAAAGTAGTCATGATTAAAGAGTCCCGACGGCAACCGCAGCGCGTTCGCCGCGGCGATGGAACCTGGCGTGGCGCAGTAACGCGCGGTCTTACCGACACCGACACCTCGCGGTTGAGTGCAGCGCTTACCTGATTGGCTTGCGATCCGATTCGCATTCCAACGCACGCGCGTCGATCGGCGGCACGTCGGCGCCGGTGGCGTGCGCGAGTTGCTTGTTAGCGCGGTCGTACACGGCGTCGCGTTGCGTTCCCGCGCGCTGCGCGGTCACCACATCTAGTTGGCGGATCTCTTCCCAGCGGCTCTCCGTAACGAGCTGAGCGCGCAACTGAGCGTCGTGCTTTTTTTGCAGCATGCCGGCGACACTGCTCGCGGCGGGACTTTCGGTGGCCTGCGCGGCGGCGGCGGCCAGCGACAGCGCCACAGCGGCGAATAGTGCGGTGAACGTCGATTTCATGGTTCTCTCCTCAGAGTAGCGGCATGGAGCGCGGGATGGCCCGTTGCTTCTAAAGTGAGGCTAGGATGCACGTTGCCGCGCCGCGCCGTCTGTGGGCCGGCACGCTTAGCGTGAAATATGCGGCGCGCATCGGGGCAACGCGCATGGGGCGCATGACGGCGCATGGGGGCAACTTGACGCAGCTGCGGGCGAGGCGGAAGCTTTGCGTGCCTTGCCCTTCCCTTACCGAGCCCCCGCCTCATGCGCAACCTGATGTTCGCTATGACTGTTTGCTCAAGCGCACTGCATGCCAACGCGCATGCGCAGGCCGACTATCCCGCTAAACCGATCCGCATCGTCATCGGCACGGCGGCCGGCGGCGGCAGCGATTTGATGGCGCGTTTGGTCGGCCAGAGGCTCACGCAGGCGTTGAACGCAGTGGTCGTGGTCGAACCGCGGCCCGGGGTCGGCGGCAACATCGCTGCTGAATACGTCGCGAAATCGCCGCCCGACGGCCACACCTTATATGTGTGCTTCGGCACGCATACGGTCAACCCGAATCTCTACAAGCTCAATTACGATGCGATCCGCGATTTCGCACCGGTGACGCTGCTCGCGCGCCAGTACAACGCGCTGGTCGTGCACCCGTCCGTGCCGGCGCGCTCCGTCCACGAACTGGTGGCGCTCGCGAAAAAGCAGCCGGGCAAGCTGAGCTATGGCTCCTCGGGCAGCGGCAGCCCCAACCACCTGGGCATGGAGCTCTTCAAGAGCACAGCGCAAATCGATCTGGTGCATATTCCGTATAAGGGCGCTGCGCCGTCGCGCATCGATCTCCTGGGCGGCCATACCGATCTCATGTTCGATGTGCTGCGCACCGCGCTGCCGTACCGCGATGCGGGGCGCATGCGGATGCTGGCGCTCGGCAGTCCGCAGCGCTCCCCGCTCGCGCCCGACCTGCCGACGATGGCGGAAGCCGGCTGGAAAGGCATTGAAGTCCTCACGTGGCACGGACTGCTGGCGCCCGCCGGCACACCCGCTGCAATAGTCGAAAAACTGCAAACCGAAATTCAGCGCGGCTTGCTGGCGCCGGCGTCGAAAGACAAGCTCGCCGGCGATGGCATTGAAGTGGTGGCAGGCACGCCGGCCGAGCTCGAAGCGTTCATGCGCGCCGACATGGCTAAATGGGGCGCTGTCATCAAGACCGCGCGCATCCGGCCCGATTGACGTCCGCCGTTTTTTTATTTCGCGAGCTTGAAGCTGCGCTCGGGCGGCGTGCCGGCGGTGAAATGCACGGGGACGAGCGGCGGCACCGAAGACCCGTTGCACACCTTGCGCACTTCGAAGGCCTCGATCGGCGGCCGCCAGTTCCCCTTGAATTCGCAGGTCACGCTCACGCACGCAATGCTTTTGAGCCAGGCGCAGACTTTCACCGCGGAGCCGTCGGCGCCGGCGATCGCGGTCAGGAAAGGCGCGCCGGCGTAGAAAGGTTCGTTCGCGCCCTGTTCCGACTCCACGTCCGCCAACACCGTGAAGAAGCTGCCGTTCAATTCGAGCAGCGCCAGCACGTTTTCCATGAACAGCGACAAATCGCGCGTGTACGAAAATCCGCCGACCACATCGGTGATGAGCTTGAATTTGCCGAGTTCGGACACCGTATATTCGCGCAAGCGCCGGCCCGCGAGGTAGCGAATCTTGTCGGGCGCAAGCGCCGCCGCTTTGGCATGCCATTCCGGCATCCGGCGGTCTTCGA
>JBKJMN010000199.1:0-2996 GCA_046596405.1 Burkholderiales bacterium
ATGCCCGGAGGCCGCGCGCATGAAGTTGGAGATCTCTCCGGCGATCCACATGAGCGGCAGATTGCGCTCGATCAATTCTTTCGCCAGACGATTGAGTTCGGCGACGCCGATCACGCGAGAAGATTTATCCGAAACCGAAAGCAAATCCATGTCCGGATTTTACCGGTCGCGCGGCGGCATCGCTGCGATTGCGGGTCGCGCAAATAAAATCCCTAAACAATTCAAGGTCGAGCCGCCCGCGCGCGCCCGATATGGCGCGCGCTGCCGTCATCGACCTTAACAAGTGGTGCGCCTGCAAACCCAACAACCATGCGGGTATGATTTTTAACCCATTGAATATTAGTTAAAATGTAATAAGTTCAAAAAATGAGCAGCGTAGCAAATATCCTTATCCGGGACTTACTTACGCGAACTTTGTACAAACACTGCACATAGTTATCCACAGCAATTGTGGACAAGTTTTCAGGCGGAGGCGGCGCGACCAACTCTGTGCAGCGTTAGTTGCGAGCGCGCCGTTCGTGTTAATTTTTCTATCTTGGGATCGAGCGGCGAGTGCGACGCGCGAGCATGCGCGCCGCGCGTGATTCACGCCGTTGCTGCAACGCGTACGCGCTGGCGCGAAGGCTGCGCGCGACACACGCGGCGCGCGCGATTGCGCTTGCTGAAAAGACATTGCCCATATACAGTTACGCGAAATAAATCGGGAGAAGACATCAGTGTTTGCGTTAATTGAAGCAGCTGGCTGGCCGGTATGGCCATTAGTGCTCGCGTCGGTCATTTCGCTGGCGATTATCGGCGAGCGCGCATGGTCTTTGCGCAGCAGCGTCGTCACCCCGCCCGGTTTGCTCCCGCAAGTGATTCAAGAGTACCGTCAGAACGGCGTCGACCCTATGCTCATCGCGCGCCTGGCGAACGGCGCACCACTCGCGCAGGTGTTCGCCGCGGGGTTGAAGAACGTCAAGAGCAGCCCGCAGGTCATGAAAGAGGCAATCGACGACGCGGGCCGTTCCGTGGCGCACGATCTCGAGCGTTTCCTGTCGACGCTCGGCACTATCGCATCTATCAGTCCGCTGCTGGGCCTGCTCGGCACCGTCATCGGCATGATCGAGATTTTCGGTTCGCAGGCGCCGACCGGCGGCAGCAACCCGGTCGTGCTCGCGCACGGCATCTCGATTGCGCTGTACAACACGGCGATGGGCCTGATCGTGGCGATTCCGAGCATGATTTTCTACCGCTATTTCCGCGCGAAAGTCGATTCGCTGATCGTCGAAATGGAAAGCCAGGCGGTAAAACTGGTCGAGATCCTGCACGGCGAACGCACCGGTTAGCGCGGACGTTCAACCGTGAATTTCCGCCTCGGCCGGCAAAAGGAGGAACCCGAGATCAACCTGATTCCGTTGATCGACGTGTTGCTCGTCATCCTGATCTTCCTGATGGTCACGACCACCTATTCGCGCTACGCGGAGCTGCAGATCAACCTGCCGACTGCGGACGCGAACAAGCCGGAAGAGCGACCGAACCAGATCAACGTAGCGGTGGACGGCCAGGGCAAGTACGTCGTCAATAAATCCGTTGTGCAGTTCCGCAGCCCCGACAGCTTCGCCGACGAGTTAAAGCGCGCGGCCGCCGGCCAGCCGGACCCGGTCATCATCATCAACGCCGACGCGGCGGCCACCCACCAGTCGGTGATCAACATCATGGAAGCCGCGCGCATCGCCGGCTTCAGCCGCATCACGTTCACCACGCAAGCCGCTAAAAAGTGAGATGAAACGCGGAGGCGGAGTGCCTTTTCGCCTGAGTGCATAAGAACTCTTCCCCCCTCACCCCTCTCTCCTCTCGCGTCACTAGCATGCACCGGCTGGAAGCCTACTGGTACCGCCTCTCCGCGCTGCATCTCGTGCTGTGGCCTTTGAGCGTCGTGTTCGGCGCGCTCGCCGCGCTACGCAGGTTTCTTTACCGCGCCAGGCTGTTGGCGAGCGCGCGCGTCGGCGTGCCGGTGATCGTCGTCGGCAACATCAACGTGGGCGGCACCGGTAAAACCCCCTGCGTGATCTGGCTTGCGGCGTGGCTGCTCAACCATGGCTTCAAGCCCGGCATCATCGCGCGCGGCTATGGCGGCAATGCGCGCGCGCCGCGACCGGTCACGGCGGCCAGCGACCCCGGCGCCGTTGGCGACGAGGCCGTGCTGCTCGCGCGCCGCTGTGCGTGTCCGGTATGGGTCGGAAACGCGCGCGTTGCCGTCGCGCAGGCGCTGCTCGCCGCGCAGCCGCAATGCGATGTGATCATCAGCGACGACGGGCTGCAGCACTACGCGCTCGAGCGCGATGTGGAGTTGGTCGTGATCGACGGCGAGCGCGGCTGCGGAAACGGCATGCTGCTGCCGGCCGGCCCCCTGCGCGAACCGGTGACGCGGCTTGCGCGCGTCGATGCGCTCGTCATCAACGGCGGCACGTTGTTTCCGCAAGCCATGCTGCCGCCCGCCGTGCCGGCGTTCGAAATGCGTTTGGAAGGGGCGACCTTTTACTCGTTGCGCGCGCCACAGCAAGAAGTCGGGCCCGCCCATTTCGCGGAGCAGGCGGTGCGCGCGGTCGCAGCGATCGGCAATCCGCAACGGTTTTTTAACCGCCTGCACGAACTCGGCATCACGTTCACCGCGCGCGCGTTCCCCGACCATCACGCGTACTCGCCGGCCGATTGCGCTTTCGGCGCGCCAACGGCGCTCAAAACGGCGGTCATTATGACGGAGAAGGATGCGGTAAAATGCGAGCGTCTGGCCGGCGCCGGCGACCATTGGTGGGCGTTGCGCGTGGACGCCGCAATGGATCCGGGGCTCGGCGACCTTATCCAGCACAAGATCGGAAGAGAGAGTCCCTAACATGATGAAACGCGCGATGCGCTGTCACGATTTTGGCTCAGGGCTAGAAGAAAGTCCTGCGGCTTAGTCATTCTAAGCAAGGGACTTCTCGACACCGCCATGGGCCAAAACTCGTGCCAGC
>JBKJMN010000367.1:0-7868 GCA_046596405.1 Burkholderiales bacterium
CTCGCACGGCTCGCCGCCGCGAAGGCGCGCGCATGAGCGAGATTCTGTCGCTGTCGCTTGTGGAGGTCGCGGCCGCGATACGCGCGAAAAAAATCTCGTCGCTGGAGGCGACGCGCGCCTGCTTCGAGCGCATCCAGCAGATCCAGCCGAAGACCAACTGCTTCATCGCGATCGAGGAGGGAGAAGCGCTGAAGAGCGCACGCGCCGCCGACCGGCTGCGCGGCAAGTCGGCGCGCCTGGGTCCCTTGCACGGTGTGCCGCTCGCCCACAAGGACATGTACTACCGCAAGGGACGGATCTCGACGGGCGGCTCGAAGATTTTGCGCGACTACCGGCCCGACATCACCGCAACGGTTGTCGAGCGCATTCAGCGCGCCGGCGCAGTTTGGCTCGGCAATCTCAATATGGCGGAGTTCGCCGCCAATCCCACCGGGCACAACGAGCACTTCGGGCATTGCCGCAACCCGTGGAACACCGACCACATCGCCGGCGGTTCGTCGAGCGGATCGGGTGTCGCGGTTGCGGCGCGCGCGTGCTACGGGTCTCTCGGCTCCGACACCGGCGGCTCGGTGCGCCTGCCCGCCGCCGCTAACGGCGTCGTCGGGCTCAAGCCAACCTACGGAAGGATCAGCCGCCACGGCATCATGCCGCGCTCGTGGTCGCTCGATACGGTCGGTCCGCTCACGCGCACCGTCCGCGACTGCGCGCGAATGATGAAGATTATTTCCGGCGCGGACGCCAACGATCCGACGTGCAGCACGGAAAAAGTTCCCGACTACGAGAAGGCGCTGACCGGCAAAATTCGCGGACTCAGGATTGGCGTGCCGCTCAATCACTATTACGAAGAGGCTTCGGACGACGTCCGTCGCTGCATGACGGCAAGCCTCGACGTAATGAAGTCGCTCGGCGCGCGCGTCGTCGAACTCGAGGTGCCCGATCCGCAGCGCCTTTTCGATCTGTCGAACGCAGTCACGCAAGCCGAGTCGGCGGCCATCCACGGCCGCTGGATGCGCGAGCGGCCGCAGGACTACTCGCTGATGATGCTGGCGCGCACCGAGCCCGGCTTTCATCTGCCGGCGACGGTTTATCTGCAGGCGCTGAACGCGCGGCCGCGGCTAAGCGAAGAATTTATCGCGTCCGTTTTCGGCAAGGTGGACGTGCTGCACGCGCCGGTGATGCCGATGCCCATACCCACGATAGAGGAAACGACGCCCAGGGAAGCGGGCGACGTGCAACCGATGATCCGCCGGCTTACGCGCAACAACCGGCCGGCGAATTTTCTCGGCATTCCCGCGCTGAGCGTGCCGGCAGGCTTTTCGGCCAACGGGCTGCCGGTGGCTTTTCAGCTTATGGGCCGTCCATTTTCCGAAGCCCTGCTGCTCCAGGTCGGTGATGCGTATCAACGCGTGACCGACTGGCACGCGCGCGCGCCGAGCATCTGAAACAAAAATTAACCCGAGGACATTTCAGCGTATGGCAAAGCATTCTCGATACTGTGATTTAACAGGCGTATTGAGCCTCGCATTCTGTTCGCTGACTTATGGGGCGGACGCTTATCCCGTAAAACCCGTCAATCTCATAGTCGGCTTTCCGCCGGGCGGCGGCGCGGACATCGTTGCGCGCGTCATCGGGCAAAAGTTGAGCGACACCTGGAATCAACCGCTGGTGGTGGTTAACCGGCCGGGTGCGGACAGTGTGATCGCGTACGAATCCGCCGCGCAGGCGGCGCCGGACGGATACACGTTGCTGCTGGTGACGACTGAATTTGCAATCAATCCCAGCATGTATCCGCTGCGCTACGACACGCTCAAGGACTTCGCGCCTCTGACCGAAGCCGCGTATGCGCCGTACATCCTCGTCACGCATCCATCGGTGCCCGCTCGCTCGGCCGCCGAGCTCATTTCCCTCGCCAAGGCGAAGCCGGGGCAGTTGAGCTTCGCCGTTTCGGGCACCGGCGTTTATCTCGCGGGCGAATTGTTCAGGACGTTATCGCACATCGACCTGCTCAAGGTTCCATACAAAGGCGGGCCGCAGGCCGTCGCCGATGTAATCGCCGGGCAGGTGTCGCTCATGTTTCCATCGATGCCCACGGGCTATCCGCACGTAAAATCGGGCAAGCTGCACGCGCTCGCGGTCACCGGCGCGCAACGGTCGCGGTTCGCGCCGGAGCTGCCCACGATTGCGGAGTCGGGTCTGGCGGGATACGAAGCTATCCAGTGGTGGGGATTTGTCGGCCGCGCCGGTACGCCGAAGGAGATTTTGAACAAGGCGAGCGTCGAAATATCGAAGATCGTTTCACTGCCGGAGATCCGCGAGCGGCTGAGCACGCAATACGCCGAGGCGAGAAGCGGAACTGCCGACCAGTTTGGAGCGCACATCCGGACGGAAATGGCCAAATGGGCTAAAGTCGTGAAAGACTCTGGAGCGAAGATCGACTGATGCGTACGACATTCCTCTGTTCCATCGCTTTTGTAATTGGTGGTGTCGCGAGCGTGCACGCGCAGAACTATCCGGCGAAGCCCATCCGCGTCATCGACGGCTATCCGCCCGGCGGCGGCACCGATATCGTGGCGCGTACAATCGCGCCGAAATTCCTCGAGAGCCAGGGCCAGGCATGGGTCATCGACAGCCGCGCCGGCGCGCAGGGCATCATCGGCGCGGAGATCGCCGCCAAGTCTCCGCCGGACGGTTACACGCTGCTGATGTACACGACCAACTTCACTATCCACCCGAGCATTTACAAGAGCCTGCCGTACGATTTTCTGCAGGCGTTCGCACCGGTGACGCAGACGTCTTCGGTGCCCCTGATCCTGATCGTCCACCCCTCGGTGCCTGTGCATAGCGTCAAGGAACTGCTCGCCGAAGCCCGCGCCAAACCGGGTCGCATCAACTACGCGTCGAGCGGCTTCGGCGGCATCACGCACATGGCGGGCGAGCTGCTCAACACGCTGGCCAAGGTAAAAATGGTGCATATCCCCTACAAGGGTGGCGCGCCGTCTGTCGCCGCGACGCTGGGCGGCGAGGTCGACCTGACGTTTGCCGCGACCCCCGTGGGCATACCGCACATCCGCAGCGGCCGCGTGCGCGCGCTCGCGGTCAGTTCGGCGACGCGCTCGGCGGTGATCCCGGCGTTGCCGACGCTGGCGGAAGCGGGCGTGCCGGGCTACGACGTGACCAACGAATACGGCGTGGTCGCGCCAGCGGGCACGCCGCGGGCTGTCATTCTGAAGCTGCAGAAGGAGATCGCGCGCATCCTGAATCTGCCCGACGTGAAAGAGCGCCTCATGGGCATAGGCGCGGAACCGGTCGGCAGCACGTCCGAACAGTTCGGCGAGCACCTGAAGAGCGAAGTCGCCAAGTGGGAGCGGGTGATCAAGACGAACAAGATCGAAATGCAGCAATGGTAGTCGTTGCTAAGCGGGCTTCCATGCAGCGCACGAAATTGGCGTGGCCCAGGTCGACTGCGTTATAGCCGGATTCGCGTGCGATGCGTAGCACGGCGGGGAGGGGCGTCGTGTCCATGAAAGACGAAGGCTACGAGCCGGTTGGCAGCACCCCGGACAACATGACGGCGGACATCAAGACCGAGACCGCAACGTGGGCGAAGGTGATCAAGGTGGCGCAAATCCATGCAGATTAAAGCGCCTAGGATGGCGCCGTGAACGACTTCAAAACTACAACGCCCAGGGAACTCATGAAACGATTCTGCGTTGCATTCGGCGTGGCGCTCGTCGCGCTGCCGTCATTGATCGCTGCCCAAACGCCTGGCGCCTATCCGGCGCGGGCGATACGGGTGGTCGTTCCGTTCGTTCCCGGGGGAATCACCGACGTCGGCCGGACGCTCGGTCGCCCGCCAGCTCGAACCGATGGGCATCTCGTATTATTTATTTTTCCGGTTTTTGAACACTGACTCCAGCCAACCGCGGTCTTCTTCGATGAGCGTCTTGGCGCGGTCATGTTCCTGCTGGTCCAGGAAGGGGGTTGCGCGGAAACGATATTCAATCGTCGCCAAAGAAAGAATCGATTGCCTGAGCCCTTCGCGTATCCATTGTCGATCCTTGGCTTCGCCGCGGGCATATTTGGAAATTGCGGCATCGTTCGGTTCGAGGAACTTTACATGGACACCGGAGGGCAATTTCAACGCCATCATGCGGGCTTGCCATCCGTCTGGAAGAGTCGGCAATTCCGGAGGCACGGCATCGTAGTAGTAGCCGTGTTTGCGTTCGAACGCCGAACCCTGTCCCCATAGCTTGCCCAATTCGTCCGTCAGTTTCGGGTCATGCTCGGGATATGCGTCGACATCGATTGAGGTGAGCATTTCGCTGAGCGCAATGCCTGATTGTGTGAGCCCCAGCACGCTCAGGCTGCCGATAACGACGAATTCATTCACGCCTTTTGCGCGCGAAATCTCGCCCAGCAACGTATCAAGCTGTTCTAAGTTCACTTCTTGCCGCGATCAGCGAACCGAAAGGCGTGTTTTGCAGAAGCGCAAGTTCCCATTTCTCATCCAGCCGCGATAACGCTTTCCCCACTTCCCGTGCCGAACCGCGGAGTACCGCTTTCCAGCTTTTGATATAGAAGGGGCTGCAGGTTTTGTCCCGTTCCCAAAGCTCCACCATTCTCCTGGCTTCGATCATTGCCTTGGCCATGGCAGGATCGCCCTGCATCAAATCCAATGCGATTCGACGATGAGCGCTTTGCAATGCCTGCATCCGGAAAGCGTTTTGCAGTCGAGCCTGTTTGCGCTGGAACATGACACTGGTCTCCGCGACCGGCTCGATTTCCACGCCCAAAACGTGGGCCACCGCTGTGATCTTTGACAGACGTACGTCGGCGCCGTTTTCAAGATGTACAAGCGTAGAGCGGCCTATTCCCGCGGTCTGGGCCATATCCACCTGCGACAGGCCTTTTTTCTCCCGCAGCCCTTTGAGCGCACGGCCAAGATTGTATCTTTTTACAGACATGTATCGAATAATACACAAATGCAAGACCGTTGCGCAAGTGCGGTGGGTAACGCGGGTTTTCGTCACCCCCCCCCAATCCTCATCCTTTCTTCCTTCCTTCTGTGCGACCACAGACTCGAGGCCGTTTAAATGTCCGGGTGACTGACCCGGAGCTCGGGAATGCTATATTGCAAGACCCGATGTTCTATAAGAACACCACCATAACCGGCCCTTGGAGGAATCTCATGCGATCGATCAAATGTATGGAGCAAGCTTGTCGCGTACTGCGTTCGGGCAAACGCGCCGCGCTCGCGCCGGTCATCGGCGGCATGTTGCTGGCGGCTGGCGCATCCGGATCTTTGGCAGCCGACGTTACGTTCGAGCGGTTACTCAATCCCGAACCGCACAACTGGCTGATGGTGCATCGGGACTTCACTGCGCAGCGCCATTCGGCGCTCGATCAGATCAACAAGTCGAACATCAAGAACATGAAGCTGCAGTTCGCGGTGGCGATCGGCGGCACTTCCCCCAACGAATCGCTGCAGGTGACGCCGCTGGTGGACGATGGGTTCATGTACGTGATCGATGGCTGGGGCGTGGTCTACAAAATCGATGTGCGCTCGGGCACTCACGGGCGCATCGTGTGGAAGATGGACCCGGGCATGAAACGCTACGGGCGCACTCGTGGCGTGGCCCTGTGGGGCAATCTGGTCATTTCACCCACCGGCAAGGACGGCCGCATCATCGCGACCGACAAAGAAACCGGCAAAATCGTGTGGGACAAAAATCTTTCCGATCACCCGGAGCTGGAATTGTCCGCAGCACCGCTCGCGCTGAAAGACGACATCATCGTCGGCGGTTCCGGCGGCGATCAGGGCACGCGCAACTGGATTGCGTCGCTCGACCCGAAAACGGGCGATCTTAAGTGGAAGACTTATACGGTACCCGCGCCGGGCGAACCCGGCAGCGAAACGTGGAAAGACAAGAACGAAGCCTGGAAAACCGGCGGCGGCGCATTCTATGTCACTGGCTCGTATGATCCCCAGACCAATCTGACCATCTGGGGGTCCGGCAATCCTGTACCCGGCTACGATGCAACGCGCCGCCCCGGCGACAACCTTTTTACGGCCAGCGCGATTGCCTTCGACGTGGCAAACGGCAAGATGAAATGGTATTTCCAGTACACGCCGAACGACAGCCGCGATTACGACGAAACGGGCACGCACGTGTTACTTGATACCAAGGTCAACGGCCAGGACCGCAAGATCGTCACGCATGCGGGCCGCAATGGATTCAATTACAGCTTCGATCGCATCACCGGTCAGTTTTTAAATGTCGGCCAGTATGTCGCCAAGGTCACCTGGACCAAGGGCATCGATCCGAAGACCGGCAAGCCGGTTGACTATGATGCAACCAGGGATTTGCAGTTGTATGCAGAGCCGCCCCATGTCCTGCAGGACAAAGGAACACGGCTCGTGTGTCCCGAAATTTCCGGTGGCAGCAACTTGTGGCCGGCCGCATACAGTCCCAAAACAAAGCTGTTCTATATACCCAGCCTCGAAGGTTGCTCTGATGTCACGCCGGACCACAGCGCGCACGTGCCGGGCAAATTCGCGGGCGGCACGTATACGCATCCGGACCGGATTACCAGCAGCCTGGTCGTGATGGACCCGGCCACCGGGCAGCAAAAAGCGCGCAAGGAATTGCCGTATCCGAATACGGCCGGCGCGCTCAGCACCGCCGGCGGCGTGGTGATCACCGCGCTGGTCGATGGCACGGTCCTCGCATTCGACGATCAGACGCTGGCAGAGTTGTGGCGCATCAACGTCGGCACCGGATTCAATGCGCCGCCGATGACGTATTCGGTGAACGGCAAACAATACATCGCCATTGCATCGGGCCTCGGACGCTCGGCTAGAAATAAGCTGACGAAATCGACCGAAATGCGTAATTTTTCGAATTCGACGATGATTTTCGTGTTCGGGCTGTAAGCGCAATGCGGGCCCTACTGCTCGGCGTGGTGATAGCCGTCGGCAGCGCAACGGCGGGCGCCCAGGAAGATTTTTCCTATGCTCGCCGTCTCTACCTCGACAAGGCGCAATGCTCGTACTGCCACGGTTGGTCCGGCGATGGCGCGGGCGAGGGGCAGTCCAACGGGGGTGCTGCGAACTTGCGGCAAAGCCGCCTGAATCGCACGCTATTGGTGATGACCATTATGTGCGGCCGTCCGGGCACCGCCATGCCGCATTTCGACGAAGCGGCGTACAGCGACAAACGCTGCTACGGCGTGACTGAAGCGGAACTCGGCTCGCGCACGCCGGCCCTGCCGCCCGGATCGACGTTGCAGGCGCGCGAAGCCGAGGCTATTGCCGATTACCTGTTGGCGAAATTCGTCGGGCGTGGGGCAGCAACGCGGGCGGAGTGTGAGGAGAGTTTCGGGAAGGGGGCGAGGGCATGCGGGGACTATCGCGAGAAACCGTAGATTCTACGTCGGCCCAACCTACGCTCTGAACCCGATTACGCCGCTTTCTACTATCATCGCTGCATTCGAGTGATAGCATAGGTGATATCGTGGCTAATCTTAGTGTGCGCGGCGTGGCGGAAAAATCTTTGCAACGCATCAAGCAAACCGCCAAACGTCGAGGGGTCAGCGTGAATCGCTTGATCAACGACATGCTCAACGCAGAAGCCGGCCTTGCGCCGGCGGCAAAACAGTTCGCCATACATCAGGATCTGGACAAACTGGCCGGGACCTGGAGCGCCGCCGAAGCGCGCGCTTTTGACAAGGCTATCGCATCCTTCGGGCAGATCGATGAAGGACTCTGGCGTTGTGGATAGCAGCCTCGGCCCTGCAACATGGTTACGCGGTATTCAGTTTCGACAAGCGCTTTGGTGAAATGGAAAGCCTCATCGTGGGCAGCCAGC
>JBKJMN010000072.1:0-3838 GCA_046596405.1 Burkholderiales bacterium
ACGAAACGATCGATCTGTTGCATGTCCACGGCTGAACGATCTGCATTGTCACGCGGCAATTCTCCGCTCACCACGCTTATGCGGGGAGTCCAGAGTGCGGCAACTCCCGCCTGCTGCCAGCGTTTCAGTTCAGCGAGAAAGTCGGGGTCTCGTGCAGTGAAATATTGCGCGCCATGATCGCATTGCCAATCCTCGCCCCGGCGCGTGCTCATCCGGCCGGCAGCGCCCTCGCTTTTTTCAAAGACCCTGACTTTCGCCCCGGCCTGTTGAAGCTCTGTCGCGCAGGCTAGCCCGGCTATACCAGCGCCGACCACGGCGATGCAGCGGAGAGGTTTTTTCAAGAAGGTATCTTGCCGGTCATTTCCAGCCTCGCAGCCATTGAGCGCAGTTGGTCAAGTCACGCCAGGGCAAAATCCAGCTGCGGCGTGAATACACAGCCTCCAGCTCAATCAAGTGAATCGCGGTTTCTGGTGCTTCGGGTTGAATAACTCCAGTCACGATGAAATGCTTTTCCTTGCGGCGGGGATCAACCGCCGTCCATTTGGTGAGCAGAAGCTTGCGTGGATTCAAGCGTATCCGGTCTGACGGCTTTCGAGGCTGGGCTAGAGCAGAATTATCGCGTTCTCGCCGCATAACCTCCGCCTTCAAAAACTGATTTGAGAACTGTAGCGTTCATAGTAATTCAGCAGGCGTCGGCCGAGCCGACTCAAGGGAGACTGAAAAACAAGTTGTCGCTGGACTGTTTCTTCAACCATTTGAAGCAGCCGTTTGGCGTAGCCCTTGCGACGAAATGATGGATGGACAAATATGTATTCCAACGCTCCGCTGTCGTTGTAACGACAGTACGCGATAGTGGAGTTCATGTCAGCGATTAAGAGAATGCCAGGCGTATGCAGGATGTGTTCGACGCTGTTTTGCGTATTGCCGGTGACGGAAAGAGTTCGTGTGGTAGCCGAATGTCCGAAGTCTGCTGTTACCAATGGTTGTGACGATTTCATGCGACGCTCGAGATCAGCAGGCCGGTTGAAGCCGTGATGGTGAGAGTCAGCCGTAGTGGCAACAGCCAGAAAGGAGTGTCGTCCGCAGCTGAAAAATTACGGTCGACGAAATAGCAAAGCAGCAGAGCCCCGGCTTGTAACTGCAGTGCCGTCCACACCGGCATCTGAAACGACAGCCAGGCAAAAAGAGCCGGTGTAACGCTCCAAGCGAAGCGGGCAGTGGCCGGGTTGCCTGGCCGCGCCAGGCGCACGGCATAGCCCCACTGCAGCGCGCCGACGAAAGACAGGATTATTGCCCCGTATTGAAGCAGAGTGGTTAGCCAGAAGGCATACCACGTGTCTGGCCAGAACACGGTGAGGATAGTCAGGCCGACGATGGGCGCCAGGCCGCCAATGCCGAGCCATAAAGCCGGCGGTGGCGCCGCTGCGAGTGCCGGAAAAAAATTCCTCATGCTTTACCGTCCACGCCGCTGTTGCCCCCGGTCCATTGCCTGCTGTTCAGAATTCAATTCCTGACTTCTCTGCGACAGTGTGCATGTCCTTGTCGCCGCGGCCCGACAGGTTGATCAGCAGAATCTGCTCTTTACGCATTTTCGGCGCAATCTTCGCGGCATAGGCGAGCGCATGGCTGGGTTCCAGCGCCGGAATGATGCCCTCGACGCGACAAAGCATGTGAAACGCCGCGAGCGCTTCGTCGTCGGTAGCCGCAACATACTCTGCACGACCGCTGTCTTTGAGCCACGCATGCTCAGGCCCCACGCCCGGATAGTCGAGTCCGGCGGATATGGAATGTGTTTCCTTGATCTGGCCGTTCGCGTCCTGCAGCAAATAGGTGCGATTGCCGTGCAGCACCCCGGGTGTGCCCGCGCTCAGCGTAGCGGCATGCCGGCCCGTTTCAATTCCAATGCCGGCCGCCTCGACGCCGATAAGTCGTACCGATTTGTCTGCCATATAGGGATGGAAAATCCCCATTGCGTTGGAGCCGCCGCCGACACACGCGATGACTGCGTCGGGCTGACGGCCAACCAATTCGAGCATCTGTTTCTTGCATTCGCGCCCGATCACCGACTGAAAGTCGCGCACCATAATGGGGTAAGGGTGCGGCCCCGCGACCGTGCCGATGATGTAGTAGGTGTTCTCGACATTGGTCACCCAGTCACGCATCGCCTCGTTTAATGCATCCTTCAGCGTCTTCGAGCCGGATTCGACCGGCACCACGGTTGCGCCCAGCACCTTCATGCGATGCACGTTGGTGGCTTGCCGTCTCACGTCTTCGGAGCCCATATACACCACGCACTCCCTGCCGTAGCGCGCGGCGACTGTGGCACTCGCAACGCCGTGCATGCCGGCACCGGTTTCAGCAATGATGCGTTTCTTGCCCATACGGCTGGCGAGCATGACCTGCCCCATCGTGCTGTTGATCTTGTGTGCGCCGGTATGGTTGAGATCCTCGCGCTTCAAATACACCTGGGCGCCGCCGAAATGATCCGACCAGCGCTTTGCGTGATAGACGGGGCTTGGCCGGCCGACGTAGTGTTTAAGATCGTAATCAAGCTCGGCGATGAATCCAGGATCCGTGCTCCAGCGGGAGTAAGCCTCGCGCAATTCGTCGAGCGCCTGCACCAGCGTTTCGGCCACGAACGTGCCGCCATAAGGTCCGAAGTGTCCTGATTCATCGGGTAAGTCATCGAGTTTCATTGCGCATTCACCTTATGGTTTGAGTTGCCGCCAAACGACATCGTTTGTCATCGTTGAGATGCTAATCATTCAACCCGTCGAGAAAAGCCTTCGCCTCTTTCACCACGGCTGCCTTGCGTTCGCCTGACCACGCGGACAACGCACGATAAGGCATCGCCATGCGCGGGTTGCCTCGCAGCGCTTGCTCGTTGCGGATCATGAAGGCCCAGTAGAGATAGTTAAAAGGGCAGGCGCGCGGCCCGGATTTTTCTTTCACGTCGTACGCGCAGGCGCCGCAGAAATCCGACATGCGGTTGATGTAGGCGCCGGAAGCGGCGTAGGGCTTGGAGGCGAGCAGCCCGCCATCCGCGAACATCGCCATGCCGTGCGTGTTCGGCAGCTCTACCCACTCAAACGCATCGGCGTAGACCGCGAGATACCACTCATTGATTTCCTGCGGGCGCACGCCGGCGAGAAGCGCAAAGTTACCTGTTACCATCAGGCGCTGGATGTGATGCGAATACGCATGCCGGCGGGTATCATTCACCGCCTGCGCGAGACAGTTCATCTTCGTCTCGCCGGTCCAGTAGAGACTTGGCAGCGCGCGATCAGCACCGAGGGCGTTGGTTTTTGCGTAATCCGGCATGCGCTGCCAGTAAATGCCGCGCACGTACTCGCGCCAGCCGAGGATCTGGCGAATGAAACCCTCGACCGCGTTCAGCGGAGCGCGGCCCGCGCGATATTCGGCTTCCGCGCGGATGCAGACTTCCCGCGCCGTCAAAAGCCCGACGTTGAGGTATGGTGCGAGCAGCGAGTGATAGGCGAAGGGCTCGCCGGTTTTCATCGCGTCCTGATAGTCGCCGAAGTGCGGCAGCGCGTGCGCCAGGAAGTCCTTCAGGGCCGCGAGCGCTTCGCGCCGCGTGACTGCCCAGCCGAACGGCTCAAGATCGCCGAAGTGGCCGGCGAAGCGGCTGCGCACGAGTTCGAGCACCTCGCGCGTACTGGCATCCTGCGCAAAGCGCTTGCGCACCGGCAGCTTCACTCCCCGCGGCAATGGTTTGCGGTTCTCCACGTCAAAGTTCCACTGCCCGCCGGCCGGCGCATCACCGTCCATCAGGAGGCCGCTTTCGCGCCGCATCTCGCGGTAGAAGAATTCCATGCGG
>JBKJMN010000171.1:0-7930 GCA_046596405.1 Burkholderiales bacterium
GGTTCCGCTTGAACCACGTAATCCCCATCTTCTTGTTCATGCACAGGCCCACCGCACACATGATAGTGCAAGGAAGCAGAGCCAAAATGGGCAGGGCGAGTCCTGCCGCAACCAGCCAATCCCAATTGAAGACGATAGCGGCCGCGACAGTCAAGACGGCCACGGCAATCATTCCTCCGCATCCGCTAAGCCCGGAGCGCAGCGCCTTAGGCAATCCGCGCATTCTTTTCATGACGTATGCCGAGATCCCCCGGCTAAAGACGGCTCGGTGGTTTCCGCAGCCTTCGGTGGGGTTTCCGAACTGGAACACGATGAGTTGCCCCCCGTCATCTTGCTGGCGCATAGGCTTAACGCGCACATTGCGACACATGGCAGTACGCCCAGGATGAGGGGCGCGAGTCCAGCTGCCACCAGCCAGTTCCAATTGAGATAGAATCCACCGCCAATCGCGAGGATCGCCACCACAATCAATCCGTTTCTTCCAAGCAGCCGTTCGCTCAGCACGAACGTCGGTTTTTGTTTCTTTTGCTCCATCGGTGCCTTTGCAGCTTCTGAACTTTGCATGTTCAATTCCTTTCAACGTTTACGTAACTTTGGATAAGTTTGACAATTTCTGGACTGTCCCATTCCGCAGGTCCAAGCTTGCGACCGAGTTCGCGTCCTGTGCGATCGATGAGGAGCGTGGCCGGGACCCCATTAACGCCGAGTGTGAAAGCCTGACCACTATGATCCGTATAAATCCGCAATGCTTTGATGCCGATCTCGTCGTAGAACGTGCGGACAACGAATGTGCCGCCCTGGTCGATGGAGAGCGCAACGACCTCGAATTTCTGCCCGCCGAGCCTGGCCTGCAGGCGATCGAGTGGGGGCATTTCCGCGCGGCAAGGCGGGCACCACGTGGCCCATATATTCAGCAGGACCATTTTTCCCCGAAAGCTGGAAAGCTTCAGCGGACGCCCATCGCCGTCACTGAACCTAATGTCAGGAATTTCGCGGGGCTCGCGCAATAGATTCAGGCTGCCCGTCTTCCCGTCGACGGAGATTTCCGGTGGGACCAGGGAAGCGGAGCCGCGACGGATGTAAATGCTGACCGCGGAACCCACCACGATCGCAATCATGAAGGTTGCGAGGTCGCGCCTTTTCATTTGCGCAACTCGCGTATCAGCGGAAAGATTTTATCCCGCAGCACTTGCGGGGTCAGCGGCCCTATCACCTTGTAAACAACGTGACCGTTGCGGTCGATCACAAAGGTTTCCGGAACTCCGTACACGCCCCAGTCGATCGACACCCGGCCGTTGAGATCGGCGCCGGTACGCGTATACGGATCGCCCATTCCGTTGAGCCACTTCTCGACGTCCTCGGGGCGGTCCTTGTAGTTGATGCCGTGGATTGGAACCAGTCCTTCGCGCTTCATCTGTATGAAGACCGGGTGCTCCTCCTTGCAGGCTACGCACCAGGATGCAAAAACGTTGACCAGCGAGACCTCGCCCTTGAGATTCGCACTGGAAAGTCCCAGAGTACGACCCTGGACCGGGGGCAAGCTAAATTCCGGCACCGGCGTGCCGATAAGCGGTGAGGGAATCTCCCGCGGATTCAAGGTGAGGCCGACCGCGAGGATAGCGCCCACAGCGAGAAATACCACCAACGGCGCGAACGCGGCGAGCCGCGAGCCTGTGCGCTGCGGAGCGGGACGGTAGTCGAAAATCTGCTCACTCACGGGCACGCCTCTTTAATGAAACTGCCGATTTCCTTGAACGAGGCAAACACGACGGCCGCGCGGTCGCCTTGCATGCCTGTCCCGACTACGACCGGGCGGCCCGGCTGTGGACCGTAGTCGCTGGAATCGGTCTTAAGGCGCAGATTGAATTCCCAGGCCTTGTGGGTCTGGCCGCTAACGGTGGTGACGAAATACGTATCGCCGCAATGATGCATGCTTTTGACTTCGCTGCGCGGATCCGGATTCTTCAGGTTAATTTTTACGTTCCCCGTCATGCCGCTGGTAAGTGATTTCTTGCCTTCGGACACTGCTTTCAAAAATGCGATCAAATCCTGGCGCGGCTGTTGCTCCTTGATGCCGGCGAAGCGCATCTCGTTGCCTGGAACGAACGTATTTGGATCCTGCAGCCATCTATCCAGAGTCTGCTCGTTCCACACCACTTTCGATTTTTTCAGCGCGTCGGAGTAACGCATAAATCCCTTGGCAGTACCGGCGTCGCGACCCCAGATGTTCGCCAGGCTCGGTCCGGTCATATGCTGTCCCGCAGTGATGGAATGACATGCGGCGCAATTGCGAAACGCCTCGACTCCGCGCTCGGCAACGCCTGCCGCTATTCCCTGCCGAGTCAGTGCGATAAGGACGACGCAGGCCGCGGCGCAGCACAAAATTAAACTGCGCACTCGACCCGTCGTCATATCGAAATGAGCGCTGATCGCGGAACTTAAATCGTTTGGCTTGTCAGCAAGTGCGTAGGTCTTGTCGTTGACTGGCATGGATATCCTCCTGGGGGCGAGTGAGCCGATCGCGGCGAGCATCAGGACGCCCCGTCGCCTGGTAAACCACGGACGCACCACAGGCGCAATGAGCTTGCGGATCGATAGGTTCGCCGGCATCGGCTCTTCTCGATTCATGATCTATCTCCCACGAAAGTCGAACGCACATAAGCGCCCGGTATTCCCTGATTGATTGTTTACCACGGTGAAACGCCCGCGGCGGATGAACTGCGCGGGCGCCGGGTCCTCACCCGCTCAAACGCGCGAAGCAGCGTTCGTGTCGAGCGACGCCGCGCGCGTCGAAATCGGCGGGCTAGATTTGGAAACTACAGAAGAGGATCGAGATGTGGGGGCCGCTGTTTGCGGTTACTATGTGCGGATCGGGTGAAGCGGGCGTGACAATCGCCGATCGCGGTGGGAGCATGAACGCAGACCAACGCGCAATTCCCGGTATTTCACTGTTGAAAAGCGGACCCGCAATCGGTTTCCCTGCGGAAACATCGGTAATGCAAACTTCGGCATCCACAATCAATGCCGCGCAATTCGATCCAGAACACGGATGTTGTTGATCAGAAGCCATGTGAGGCACGATGGCGGGCGCGACTGCTTGCGAGCGCGGCGGCGAGAGGCACGCGCCAGCTGCAATGGCGCACTGGCCAAAAAGCGCTAACCCCAGCGCTATCCGGGCGATCCAGGTAATTCGAGGAAGAAACAGTAATCGCATAATCGCAATTCTAGAGTTTCGACCGTGCAAGCCGTGTTCGGTTCACCGGATCCAGGCAATACAGATAATGGGTCTCCAGCCTGGCGACGGCAATCGGCGATTCCGATTCGATGCTGCGCCAATCCGGCTAATCGCGCCTGTCGCCGAAGAACAAGTATTTGATCAGCGCGGCGGCGGCAAGCACCAGGACGACGAGCCCCAAGAGCCAGAAAAGCCCCATACCCCACATCATGCCGCCACCCGTCATTCCGTCCATCATGCCTTGCAATGTCTGCTCCTCCGATAGGAAACCACGCGTGCCATTATGCGCGACTTCATTTACGATCGTAAAGATGCGGAAACTGCCGCTGCAAATCGGCAAGCTTCGGCAGGTCGTTGATGACGATGTAAGGCTGATTCGGATGATGCACAAGGTAGTCTTGGTGATAAGCCTCGGCAGCATAATAAGCTTTTAACGGTACCACCTCGGTTACCACGGGGCGGGAGAAAACCTTGGCCGCCTGAAGTTGGGCTATGTACGCCTGCGCCACGCGTTTTTGCTCATCGGTAGAATGGAAAATTGCCGACCGGTATTGCGTTCCCGTGTCCGGACCCTGGCGGTTTAGCTCAGTTGGATTGTGTGCAACAGAAAAGAACACCTTGAGGAGCTGTCCATAGGTGATCCGGGAAGGATCGTAAGAAATGCGGACCGATTCAGCATGCCCGGTAGTGCCCGAACTCACCTTCTCGTATTGCGCGGTATCTGCGCTACCGCCCGCGTAGCCCGAAGTGACCTCCGTGACGCCCTTAACGTGCTCGAACACGGCCTCCACGCCCCAGAAACAACCGCCGGCCAGCACGGCCGTTTCCTGGCTACTTGCCTTTGCCACAGGCGTGTCGACGAGGGGATTGGGTAGCGGCGCGGCGGCATCGGACGAGGTACACGCCACCAGCGCGACAACGGGGATCACACCAATGATTCTGGTCATTCTGCCTAGAAGTAAACTATACATGAGCGCTTTCTCCTGTGGTCTATCCACATTGGTAACCTGCCGTTTCGATTAACGGGTCTCCGCAAAGACCCCTGCGAACTTACAGCCATAGTCGAGCAAAACTCTCAATACCTTACTCAGTCGAAGCCGGCGCTTGTGCCCGGCGTAGCCCCAATGCCGTGAATTAACGCCGGTTTGCATCGGATACGCGTAGCTGCCTGAAACAGCGATTCGCCATGAACTCAGTCATCAAGGAACAGGCGAAGAACGGCGTTTCAGCGTCGTCGCGCATGACAAATCCGCGTATTTCATCCGAGACGCGTCGAAGTCACAGCGTGTTGCCGCGGTTCGCGATCTGGTTCCACGTCTTGCCATGATCTTTCGACACATACACATTGCGTTCGAAGGTGGCGATGGCATATTCGCCGCGGTCGGCGGGGTTCTGGGCGATGTAGGCGACCGCGTCCTGAGTCAGTGGCGGAAAATTGACCGGGGTCCTGGTGCCGCTGCCCCAGTCCAGGCGGTCCACGGCCGGTTTTCCGCTGTAGCTGCTGAACCAGAGATGCTTGCCATCCAGATCGAAAACCGCGGCAAGCGCCTGCACGCCACCTGCCAGACGCTTGAAGTTGTCGCCGCCATCGGTTGAAATAAACAAGCCGCTTTTCGTTCCTGCGGCGACGATTTGGTTGTTTGCGGGATGCACCGCAAGATTGATGAGCTCGCCTTCAAGTCCTTTGCTTTGCGCGCGTTTCCATGCAAAGCCGTCATTCACCGTGGAATAGATGCCGGGCTTGCTCATGCGTGAATTCGGCGCGTGTGTGAATACGTAGACTGCATTGGTGCCATAACTGGTCGCAAGCAGATGAAAATCGGCCTCGCCCTCCAGTCCGAGCTTGTCCCAGGTTCGTCCGCCGTCCCGGCTCTTGAGCAATCCGAATGGATTGACGAGGCTCGCGCCCGGCGCCGGGTGTCCGCTGCTGTAAAAAAACTGCCTGGTGGAGGAAAATCCCATGTAGTCATGCTCGGGACCGGGGGCCTTAGACCAGCGGCCGCCGCTATACACCGCGAGCCCGTGGTGGCTGGGAATAAACAGCTGCTTGCCGTCCGCGCTGTACGCGAGCCCGTGAACATGCTGCAGCGTGACCGCTTGTGCGTTGGCGTCAGGCGGCAGAAGAAAAACCGAAAAAAAGGCGAATATGACTGCTGCGACGATTATTGTCAGGGTGCGCATCATTTTCTCCATTGTCGATCTCATATCACCCACAGTTGAAACGAGTGCATGAACGTGCGGGCAGTGTGTGCAATCGCGTTACCGGGTGTACTTCGGCCAGAATTCATCGGGCGTGGCCTCGGCCCGGGTACGGATCAGAAAAAACTTTTCAACCGGAACAACGGCGACGATGCCGTCACCGGGCACGCCCGTATGCGCTGCTTCCATGATTGCGGCAGTGATCGATTCCACCTCGTCACTGCGGGTGAAGATTTCAATTCTTACTTCGTCGACCATCCAGTCGGAGGTGAAAAAATCGTGATATTCGCCGTACCCTTTGACCTTTGAAACGTTGATCCGTTCGACCCGCATATGCTGCAGTTTCTTCTCAACCGGCTCCAGCTTGTCACGCCGGATAATGGCGACGATTTGTTTGATGTCCATATCAATCTCCTCCTCGTTTCCACATACAGATTTCATTTGCGAACAGCGTACTTTGCCATTGCGGCTGATCGTCAAAACTTTTATATCACCGGGTCACAAATCCTTTTGACTTTGCGCAAAGGCCGGCAGAGAGCGCCTACGCATTAACAGATACACGGCAGGAATCACGAACATCGACAACAGCGGCGCGGTAATCATGCCGCCCACCATCGGTGCTGCAATGCGCTGCATGATTTCGGAACCCGTTCCCGCACCAAACATGATGGGGAGCAAACCGGCGATGATGACGGCTACGGTCATAGCCTTGGGACGAACGCGCAGCACCGCTCCTTCCCGTATGGCGTCTTCAAGCAGATCGACCGATGGCGCCTCCCCTGCCGCCACGTGCGCATCCCACGCTTGTTTGAGATAGAGCAGCATGATGACGCCGAACTCCGCCGACACGCCCGCCAGCGCGATAAAACCCACCGCGCTCGCAACTGAAAAATTATGCCCGAGCAGAAACAGCAGCCAGAAGCCGCCCACCAGCGCGAAGGGCAACGTCGCCATGATCAGCAACGCTTCGTCGAACCGTCCGAATGTCAGATACAGCAGGACAAAAATAATCAGGAGCGTGGCTGGCACGACGATCTTCAACTTCGCGGTGGCGCGCTCGAGATACTCAAATTGCCCCGACCACGAAACAGAATAGCCGGCTGGCAGTTTTACGGACTTCTCGACCGCCTTTTGCATATCGACGACGGCGGACTTCAGATCGCGCCCGCGAATGTCAACGTACACCCAACCGGAAAGGCGGGCGTTTTCGCTCTTCAGCATCGGCGGGCCATCCATCACAGTGATAACCGCCAAATCTGACAGGCGAACCTGGGCACCGCGTTCGGTGAGGATGGAAAGATTGCGGATCTTCTCGACCGAATCGCGCACTTCGCGCGGGTAGCGCACGTTGATCGGGAAACGCTGCAAGCCTTCGACGGTTTCACCAATATTATCGCCACCAATCGCGGATGAAACGATGCTCTGCACGTCCGCGATATTCATACCGTAGCGCGCAGCCATATCGCGGTCGATCTTGACGTCGATGTAGCGCCCGCCGGTGAGCCGCTCGGCAAACGCCGAACTCACGCCCGGTACCTGTTTCACCGCACGCTCTATCTCCGAAGCGATGCGGTCCAGCTCTTCCAGTTTGGCGCCAGCCACTTTCACGCCCACCGGGCTTTTGATACCCGTCGCCAGCATGTCGATGCGATTGCGGATCGGAGGTACCCAGATGTTTGATAGGCCCGGCACTTTGACGATGCGGTCCAGTTCCTCCACCAGCTTGTCGGGCGTCATGCCGGGACGCCATTCGCTTTGCGGCTTGAACTGGATGGTCGTCTCGAACATTTCGAGCGGTGCCGGGTCGGTCGCTGTTTCGGCGCGGCCGGCTTTGCCGAAGACGCTCGCTACTTCCGGCACGGTCTTGATGAGCCGGTCGGTTTGCTGCAACAGCTCGGACGCCTTCGAAATCGACAGGCCCGGCAGTGCCGACGGCATGTACATAAGGTCGCCCTCATCGAGCGCCGGCATGAACTCTCCGCCCAGCCGCATGACGGGAACCGCAGTCACGGCCAGCACCAGTGCTGCCGCGACCAGCGTCGCTTTCGGAAACCGGAGCACCGCTTCCAGTGCGGGCCGATAGACCGCCATCAGCAGGCGATTCAGAGGGTTCGCGGTTTCACGGGGAATGCGGCCGCGCACGAGGTAGCCCATCAGCACTGCAACCAGCGTGACCGAGAGTGCCGCGGCCGCGGCCATCGTGTAGGTCTTCGTGAACGCCAGCGGCGAGAAAAGGCGACCTTCCTGCGCCTCGAGCGCAAACACCGGCAGGAAGGAAAGCGTAATGACCAGCAACGAGAAGAACAGCGCCGGGCCAACCTCGACGCAAGCGTCGGTGATGAGGCTCCAACGCTCGGCAACTGTGGACTGGCGTCCGTACTTGGACTCGAACGCCTCGATCTGTTTATGGCCGGCTTCCAGCAGCACGACCACGCCATCCAGAGCGGCCCCGACGGCCAGGGCGATTCCGGACAGACTGAGTGTGTTCGCGTTGAC
>JBKJMN010000261.1:0-8475 GCA_046596405.1 Burkholderiales bacterium
CGCGGAACTGCGTGCGCCATTTGTCCTCGTCGAAACGGATGGCCATCATCGCGCGCGCGCCGCGCTCGCGCGCTTTGGCGGCATCGTTCTGGCCCTCCGCCGCCGGGCCCATCGTCAGCGCGCGCGGCTCCTGCGCGCGAAACAGCCGCTCGAGCAATTGCTTGCGCTGCAACAGCGTGGCACTGTTGATCCATGCGTCGCCGCCGAGCCAGCCCTTCACGTTAGGCGGCGCAAAAAGATCCTGTCCTAGCTGGCGCGACGCGAGCACGAGCGGCGTCACCTCACCGGTTTCGAAGCGGAACTGGCGCAGGGTGCCGACGATCAGATCGACCGGCGACTTGATCAGCGCCGCGCGATTCTGCGGCGCATAGAATGCTTCGGATGTCAGCAGCGCACGCAGCGCGACTTTGATGTTGTAGCGATTGTCACGGAACATGCGCGCGATGCGCTTGACCTCGGCCGGTTCCGGCGCGGGCGACACGAATTCGCGCCACAGCTTGGCGACGATGAACTCGGCGGTCGGCGGTTGCGCGAGCAGGATGTCGAGCACGGCGTCGCCGTCGAAATTGCCGCTGCGGCCGAGCACGGTTTTGATTCCGTCATCGTGGATCAACGGGCGCGCGACGAATTCGCCGGACTCCGGATCGATGCTCCAGCCGGTGAACGCGCGCGCCGCCTCCTTGATATCCGACTCGCCGTAATTGCCCTCGCCGAGCGTGAAGAGCTCCATCACCTCGCGCGCGAAGTTCTCGTTGGGCTGGGCTTTGCGGTTGGACGCGTTGTCGAGATAAATCACCATCGCGGCGTCTTTCGACACGTCGTGCAGAAGGTCGCCGAAATAACCGAGCGCGTGCTTGCGCAGTACGAGGTGCTGGCGATACATGAGAACGGGGGAGCGCACTTTCTGCAGGCTCGACACAAAATGGTTGTGCCAGAACAGCACCATTTTCTCGGTCAGCGGCGAAGGTGTGGTCAGCATTTCAGTCATCCACCACGCGCGCAGCTCGGCGCCTTTCTCGACCTGTTCGCGCTGAGCGAGCTTGCGCTGCTCTTCGCTCATCTCGCGCAACCGCCGCGGCGACTGGAATTCACCGACCCACGCCGGGGCGGGCGTCCCGACCCTGGTGCTGGCAGTCCACGCGAGCAACTGATCGACCGCCTGGGCGCGGGTCAGCCTGGCGAAGACGTCGATATCATCGACGTTGGCGGCGAAGCTCGTGCGGTTCAGCAGGTGCCGCGCCTCGTCGAAACCCATAGCCGCAGCCGCGCGCGCTAAGCCCGGCGCACTAACCAGCGCGACCACAATTGCCACGTGAAAATAGCGCATCACCCCGGTCCGAATTTGCGGGCGGCTCATGTGGCGGCTAGGACGCCGAGCGCATCAGCAGGTGGGCGACCTGCCGGCCCAGCTCGGGATAAGCGCTTTGCGCGGGCAGCCAGGCGGCGAGCACGAGGCCGGTGACGAAGAGCGCCCAGTAGAGAAAGCGTTCCATGGCGTCGATCCGCGCTTACCTGCCGTCGGGCCGCTGCGCTCTGGCGGGCGCGCACTTGGCCGGGTCGGCCTTGCATTGCTCATGCCGTTCGATCATGCGCGCTTTCATTTCCTCGCAGCGCTGCGGATTCTGCTTGCAGCGCTCCTCGAAGCGCGCCTTGCGCTCGTCACGGCATTTTTGCGGGTCCGCCTGGCAGCGCTCGCGGCGCTCCTGCATTTTGGCTTTCATTTCTTCGCAACGCTGCGGATTGGCCTTGCAGCGCTCATCCCGGCTGGCTTGCATTTCGGCGCGGCATTTCTGCGGATCCGCCTTGCATTGCTCGCGGCGCTGCTTCAGCTTCGCCTTCATCTCGTCGCATTGCTGCGGATTGTCCTTGCAGCGCTCGTGCATTTGGCTGCGCATCGCTTCGCGGTCACCGGACTTGGCTTCCGCGCGCACCGCAGCGCCGGGCAGGCCCTGCGCGTAAACCGGCGCGGCGCAGCTAAGGCCCAACAGCAACGCTGCTAACGGCGCCAACCAGCGGGTTTTCATCGGTGTGTGCTCCATGGCTGCATTTGAAGTTGGCGGCGATTGGCCGGAAGGCGGCTTAGCGGCCCTTGTAGATTTCGCGGTTGGCACGGTCGAGATCGCGGCGTAAATTGCGCCGCTCGTCGTCGGTCAGCCGGCCATCGGGGCGTCTATCCATCTGCCGCTCGGGCTGGCGGTAGTCGCGCTCAGGCTGACGGTAGTCGCGCTCGGGCTGACGAAATTCGCGCCGCTCCGGCTGGCGGATATCACGCGGCTGCGAGCGCTCGTAACCACGCTGCTGGGACTGCACGTCGAAATGGCGGCCGCTCTCGGCGTGCCGGCCACCGTGGCTGCGCCACTGCGCGGCTGCCGGCTGCGCCGCGAGCACGAGCGCGGCCAGGACTGCGCTGATCAGAATTTTCATAAGTGTGACTCCATGCAGACGCGCATTTACGAGCGCCGCACGCCAGCGCGGGCGTCATCATAAATCGGTCCGCGCACGACCGGAACACGCGCGACTGCCGCGCACGACGCGAAGAGGGCAAATAGCCCCCACGCCGTCAACCCTGCATACAGTGCGAATTCCATGTCGGTGCTCCTTGTTGGCTGCGCGGTTTGCCGCGATAATCGGTCGCCATGCGCCCGTCATGCGTCAAGCCCGGTTTCACTCTCAATGGACGTCATGCTACTCCGCCCATGTAAGCGTGCTGTTAATGGCCAGGGGTTTTTTGTAACAAACTGTGTCAGCCTGCGGGCCGGGCGCCCATGGCCCGCGGCCGCGCTGGAATTGGCCGCGCCAAACCGCTAGCATGGTACGCCTGAGAGGGGGCCTATGACCGATCCGAAAACCCGCATTATCGTCGTTGACGACGACGCCCGCCTGCGCGAACTCCTTAACCGCTATTTGTCCGAGCAGGGCTACAGCGTGCGCGCCGTCAGCGACGGCAACGATATGAACCGCTGGCTCGCGCGCGAACGCTATGATTTGATGGTGCTCGACCTCATGATGCCGGGCGAAGACGGCTTGTCGATCTGCCGGCGGCTGCGCGGCCTCGGCGACAAGATGCCTATCATCATGCTGACCGCCAAGGGCGACGACGTCGATCGTATCGTCGGGCTCGAAGTCGGCGCCGACGACTATCTGCCCAAACCGTTCAATCCGCGCGAACTCGTCGCGCGCATTCAGGCCGTATTGCGGCGCGCGCCGGCAGCCCAGCCGCCGGGCGCCCCGACGACCGAGCAGCAGACGGTGGAATTCGGCGTCTTCAGCTTCAATCTCGGCACGCGCAGCCTGACGCGCAGCGGCGAATCGCTGCCGCTGACGACCGGCGAATTCGCGCTCCTGAAAGTGCTGGTGCAGCATCCGCGCACGCCGCTGTCGCGCGACAAACTGATGGAACTCGCGCGCGGCCGCGAATTCGGCGCGTTCGACCGCTCGATCGACGTGCAGATATCGCGCCTGCGCAAACTGATCGAGAGCGACCCGGCGAAACCCACATTCATTCAGACGGTATGGGGTTTTGGCTACGTCTTCATACCCGACGGCAAGAATGCGTGAGGCGTGAGGCGTGAGGAGTGAGGAGGAAAAGCATCAGCTCCTCGCGGCAACTCGCGTCGTGAGATCTATCCATTCACTCGATACCGCCTTCCCGTTTCATGCCTCTCGCTTTGCGCCTCACGCTTCACGCCTCCCGCCTCACGCCTCGCGCCTCACGCCTCACGCCGTATGACCGTCCTTCCCCGCAGCCTGCTGTGGCGCACGGTATTGCTGCTCGCGGTATTGATGGTCGCCGGACATTTTGCATCACTCGAAATTTTCCGCGCGGCCGAGCGCGAGCCGCGCGCAGTGCAGATCGCGCAGCAGATCGCAAGTGTCGTCAATCTCACGCGTTCGGCGCTGATAACCTCCGATCCGGCGAAACGCCTTGACCTTTTGCGCGACCTGGCGCAGCAGGAAGGCATCCAGGTCTACGCCGACGCGCCGAACGAGCCGGTTGAAGCGCTGCCCGACCGGCCGATCACACGGCTGATCACGCTCGAACTGCAACGCCGGCTCGGCAAGGACACCCAGCTGCTGGGCACGCGCGACAGCCAGCAAGGCGTGTGGGTCAATTTCAAGATCGACGACCTCGAATACTGGGTGCGCCTGCCGCGCGAGCGCGTCGAGCGCACTGAACAACTGCGCTGGATCGGCTGGGGCGTGCTGATCCTGCTCTTATCGGTCGCCGGCGCTTTTGCGATCGTTGCGCGTATCAACCGGCCGCTGGGTGAGCTTACCCGCGCGGCAGCCGCAATCGGCCGCGGCGACGTGCCGCCGCCGGTGGTCGAAACCGGCCCTGCCGAGGTGCGCACGCTGTCGCGCGCATTCAACCAGATGACGACCGACTTGCAGCGCGCTGATGCCGACCGCGCCTTGCTGCTCGCCGGTGTCTCGCACGATTTGCGCACGCCGCTGGCGCGCATCCGGCTCGGCGTCGAGATGCTCGACGCTAAAACCGACGCGGGCCTGCGTGAAGGTATGGTGCAGGACGTTGAAGATATCGACGCGGTCATCAACCAGTTTCTCGACTTCGCGCGCGGGCCCGGCGAGCCAGGCAGCATCGCCGAGATGGATTTGAACGAGCTCGTGCAAGCCGTCGTCGGCCGCTACGCGCGCCAGGGCAAACGCGTGCTCGCGAGCACCGGCACCGTGCCTATGCTCAAGCTGCAGCCGCTCGCGATGCAGCGCCTGCTCACCAATCTGATCGACAATTCGCTGCGCCATGGCGGCGATGAGAGCGAGGTCGAGGTCGAGACCGCGTCCGGCTCGGGTGGTGTACGCCTCTCCGTGCTCGACCGCGGTCCGGGCATTCCAGCGGCCGACGCTGCACGCATGCTCCAGCCGTTCACCCGCCTCAATGAGGCGCGCAGCACACCGGGCTCCGGACTGGGACTCGCGATTGTCGACCGCATCGCGAAAATGCACGGCGGCACCGTGCATCTGCTCGCGCGTGACGGCGGCGGGCTCGAAGCGCGCGTGGAGTTTGCGGCGCCCGCCCGCTGACGCGGAATGCACGGTCCCGGCGCGCGCAGCGCCAGCCCGCGGTTACCGCCGCACGCGCATCGACGTATTGCGCAGGCGCAGCGAAAGAATGCGGCCGAGCGCGAACAAGAGGTCGCGGGTCAGCGTCGGCTCGCGGCGCGCCAACTTGTGAAAGCGCTCCTGCGTCACGCACAGCAGTTCGCCATCGGTTACCGCCCACACGTTCGCGGATCGCGGCTCACCGTCGAAAAAGGATTGCTCGCCGATCACGCTGCCGGCGCCGATCTTGGCGAGCGGACTGATGCTGATGCCGTCGACGTAAGTGACGCCGACTTCGAGCGCGCCGGTGGCGACAAAATACAGCGCGCGGTCGTTGACGCCGCGCTGGATCACGACTTCGCTCGCCTTATACGGACGCGAAGTGGTCGCGGCCAGGAGTTTTCGCCACTCGGTATCGCCCCATTGGGAGAGCAACAGATAATCTCCGGTATTGCTCTGATCGCCGGCGCTGCGGCGGAAAATCTCGATGTAGCGATCCATTCTCTCCCCTGATGGCGGACGCAACTGGCGCTCATTATAAGGTTGACGGCGAAAACTGCTAGCATGACCGTCAGGTAAATCGACCGTTCTGGAGACCTGCTTGAAAGCCATTCCCCTTTTTGCCGCGATAGCGCTCGTCGCGGCGCCGGCCTTCGCGGCCGAGCGCGAAGCGCCGATCAACATCATCTTCTCGGCCGAGAATGCGACCTGCACGGCATGGGCGAAATCAGCGGGCAATAAGCTGGTGCGCCAGCAATACGAAATCTGGGCGCGCGGTTTTGCGTCCGGCTACAACTACGCGACACCGTCGCGCCAGGTCAAGGTCGGCGCATTTCCGAGCGGCGAGGAGTTCGCGCAGTATTTCGACAAGTACTGCCGCGATAGTCCCCAGCAAAGTTTCGTCGCCGCCGCGATCCAGCTCGTCGAGCAGCTGGCCGAACCGACCGCGCCGGCCAGGCCCGCGGCGGTGCGCAAGCCGCCGGCGAGTACAGCGCCCGCCACAAAATAGCGCCGTTCACGCTAGGCAGCGAGCGGCCAGCGCCCGGCGACTTTGTAAACCACGCCGCCGTTATCCTTTGCGGACTCGAGCAGCACAAAGTCGCGCACCGGCCATTCAAATTCGAGCACCGGCAGTGATGCCGGCTCACGCGCGTCGCGCAGCAGCGTCACATGCGCGCTGTAGGGCCGGTCATCGTACTCAATCCCGGCGCGCGTGAGCCCAGCTTCGAGCGCGCTCACGAGTTCCCTGAGCGGTGATGGCGTGGCGACCGGCGCTGCCCACACGATGCGATTATGACGCCAATATCCGGTGGTGCCGAATGCAAGCTCGAAGGCCGCCGCCTGAACGGCGGCCGCTGCAGCGACGATGTCCGCAACGTGCTCCGCGCTGACGGCGCCGACGAACACGAGCGTCTGGTGCAGATTGACGCGCCGCATGAGGCGGCCGCCGCCGGCATGCCGGAAGTCCTGCGCGGCGCGATAGAGCTGGTCGCGCACGGCGTGGCCCGGCCACAACGCAAAGAATAAACGCGGCATCGCGCGCGCGGTAGCCAGCGTCGGGCGTTCAGGTCCGCGCTGCCAGCGGCACGATCAGCGCCACGGCTTCGGCCGCGATGCCCTCGGCGCGGCCCGTGAAGCCGAGCTTTTCGGTCGTCTTCGCCTTCACGTTCACATCGAGCACCGGAATGCCGAGGTCGGCGGCGATGTTCGCGACCATGCCCGGAATATGCGGCGCCATGCGCGGCTCCTGCGCGATGATCGTCGAATCGACGTTCGCGACGCGCCAGCCGTTTTTCGCCAGCAACGCCGCCGTCGCGCGCAGCAATACGCGGCTGTCGACGCCCTGGTAACGGGGATCGCTGTCGGGAAAATGCGTGCCGATATCGCCGAGCGCCGCGGCGCCGATCAGTGCATCGCACACTGCATGCAGCAGCACGTCGGCGTCGGAATGGCCGTCGAGTCCACGCGCGTGCGGTATCGTGACGCCGCCGATCACCAGCTTGCGCCCGGCCTTTAGCGCGTGCGCATCAAAGCCCTGCCCGATTCTCATCATCGCTCCATGCTGCGCAAAAGGGTTTCGGCGAGTGCCATGTCCTGCGGGTACGTGATCTTCAGGTTGCGGCTGTCGCCCATCACGAGCTTCGGCTGCAGGCCCAGGCGCTCGATCGCGCTCGCTTCGTCGGTCGCGTCAGCGGGCGGAATTGCGCGCAGCGATTCGAGCAGCAGCCGGTAACGGAACATTTGCGGCGTTTGCGCGCGCCACAGGTTCGCGCGCGGCTCGGTCCTGACGACGTAATCGCCGGCATCGCCGCGCTTCAATGTATCGACGACGGGCAACGCGAGCAAGCCGCCGGTCGGTTCATTGCGCACCGTTTCGATCAGGCGTTCGAGAACCTCGAGCGCGAGGCAGGGCCGCACCGCGTCGTGGACCAGCACCCAATCGTCCGCGCCGATTTCGTCGCGCGCGGTGAGCAGCCCGTTGAACACCGTTTCCGCGCGCGCGTCGCCGCCGCAATAAAGCGGGGTCAGGCGCGGCCCGAATTCGCTCCAGTCGTGCTGCGCGAAAAACGTGTCGCCGGGCGCGAGCACGACGATCACGCGGGCGATCGCGGTATGCCGGCACAGGTTGCGCAGCGCATGATAAAGCACGGGCTTGCCCGCGAGCGGCAGGTATTGTTTGGGCCGCATCGCTCCCATGCGGGAACCGGTGCCGGCCGCTGGAATCAAGGCAAATAATCTGGACATGAAAGAACCGGCATCGCGTAAGCCGGAGATTGTAGCAGCACGGCTGTCGCCGCTTCCTGCCGCGCTCCGGCGTGCACCTCGCGCAAACGAGTAACTCAGACACCCGCGCGCACGAGGCTATAATTATCGGGATTCGAAGCGAGCGAGACTATGAGCAGCGTACGCCCTCCCGCGGTGGCGGGAAGCTTTTATCCGGCCGCGGCCGGCGAACTCGCCGGCGCCGTGGCGGAACTGCTCGCGGGAGCCGCGAATAACGCGCGCGGCCAACCTGTACCGAAGGCGATCATCGCGCCCCACGCCGGCTACGTCTATTCGGGGCCGGTTGCCGCGTCGGTCTATGCGCGGCTGGCGCTGGCGCGCGGCATCATAAAGCGCGTCGTGCTGCTGGGTCCGGTGCATCGCGTACCGGTGCACGGTCTGGCGCTGCCCGACGCCGGCGCGCTCGCGACGCCACTTGGCAATATTCCGGTCGATGCGCATGCGGTGGCCGCGCTGAAAAAACTGCCGCAGGTAACCGTCAGCGCCGCGGCGCACGCGCTCGAGCACTCGCTGGAAGTGCAGCTGCCGTTCCTGCAGCAGGCGCTCGGCGAATTTTCGCTGGTGCCGTTGGCGGTCGGCGATGCCAGCGCCGCCGAAGTCGCCCAGGTGCTCGACACGCTATGGGGCGGC
>JBKJMN010000335.1:0-4773 GCA_046596405.1 Burkholderiales bacterium
CTGCCCGCGCTGCAGCGCGTCGTCGGGCGCCTGCGCATGGGCGAGCGTCGCGGCAAACGGCAGCATGAAAACCAACAGATGAAATCGCATGGCGTGCCTCCGTGGCTGGCGCAACTCCGGTCAATCGAATTTGATGCCCAGCTTGTTCACGAGCGTGCGGTGAAACTCGAGCTGCTCCGCCACGAACCGGCCGAACTCCGCCGGCGAATTGCTGACCGGATCGACGGCGAGATCGACGAACTTCTGGACGACGTCCGGCGCGCTCATCGCTTTTGCCACCGCCTGATTCAGGCGTGTGATGACAGTGCGCGGCGTGTTGGCCGGCGCGAATAGACCGAACCAGCCGGCGGCTTTGTAGGCGGGCAGGCCCGACTCCGCGACCGTCGGCACGTCGGGCAGGACGGGTGAGCGTTTCGCGCCGCCGACCGCGAGCGCTTTCAGCCGTCCGGCTTTGACGTGCGGCACGCTGCCGCCCGCCATCGGCCCGAAATAAAACTGCGTCTCGCCGGCGATGGTCGCAGTAATCGCCGGCGCCCCGCCTTTGTACGGAACGTGCACGTTCTGTTTCATGATGTCCGCGACGCTGACAAACAGCGCGACGGCGAAATGACTGGTCGAGCCGGTGCCGCCGGATGCGTAATTGAGCGCGCCAGGCCGTGATTTAGCGAGCGCGATCAGCTCGCGCACGTTCGCGGCCGCCACCGCCGGGTTTACGACGAGCAGGTTCTGGGCGATGGCAAACAGCGAGATTGGCGCAAAATCGCGCACCGGATCGTAGCCGAGCTTCGGATGTATGAGCGGTGCGAACGAATGCGTCGATACCGAGCCTGCAAGCAGCGTATAGCCGTCGGGTGTCGCGTGCGCCGCGATTTCGCCGCCGATGACGCCGCCACCACCGCCGCGGTTGTCGATTACGACCTGCACGCCGAGCACTTCGGTCAACTTGTTCACAACGATGCGCGCGATCGTGTCATTCGCGCCGCCCGCGGGATTCGGCGAAATCAGCCGTATCGGGTGGGTAGGATATTCCTGTGCGATGGCGCCGCTTGCGATAAGAAACGCGGCCGAAAAAATCCGCGCGGTTGTCGCCACCTCAATCCTCACTCCTCGATCCTCAATCCTAGGTCTCAAGCGGCAGCCGGATAGTCTGCCCGGTCGTCGCCGCGCGCTCGATCGCAATCGTGGTTTCGAGCGTGATGCGCGCCTGCTCCGGCGTCGTGTGCACGGTCGGCGCGCCGGTGACCAGGTGATCGAGCCATGAGCGCGTTTCATTGCCGAGCGGGCCCCAGAAGTCGCCGCACGCCCAGTCCCCGGCGGTATTGCTGCCGAGAAAAGCCATCTCCACGCTGTGATCGGGCACGTACGCATGCGGAATTCCGCGTTCCGAAAACAACAGGTGGTCCATGTGGTCGTCGTCGATGATCATGGTGCCTTCGGCGCCCAGCAGCTCGACGCGGTCCGATTGTCCGAGCGTCGGGTAGCGCGTGGGCAGCGCGTAGCTCACGCCGAGATTGATCACCGCGCCGTCACGCAGCGTGACGATGCCCCAGGTCACGTCGTGCGCGTTGTAGCCCGCCTCTTTAAACACGCCCATCTGCCCGCGCGCGACCACTTCGACGGGCGGATTGCCTTCGAGGAACCAGCACATGAGGTCGACGTAATAGGTGAGCACGTCCAGCACCGGGGTCGCGTGCGCCGAGCGCTTCAAGATCGAAAACGCCTGGGCGCGCGAGTTATAAACGCGCGCCGTACCGCCGACGACCCGTCCCAGGCGCTTATGGATCATCTGCTCCTTCGCGCGCAAAAAACATTCCTTGAAGCGCCGGCTGTAACCGATGCGCAGATCGCCGCCGGTTTTTCGCCAAGTCTCCAATATGTCGTCCGCGTCAGCGAGCGTCAGCGCGAGCGGTTTTTCGACCAGCACCGGCTTGCCGAGCTCGAGCGCTTTCTTGACGGGCGCTGCGTGCTCGCCTTCGGGGGTCGATACAAACACCGCGGTGACTTCGGGCCGCGAGATCACTTCGTCGTTGCTGCCCGAATGAAAATCGGCGCCGGTCTGCTCCGCCAATGCTTTCGCGCGCGCCGGATCCTGGTCCGAAATCGCGAGAAAACCGACCGACGGATGCTTGGCCGCAAGCCGCGCGCGTAGCGTGCCGATGCGACCGGATCCTACGACTGCAATACCGAGTTCCTTAAGAGTGCCTAACATGATGAAACGCGCGATGCGCTGTCACGATTTTGGCTCAGGGCTAGAAGAAAGGCCCGCGGCTTAGTCATTCTAAGCAAGGGGCTTTTCGACAACGCCATGGGCCAAATCTCGTGCCAGCCCGAAGGGTTGCAGCCAGAATCGGCGATGGCCGCGTTGCTCGTCTTGCCCTCACCAATTCTGGCTGCAACGCACACGTGTTTCATCATGTTAGGCACTCTAAGCTGCAATTGCATTCTCCCCGCTGTTTTGGCGCAGCGATGATAACTTGGCGGGAGCACGCAGTCCATGCACGCACGCGAGCCTAGCCGCGCTGCGTCAGTTCGCTCAGCAGTTCTTCGCTCTCGATGTGGATGCGGCGATTGTCTATGCTCAGCACGCCTTGGCGCTTCAACGCGCTCAAGGTCGTCGTCACGGTCTGCCGCGAAGTGCCGACCATGTCGGCGATCTCCTGGTGCGTGAGCGGTATGTTGAGAAACACTTCCTTGCCGACGCGCGTGCCATAACGCGCGCTCAGCCGCAGAATGAGCTTGGCGACGCGCGTGCCGACGTCGTCCGCCACCAGATTCACGAACATTTCGCCGAGCACGCGCAGGCGCGACGACAGCACCTGCATACTCAACATGGCAAGGCGCGGATTTCGGTCGAGAAAGTCGCGGAATTTTTCTTCCGGGACTGCGAGCACTTCGGAGGCTTCGCACGCCTGCGCGTTGACCACGCGGCCGCCGCCCTGCGCGACCTCGGCGAGCCCGAATATCTCGCCGGGAAAACAGAACCACAGGATGACTTCGCGCCCGAGCGGCGACAACTGGTGGATTTTGATCTTGCCGCTGCGCAAAAAATAAACGTTGCTGCCCGGCCCGCCCGCACGAAACACGAAATCGTTGCGGCCGTAATGTTGCACCGTGGCAATCGCGAGCAGGCCCGCCGCCGCATCGGTGTCGAGTTGGGCGAGAAAATTGGACGGCGCGACCAGCGTCGAGGCCGCCGCCTCCCCTTCCGGCTGCACCGCAGGCTGCCCTGTGGCCGGAATCGATGTGATTTTGGCGCTCATCCCACCCCATGTCGGCTGGCTGACAGACTCCCGATTGCGAGCAATGCTAACGTCTTTCCGGACACGGCGCAAAAGCTCAGCCCGCCAGATAACGGAAGCGATTGCGCCCGAGCCATTTCTGGTGAACGACCCCTTGGAGGATAAAATGAAACGTCTGTTGCGCCGTTACGCGTATTGCGGCCGCATGCTGGCATTGGCAGCGTGCGCCATGCTTCTGAGCGGGCAAGCCGCAGCCCAGCAGGACGTCACTGCAAAAATGCAGCTCAAGATCGACACCTATAAGAAGAAGATCGAGCAATGGGCGGCTAATCCCGAACTCGCAAAAGGCGTGAAGGAGGGCAATGCCAAGGGACCGACTCCGGGCATGGCCAACGCAAAATGGCGGGAACTCAAAGAGCAGGACCCGCTCGTCGAAAGCTTCGTGAAGAACCCGGTCGGCCAGCTTGTCACCCGCTGGATGAATGAAGACCCGAAGGGAATCAATAAAGTAGTCGTTAGCGGGGACAAGAGCCAGCGTATCGGATTTACGTCGATGCCCGCGATCTACATAGCCAAGGGGCGCCCCAACTTCGATACCTCGTTCGAGCAGGACAAAGTATGGCAACAAGCGCAGGTCCAGCCCGACCCGAGCACCCAGATACCCACGGTCCAGATCTCCGCCCCGATCAAGGACGGCGACAAGGTGATCGGCGTGCTGCTCGTCAGCCTGACCGCGGCTGCTTTTCAATAAAGGGCGATCATGAGCAACGGCACGCGGGACACCGTAGCGGAGTCGAACGCGAGCGGCTTCGTCGCGCGCTGGCGCAACAACATCGTCGAGTCGGGGCATATCCCGGCGAAAACGCTCATCGGATTCGCGCTCGCCTGGCTCGCGTTCGCGCTGATTCTGTGGGTGCTGCCCACGCCTGCCGGACTCAGCGCGCAGGGCAAAGCCGTGCTGGCGGTGATGGTCTGGGCCTGCACGATGTGGATTTTCGAAGCGATACCAGTGGGCATTTCTGGCCTGCTGATTCCGATGCTGCTGTCGCTGTCCGGCGGCGTGCAGCAGTTTCCTCGTGCCGCCAGCGGTTTTACCACGCCGGTTGTGTTCCTGTGCCTCGCGGCATTTATATTTGCGGCGATCATGCAGGCCGCAGGCCTCGACCGTCGCATCGCGCTTTCGATGCTCAATAAGATGAAAGTGCAGACCGTCAATGGTGTGATCTGGGCCATGTTCATCGTCAATCTGGTGCTGTCGCTGATCATACCGGCGGCGAATGCGCGCGCGGCGACCCTGTTGCCCGTTGTCAACGGCATCACCAAGTTCTTTGGGGACACGCCCGAGGAGCGCAACGGCAAGAAGGCCATCGTGATACAGAGCCTGGTTTACGGCTCCATGATCAGTGGCATGTGCATCATGACCGCTCACTTGCCCAACCTGGTGCTGGTCGGACTGTTCGAGTCCGAACTGGGACTGCGCATCTCCTACGTCGACTGGTTCATCCTGCAGTGGCCGTACCTCGGCATGTTCGTG
>JBKJMN010000344.1:0-14734 GCA_046596405.1 Burkholderiales bacterium
TGTGCTCGGTTTCGAGCGTGATCAGATGCCGGCCCTTGTCGCGGCACGCTAGCGCGGCGCCCTTGATCGCGAGATTGTCGGATTCGGTCGCGCCGGACGTCCAGACGATTTCACGCGGGTCCGCATTAAGCAGCGCGGCGACCTGGTCGCGGGCGGCCTCGACCGCCATTCGCGCGGCGTGGCCGAATGCGTGCGAGCTGCTCGCGGGGTTGCCGAACTGGTCCGTGAGCCACGGCAGCATTTTGGCCACCACGCGCGGATCGACCGGCGTGGTCGCGGAATTGTCGAGATAAACGGGGAGTTTCATAGAGGCGAGAGAGGAGACAGGTGAAAGGTGAGAGGTGAGAGGATTCCGTCTTGAGGTCTTGATCCTCGATCTACAATCCTAGCATCAATCGAGTTTGATCCCGGCACCGCGGATGACCTTGCCCCAGCGCGCCACCTCGTCGCGAATCAATTGCGCGAATTCCTCCGGCGTGCTCGCCGCGGGGTCCACGCCTTGCTGCGCGAATTTTTCGCGCACGTCGGGCAACCCCATGATTTTTACGATCTCGCGGTTGAGCCGCGCCACGGTGTCCCGGGGTGTCGCTGCCGGCGCGACCACGCCGTACCAGATAAGGACATCGGCGCCATCGACGCCGGCCTCGCGGATGGTCGGCACCTCGGGCAGGCTTGCCAGCCGCTGCTTGCCGGTAGTCGCGAGCAGGCGCACCTTGCCCGCTTTGGCGAGCGGCACCACGGGCGGCACGCCGGTAAAAACCACGCTCAGCTGGCCGCCGATCAAATCGGTGATGGCCTCCGCATTGCCCTTGTATGGGACGTGCACGATGTCGGTTTTGGTAATCAGTTTGAATAGTTCGCCGGTCAGATGCGGGCTGCTGCCCACGCCGGGCGAGCCGAAATTTAGCTGGCCGGGTCGTTTTTTCGCGAGTTCGACCAACTCTTTGAGCGTGCGCGCCGGAATCGAAGGATGCACGACGATGACGACGGGGCCGGTCGCGAGCAGGCTCACCGCGGCGAAATCCTGCACGGGATCGAACGGGGTCTTCGGGTACAAAGCCGGGTTCATTGCGAGCGGACCGAGTGCGCCGATCCCCAGCGTATGGCCGTCCGGCGGTGCTTTGGCGACGAAATCGAGGCCGATCATACCGCCAGCGCCGGGGCGGTCTTCGACAATGACGGGCTGGCCGAGCGCTTCGGTAAGCCTGGGCGAGATCAGGCGGCCGAGGATGTCGATCGTGCTGCCGGCCGCGAACGGCGCGACGATACGCACGGGCTTGGTTGGAAAGGTTTGTGCGGACGCAGCCGCTGTCAAAATGATCAGCGACCAGGCGGCGATCGCGTTGCAGGCGGCAGCAGGTCTCATGGTTTGATCCTCCTCACTCCTCTCGCCTCACACCTCTCCCCGCACATCAGTGCCGCGGCATCAGCGCGCTCAGCACGCGCTGGCGTTTTTCCTCGACATCCTTAGCGAAGCCCGGATATTTCTGGTCGGCGAAGCTGGTGGCGAGGCCCAATTTGAGCAGCGCGACAGCAATAGTCGCGCCGAGATCGTCGACGTCGGGGCTGACCTTCGCCAGCTGCAGCGCTTCAATAGTCTCGTCCATCAACTGTTGCAATGCTACGTGGGTTTCTTCATCGAATAATTTTTGCATGCGGCGGTCCTGAAACTTTAATCGGTAGGCGCCGATTTTATCTGCTCCGGCCGCGCTTGTGCAGCGTGCGTTCAGCGCTGCGCGGCAGCCGGATTGACCAGGTTGGCCGGCGCGCCCTGCGCGAACTTGACGAGATTGGCGAAGGCTTCGCCAAAATAGGCTTCGAACATTTCCTTCTCGATCCACGCGCCGTGCGGGGTGCACAGTACGTTGTCCATCTTGAGCAGCGGATGATTGCCGCCGAGCACGGGCTCGTTCTCGTAGACGTCGACTGCGGCGTATCCCGGGCGTCCGCGCTGGAGCGCGGCTTCCAGCGCGCCGGGCGCGATGATCTCGGCGCGCGCGGTGTTCACGAGCAGCGCGCAAGGCTGCATCGCGTCGAGATCCGCGGCGGTGATTGTATGGCGCGTGCGCTCCGACAGCCGCAGGTTGAGGCTCAGCACGTCGGACTGCGCGTAGAGTTCCTGCTTGCTTGCCGCAAACTCGCAGCCTGCGTCAAGCGCGCGCCGGCGCGATTCATCACCGCCCCAGGTGACGACCCGCATGCCGAAGCTTTTGCCGATCTGGCCGACGAGGCTGCCGATTTTGCCGAAGCCGTGAATGCCGAGCGTCTTGCCGTGCAGGCCCAGGCCCAGCCGGTTGAGCCATTCGCCGCGCCGCATGGTTTGCGCCTGGCCGGCGATATCGCGCCGCGACGCGAGGATCAGCGCCCATGTGTATTCCGCGATCGTATGCGCGGACGCGTGGGAGCCTGCGCTCACCGTAATGCCGCGTTCGGTGCAGGCCGCGACGTCGATGTGATGCGTGCTGCGGCCGGTTTGCGCGATGTGCCGCAGGCGCGGCAGGCGCTCGATCAAGTCGCGCGTGAGGTGCGTGCGCTCGCGTATCAGCACGACCGCTTCGGCCTCGTTCAGCTGGCGCGCAATCTCGTCGGCATCGCGCGCCGGACCGGGGAACACACGGACCTCATGCCCGTTTAGTTGCGCGTAGCAGTCGAGCGTGTTGACGAGCTGCTGGTAATCGTCGGGAATCGCAATAATCATGGCCGCCATGATAGCGCCTCCCGCGCCGGAACTGTCGGCGACGCGCGGATGGCGTTATGATGTGCGCCGGATGTTTTCTGCGAGGGGTAGTCGGCGTGACAAAAATCGGGCTGGGCGCTGGTTTGTTGATGGCTGCGGCGTTGGCGCACGCGCAGAATTATCCTGCCAAGCCGGTGCGCGTGATCACGCCGTTCACGGCGGGCAGCGCGATCGATACACTCGCGCGCGTGCTCGGCCAAAAGCTCGGCGACAACTGGGCGCAGCAGGTCGTGATCGACAATCGTATCGGCGCCAACGGCATAATAGGGACCGAAGCGGTGGCCAAGGCTCCCGCGGACGGCTATACCGTTTATCTCGGCAATATTTCCACGCTCGCGGTGAACCCGCACCTTTATCTGAAGCTGCCATATGACCCGGTGCGCGATTTCGTGCCGGTCACGATGGCCGCGACCATTCCCGTCGTGCTCGTCGTGCATCCCTCGCTGCCGGTCAAATCGGTCAAAGAGTTGATCGCGCTCGCTAAAGCCCATCCCGGCGAGCTCAACTACGCATCCGGCGGCACCGGCAGCGCACAACATCTGCCGATGGAAATGCTGCGCGTCGATACCGGCATCAATATCGTGCATGTGCCGTATAAGGGGCTCGGCCCCGCATTCAGCGACGTGCTCGGCGGGCAGGTGCCGATGATGTTCACCGGTGTGTCCAACGTCGTGCCGCACATGAAGGCCGGCCGGCTGCGCGTGCTCGCGATCGGCAGCCCCAAGCGCTCGGCGACGCTGCCGCAGGTGCCTACCGTCGCGGAAGCGGGCGTGCCCGGCTTCGATTTCGATTCGTGGACCGGCTATTTGCTGCCGGCTGGTGCGCCGCGCGAGCTGGTCGTCAAGCTGCACGCGGATATCACGCGCACGCTCGCTCAGCCTGACGTGCGCGAGAAACTGATTCCGCTGGGATTCGATCTCGTCGGCGGAACGCCGGAGGCATTCGCCGCGCTGATCCGCACCGATATCGCGCGCTTCGGCAAGCTGATCAAAGCGGCCGGCATACGCGCCGAATAGTTATTCAACCTGAAATAATCGAAAACTTCATCACGGGAGCTGATATGAATTTGAGTCTCAAAGGCAAGGTCGTCGCGATCACGGGCGGTAGCGAAGGCATCGGCGGGGCGACGGCGACGCGCGTCGCTGAACTCGGCGCGACGTTGGCGATCTGCGCGCGGCGCGCTGAGGTGATGGAAAAAAAGGCCGCCGAATGCCGCAAGCTGGGCGTCGAAGTGCTGACCGTCGTGGCGGACGCGGCCAAGGCGGGCGACATGGAGCGCTTCATCGAAGAAACGGTCAAGCGGTTCGGCCGCATCGACGTCGTGGTCAACAACGCGGGCGGCACCGGGCAGTCGGCGTTCGAGAAGGTAGCCGATACCGACTTCGCGCACGACATCGAAATCAAGGTCATGGCGCAGGTGCGCACTGCGCGGGCGGCGGTTCCGCACATGAAAAAGCAGGGCGGCGGGCGCATCATCAATCTGAACATGGTGGCGGCCAAGCAACCCGGCGCGGCGCAATTCCCGACCACCGTGAGCCGCGCGGCCGGACTCGCGCTGACCAAAGGTCTGTCCAAGGAACTCGCCCCGTTAAATATTCTGGTGAATGCGGTGGCCGTCGGCAAAATAAAGTCGATGCAACAGGAGCGCAGCGCCGCCCGCGGCGGCCTGAGCGTCGAGGAGCATTACAATAAAACGGGCAAGAGCGTGCCGCTCGGGCGCATGGGTGAATCCGCCGAAGTGGCGAACGTGATTGCGTTTCTCGCGTCGGACGCCGCGAGCTATGTGACGGGAACCTGCATCAACGTCGACGGCGGATTGTCGGGCGTGCTGTAGCGCGTCGGGGGCGTCGCCGAGTATTGCGTCTGTAACCGCGCCGCATCGCCCCGGCGGCGCGCCAATTGGTTAAAATACGCGCCTTTCAAACCGGAAGTTCCCCGAATGCCTGCGCAGACCCGCACCTCCAGCAAAACCAGCAAGACTAACAAGACCAACAAAAAGAGCAGTCCCGGCAAGCCGGACAAGACGTCGAAACCCAAAGGTCCGATCATCAGCGTGCGCGGTTCGGAGATCCACGGCAAAGGCGTCTTCGCGGGGCGCGCGATCGCCAAAGGCGAGCGCATCATTGAATACAAAGGCAGGCTCATCACGGAGGCCGAGGCCGACAAGCGTTACGGCGACGACGATACCAACCATACTTTCCTGTTTTTGCTCGACAACGATATGGTCATCGACGCGTACCGCGACGGCAACTCGGCGCGCTGGATCAATCACAGTTGCAACCCGAATTGCGAGCCGGTCGAGGAAGGCAACCGCCTGTACATCCACGCGGTGCGCAACATCAAGGCAGGCGAGGAACTCGCCTATGAGTACAACCTGGTAATCGAAGACCGTTACACGCCGGCGATCAAGAAACTTTATGCGTGCCGCTGCGGCGCACGCAAGTGCCACGGAACCTTTCTGGCGAGACGCTAACGCTCAACGCCCTAGGCGGAATCGCCGCGGGCCACTCGACAAGACGCGAGGCTAAGATGGAATCCAGCGCAATTTCGCACGGCATCCAGTTGGCGGTGGCGCCCGTGTTCATGCTGTCGGCGGTGGCGGCGTTGATCGGTGCGCTTGCGACGCGTCTGTCGCGCATTATCGACCGCGCGCGCAGCATCGAGGACCGGCTCGTTGCCGGCACAGTCCCGAATCCCGCTGCGGCTTATTGGGAACTCAATCGCCTCCGGCTGCGTGGCCGCGTCGTGAACTGGTCGGTCGGTTTGCTCGTGGTGTGCGCCATGTTGATCGGTACGACTGTCATGACGCTTTTTCTTGGCGAAACGCTGGTGCCGCACAGCGAGCGCCTGGTGCCGTGGAGCTTTCTCGCCGGCATCACGAGTTTCGTGCTCGCGTTGATGTGCTTTTTGGCCGAGACGCTGCTCGCCACCCATACCTTGCATTTCGCCGAACCGCCCGCGCGCAAATAAAAAGCGGTCGCCCGGGTGGGGCAACCGCCAATGACTGCTGCTGTGCGAGCGAAATCTACTCGGCTTTCACGCCCGCTTTCTTGACGACGGCGCGCCAGACTTCGATGTCCTTCTTGATCAGCGCCGTGAACTGCTCGGGCGTGCCGCCGGCCGCGGACACGCCGTCAGCCGCAAGCCGGTCCTGCATGTCCTTGGCCTGCAGCGCCTTGTTCAGGTCGCCGTTCACGCGGTCAAGGATAGGCTTCGGCAGCGCTTTGGGCGCTATCAAGCCGTGCCACAGGATGACTTCATAGCCTTTGAGCCCGGATTCCATGATCGTCGGCACATCGGGTGCCGCAGCGATGCGTTTGGCGGTAGTCACCGCGATCGCACGCAAGCGGCCGCTGCTCAATTGCGGCACAGTCACGCCGACGCTGCCGAACAGCATCTGCACCTGGCCTGCCATCGTGTCGGTCAGCGCCGGGCCCGTGCCTTTATACGGGATGTGTATCATCTTGATGCCCGCCATGTCGGCAAACAGCTCGGTCGCGAGCTGGGTGATGCTGCCGGCGCCGCTCGACGCAAAGGTAAGCTGGCCGGGCTTGGCCTTGGCGAGTGCGATCAGTTCCTTGATGTTCTTGACCGGCAGCGACGGGTGCACGACGACCAGGAACGGTCCCTGCGACAACTGGATTACTGGCGTGATGTCGTTGATCGGATCGAAGTTGAGCTTGAAGAGGCTCGGGTTCACCGCGTAGCTGCCCGCGATCAGCGTGAACGTATAGCCGTCGGGCGGCGATTTGGCGCCAATTTCCGCGCCCAGTACGCCGCCGGCGCCGGGCCGGTTGTCGACGACAGCCTGCTGGCCGAGCGATTCGGTCAGTTTCTGCGCCGCGACGCGCGCGATCAGATCGGTGCCGCCGCCGGGCGCGAAGGGCGCGACGATGCGGATGGGCTTGCTCGGGTACGCCTGTCCTGAGCCAGTCGAAGTGGCCTGACCGAAAGCGCCCGCGGTGCAGCCGGCGCACAAAATGGCCGCAAATGACGTGATAATGCGTTGTTTCATGGGGATTCCCGGTTCAGCGGTAAAAGCGCGATTTTAAATCCTGCCATCGCCTAGAGCCAGTCGAAATCAAATATGGCGCGCTTCCTACGCATCGGTCTGCTGTTGTTCGTGCTGCTCGTCGTCGCGCAGGGCGCGTGGATCGCACGCGGGCGCACGACCGATTGGAAAGAATCCCTGCGGGTTGTCATCTATCCGATCAACGGCGACGGCAGCACGGCGGCCGACCGCTATATCCAGAGCCTGTCCCGTGACGGGTTCGAACCGCTGGCGGTTTACCTGCGCGCGCAGGCGCGCCGTTACGCGCTGCCGCTGCGCTCGCCGGTGGAAGTGTACTTGGCGCCGCGAGTCGATGCGCTGCCGCCCGCACCCCCGCGCGAGCCGTCTGCGCTGGCGGCCGTAGCGTGGAGTTTGCAGCTGCGTTTCTGGGCGTGGCGCCACGACGGCTACAGCGGCCCGAAGGCGCACGTGCGCATGTTCGTGAAATACTTCGCGCCGCTGCCAACTACGCGCCTCGCGCATTCGGTTGGCTTGCGCGAAGGCCTCGTCGGCGTGGTCAACGCGTTCGCCAGCGATGACATGACGGGCAGCAACCACGTCGTAATCGCGCACGAACTGCTGCACACATTCGGCGCGGCCGACAAATACGATCCCGCGACCAATCAGCCGCTGTTTCCCGACGGGTATGCGGAGCCGAACGCCAATCCGCTGTTGCCGCAGCGCGATGCCGAAATCATGGCGGGACGCATACCGCTCACGCCGACCCGCGCCGACACGCCGGATACTCTAGCTGAAACGGTGATAGGTTCAAAAACCGCGCGCGAAATCAACTGGCTCAAATAGCCAGGCGCGGTTCAGAGCGCGCGCAGGATCGCTGCGCCTTTGGCGAGCGTCTGCTCCGATTTGGCGAAACAAAAGCGCAGCACCTTGTCGCAATGCCCGTCGTGATAAAACACCGACAACGGAATCGCGGCGAGGCCCTTGTCTTTCGTCAGTCTGATTGCGAGATCAGTGTCTTTCTCGTCGCTGACCGCGTCGTACGCGAGGTTCTGAAAGAACGTGCCGCGCGACGGGATTACGCGCAGGCGCGAGCCGGCCAGACGGGCGAGAAAAAAATCGCGCTTTTGCTGATAAAAGGCGGCAAGCGACAGGTAGGCGGACGGGTCGGCCATGTATTCCGCGAGCACGTACTGCAGCGGGCCATTGGTGACGAACACGTTGTACTGGTGCACCTTGCGAAACTCGCTCATTAGTTCGCGCGGGGCAAGCACATAGCCCATCTTCCAGCCGGTGACGCTGTAGGTCTTGCCGAACGAAGAGACGACGAAGCTGCGTTCGGCGAGGCCCGGGAAGCGCGCGACACTCTGGTGTTGATGGCCGTCGTAGATCAAATGCTCGTAAACCTCGTCGGCGACCACGATGATGTTGGTATTGCGCAGCATGTTTTCAAATGCGCGCATGTCTTCCGCCGAAAAAACGCTGGTCGTCGGATTGTTGGGCGTGTTGATGACGATCATGCGCGTCTTCGGCGTGATTGACTGCTGCACCGCCTGCCAGTCGATGCCGTAGTCGGGGTACTGCAGTCGCACATACACCGGCTTGCCGCCGTTGACTTCGACCGCCGGCGCATAACTATCGTAAGTGGGCTCGAACAGGATGACTTCGTCGCCGGGGCGCACGAACGCGGTGATGGCCGTGAAAATCCCGTAGGTCGCGCCGGGCACTATCGTCGCTTCGTGCTCGGGATCGTAGGTTGCGCCGTACAGCGACGCGGCTTTTTCGACCACCCGCTCGCGCAATGCCATCACGCCGGCCGACGGCGGATACTGGTTCAGGCCGGCGTTGAAATATTTGGTGACGAGCTCGAGCAATTTTGGCGCGCAGTCAAAGTCGGGAAAGCCCTGCGACAGGTTGATCGCATTGTGTTCCTGGGCGAGGCGCGACATCACCGTGAAAATCGTAGTGCCGACCGCCGGCAGCTTGGACTGTATGACGCTTGAATATTCAGGCATGGTCGGCGAGACTCAGGAGTAACCCGATTATAGCGAGGCTTGAGGCGCCGCCGCCATCGGCGCGCGGCGCCGGGCGCACCGAGAGCGCCTTGCAGTCGTCGATAAATTTTTGCAGGCGCCCTATCGCGTGGTGGCGCTGCTCGCGCGTGAGCAGCTTATCGACCGCGACGTAGAAATGCAGGCGTTGACCATAGACTTCATCGGCGAGCCGGTCGTACTCCGGCGAGCGCCCGCGATCCCAGTCAAGCAGCCATTGCTGCAGACGGCCCCCGAACTCCTTCGTGTGCCGCGTTTTGAGGATTTCGACGAACTCGCGCTGGCGCCGCATGCGATCCTGATGCCGCAGGTGCTCGATCAGGGGGATAGCCTCGAGCAGGCTCGCCACCTTGGTTTCCTGCTCGCCCGTCAGGTTGCCGGCCCAGTCTTCGATCTGCCCCAGCGTTTTCCTCAGGCGCGCGCGCTTGCGCTTCTCGGTGCCGGCTTCGAGCTCGTGCTCGTCGGCGAATTTGCGGTTGTCCTTGGCGAACTGTTTTTGCAGCGCGGTGATTTGTTCCGGCGCGAGGGTGGCGAGAACTTCGGCCCCGTCACCGAAGCCGCGGTTCACGATGACGCGGTAGCGCGCCCGGAATCCGTCGACAAACCATGCAACGTCTTCGGCTTTCAGGCCGGGCTCCGCTTTGTCGATCGCAGCGGTGAGGAAAGCCGCGTATTCCGGCAACTGCTCATAGCGGTGCCACGCGAGCAGGCGGTCCAGGCGCGCGGAGAAATCGCGGCGCTGATCACGGTCGAGGTCGAAATAACTGTTCGCGCGCCACGCGAGAATGATGTCGGCCTGCTTATAGCCAAGGCGCAAGGCGGTGCAGCCGGAGAGCAGAGCGGTGACGATAAGGAGAGCGACGAGAAATGGCCGGCATCGATTCATTCAATAACCTTGATTCAAAAACCCTGGATTAATTCGACCATGCGTTTGCGCGTGCGTTCATCCGGCACCCGTCCGGCGCCCGCCATCAGGTTGTCCGTCATATGGCGGACCTTGCCGGTGCCCGGAATCACGCAGGTGACCGCTGGCTGTGCGACGATGTACTTGAGGAAAAACTGCGCCCAGCTGCTGCAATCGAACTCCGCGGACCACGCCGGCAGTTCGCGGCCTTTGACCCTGGCAAAAAGTTCGCCCTGCGCGAACGGCCGGTTGATGATAACCGCGGTGCCCGATTCCGCGGCCACCGCCAGCAGGCGCTGCTCGGCTTCGCGCTCGGCTAGCGAGTAGTTGAACTGCACGAAATCGTATTCGCGCGTTTTCAAGAGCTTTTCCAGTTCGCGATAGGCGCCGGCATGGTAATGCGTAATTCCGACGTAACGGAGCGTGCCTGCGGCTTTCCATTCGTTCAGCGTCCTGGTGTGGGTAGCGAGATCGAGCAGGTTGTGCACCTGCATGAGGTCGATGCGCTTCGTGCGCATCAGGCGCAGCGACTCCTGCATCTGGTGGATGCCGCGCTCGCGCCCGTTCGTCCACACCTTGGTCGCCAGAAACACGGCGTCGCGCAGACCGGTCGCGGCCGTGAGTTCGCCGGTCACGGCCTCCGCGCGTCCGTACATGGGCGAACTGTCGATGAGTTTCGCGCCGCCGGCGGCGAACGTCTTCAGGACTTCCTTGAGTTCGGCAAGTTCGGGTGCGGCGGGCGCGACATCGAGCACGATATAGGTGCCGAGGCCGATCACAGGTAGCGTTTCGCCCGTTTTCGGAATGGTGCGTTTGATGAGTGGCGTCGCGGTGTTGCCGGTGGATGGATCGGTCATGGTTAGGAGGGCGCCTGCGGCGAGCGTTTTCAAAGCCGCGCGGCGGGTGTAAGTGGTAGATACGGTCATCGGGAAATTCTGGTCGGGGGGCCGGCTGCGGCGCCGGGCGTTGAATCGCGGTTGGGCGGAAGGGTCCGTAAAGCGGCGTATTTTACGCCGCATTGCCGCGCAAAACCGACAGTGCCGGCGCGTACGGATGTGGTCAACTGCATTTTGCGGCTGACGCGTTTTCGTTAGCGGGGATTGCGCTCGCGCGCCGCTCGTGCGCGCGTCCGAGCACCAGCGACAGCGCCAGCCAGCAACCCGCGATCGGAACGGTCGCCAGCGAAATGGATCCCGGTTCAATGCCCACTATGCGCAGTTCGGAGAATACGCGCGCGAACAAGGCATCGGACCCGCGAAACACTACGTTGTCGATCACGTTCTTGGCCTTGTATTTTTCCTCGCGGTCGACCACGGTGAATAATACTTCGCGCGCCGGATTGGAAATCGCAAAGTTGGCTGCCCGTTGCGTGGCCTGAAACGCAATGACCACCCACAACATCGGGGTTGCCCACAGCGCGACGAAACCCAGGGCAAAAACCAACGGCAGCAACGCCGCCGCTGGACCGGCGCCAAAGCGTTTGATCAACTTGCCGGTGGCGATGAACTGCACGAGGACCGTAAGCAGGCTCACTGCGAGATCGATGCGCGCGAAGATCGCCGTGCGCTTGTTCGGGTCGTCCGTGAGCGCGGAAATGATGGTGGCCTGCTGGAAATACAAAAATGTTCCGGCCAGCGAAAGCATTGCAACCCATAGCGCTATTCCGGCGAGGTAGGGTGAGCGCAGGATCAGGACGACGCCGGCTATCCAGCTTGCGATCATCCCCTGCGACTTGGCAGCGGATTGCACGGTCTCGCCGGAGGTGCGGCCCGACTTGAATGCCGTGGCGGCGGTATCGAGTCGCAACGCGCAAAACACTGCGCACTCCAGTAAGAATGCAGCGATAGGTAGCAGGTTGGCACGGCCCAGAGGTTCGGCGAGGCTTGCGGCAAGAATGGGCCCTAGCAGCGCGCCGGCGGACCCGCCGGCGGCGATGAATCCGAATAAGCGCTTGCCCTGCTCGGAATCGTAGATGTCCGCCATGAAGGACCAGAACACGGATACGGCGAACAAATTGAAAACGCTAATCCAGACGAAGAATACCGTCGCGGTCGTGCGCAGTTCGATACCCCGGGTCAAGAGTATCCAGAAAATAACGATATTGACGACGAAGAAATGGTACACGAGCGGGATAAAGCGCTTGCGCGGCATGCGAGCGACCAGCGCGCCGTATAGCGGCACCACCGCAAGCATCACGTAAAAGGTTTTGGCGAAAAGGTCCGGCAGATTTTTGATGCCGCCCGCCAGCCCCATTTCGTCGCGCACCGGCCGCAGCACGTAATAGGCGGCGAGCAGGCAGAAAAAATAGGCGAATGACCATCCCAGCGCGCGTCCTTCGCCGGGCCGCACGGAGACTATGCGCGCCAGCCATTGCTGCATCCGGTCGGTACTCATCGATTCGGCCCGCCGTCGGGGCGCATCCGGCTCAGGTGATCGCGAAGCATTTGGGCCAGGAACTGGTGCGGCGTCATCGGGCCCTTAAGGCGGGAAGGTTGAAGCGAGGGTGCGCGACACCTTAATCATCCGGTCACGCTTGCGCAAGTTAGGCTGCTCCACCAACGCTTGGCGGACGCGCTTAACATCGGTGTTGTTTACTGTGTTGCACCAAATTCATGCAATGCGCCCTGTTTTGGCCGCTAAAAATATAACTGTTAATACGGAAAGACATGATAAATAAGTGTAATATTTATTGCATCGAACTTGGATAAAATATTGCTGTCCGATCTATATAAAGCTAATTATCGACTGAATTGGTGTATCGCAACATACTGGCGACGTTAGAAAGTTGAGGGTGGCGAATGGCAACGATGGCAGTAGCCCAGAAATTATCGGCGGTCCAGCGGCCCGAATTGTTCCGGCATCTGAAGACCTTGTCCGCCGAAGACCGGCGGTTGCGATTCGGCACGTACACGATGGATGCCGCGCTTGAGCAATATGTAAAACGCATCGATTTCACGCACGACAAGGTGTTCGGCATCTTCGGCCGCGACATGGTGCTGGTCGGAATGGCACATCTCGCTCTCGATAACGAACAGCATTACGCTGAACTTGGATTGAGCGTGCAACCGTCGCACCGCGGCAACGGCTACGGACTCGCGCTGCTCAATCGCGCGAAGCTGAGCGCGGTGACCCGCGGGTATACCACGTTGTTCATGCATTGCCTCGCGGAAAACCAGATCATGATTCACCTCGCGCGCAAGGCCGGGCTCAGGCTCGTCACCGAGCAGGGCGAAGTAGACGCGCATCTGCAACTCGAAACGACCAGCCATGGCGCGGTCGCGCGCGAAGCGATCGAAGATCAGATCGCACTCGCCGATTTGCTCTTCAAACAGCAGTTTCAATGGTTGTTCAAGCGGCCGCACGCGGCCTGACTCCGTCCCTGCTTCGCGTCCCTGCTTTGGCGGTTGACCATGCGGGCCGCGCGCCCGATACTGTCGACCATTCCAGCCAGGAGGGGTCGCGATGAAGGTCGAAAAGCGCGCGTTGACGGCGCTGTCCGTAATATTCTTTTCAGTGTGCCTGGGCGAGGCCGCAGCCCAGCAGTATCCGGCCAAACCGGTACGTGTCATCGTGCCGTTCGGCGCCGGCGGGCCTGCCGATATTTACGCGCGTTATCTCGCGCAACGATTGCAGGAGCCCTTAGGTCAGACCTTCGTGGTCGATGACCGGCCCGGCGCGGGTTCCATCATTGGTACCGATCTGGTCGCGAAGTCGCCGGCGGACGGCTACACGCTGCTGCTGATGTCGAACACGCATACAGTCAACGAATCGCTCGTGCCGAAGAAGCCGTTTGCGTTGATGAAAGATTTTGTGCCGGTCGCGCCGATCAACTACTCGGATCTCGTCCTGGTCGTGCATCCGTCGGTGCCCGCGAAGTCGATTAAGGAATTGGTTGCGCTCGCGAAGGCCAAGCCGAACGGCCTCAACTATGCATCGTCCGGCACCGGCACGCCGTACCACATGGCCGGCGAATTGTTCAAGTCGATGGCGGGCGTGCAGATCGTGCACATTCCGCACAAGGGTAGCGGCGAGGCACGCACCAGTGTGATGAGCGGCCAGGTCGAGGTGATGCTGGATGCGATCACGACGATGGCGCCGATGGCGCGCGCCGGCAGAGTGCGCGCACTCGGCACGACGGGCCTTAAGCGCTCGACCGTATTGCCCGACGTGCCGACGATTTCGGAGGCGGGCGTCAAAGGCTACGAGTCGACGATCTGGCTCGGCATCATGGCGCCCGTGGGCACTCCCAAGCCCGTCGTCGACCGGCTGAATGCAGAAATCGCGAAAATCGTCGCACGGCCCGACGTCAAAAAAGCGTGGAACGAGCAGGGCGCGGAGCCGCTGGCGATGACGCCCGCCGAATTCGAAAAATACCTGAACGCCGACATCGCCAAGTGGGCGAACGTGGTCAAGGTTGCCGGCGTGAAGGCCGATTAGGAGTATCCATGCGACTCGTCACCTTTTCGGATTCAAACGGCATGCGTATCGGCGTACACGATGCCGGGTCCAATACTGTCGTCGATCTGGCCGCGGTGTCGCGGTTGCCGAAAGACATGACGGCTTTTATCGCGCTGGGCAAGAACGGGCTCAAGCGCGCGCGCGCGGCGGTCAGGAGCGGCGACGGCCGGCTGACATTCGATGCCGTAAAATTACACGCGCCGATTCCGCGCCCGGCCAAAAACGTGCTGTGCGTCGGCAAGAACTATTACGACCACGCTAAAGAGTTTCACGACAGCGGTTTCGACGCGAGCGCGGGCAAAGACGCAATTCCCGACCTGCCCATTATATTCACCAAGTGGCCGAACTCAGTGATCGCGCACGGCGAGCCCATTCCGAGTCATCTCGACTACACGCACTCGACCGATTACGAAGGCGAATTGACCGTGGTGATCGGGCCCGGCGGGCGCGGCATCGCAAAGAAAAACGCATTCGACCACGTGTACGGCTACACCATAGTCAACGACGTGACTGCGCGCACTTTGCAGAACCAGCACAAGCAATGGTTCCTCGGCAAAAGCCTCGACGGTTACTGC
>JBKJMN010000347.1:0-9292 GCA_046596405.1 Burkholderiales bacterium
TTTCCAATTCATTCAACTTTGATATTACGTTCGCGCACGAGCCTGCCCCATTTGTTCATTTCGCTTTTCACGAATTGGCCGGCCTCGGAAGGAGACTTGGTGCCGTCCGGCTCGAAGCCGAGGTCGATCATCTTCTGACGCAGGCCGCTGGCGGCGACGGCTTCGCGCACCGCGGCGTTCAGCTTCGCGATGACGTCGGGCGGCGTGCCCGCCGGCGCCTGTATCGATTCCCACGTCGCGACGTCGAAGCCGGGCACGCCGGCTTCAGCAATCGTCGGAATTTCCGGCGCGCCGAGCACGCGCTTGCCGGTCGAGACGGCAAGCGCTTTGAGCTTGCCTTCGCGCGCGAGATTGATCGCAGAGCCTATCCCCGGCATCATCATCGTGATGCGCCCGCCCATCACGTCCGCGACCGCCGGCGCACTGCCTTTGTACGGCACGTGGATCATGTCGGTGCCCGTCATGCTGAGGAACATTTCGCCCGCAAGATGCGCGGCGCTGCCGATTCCGAACGACGCGTAGTTGAGTTTGCCCGGCTGCGCCTTGGCCATCGCGATGAGATCCCTGACCGAATTCACCGGCAGGTTGTTGTTGGTGATGAGGAGCAGCGGCACGATCGCCATCACCGCGACCGGCGTGAAGTCCTTTTCGATGTCGTAGTCGAGCTTGTAGAGGCTGGGATTGATCGCGAATGACGCCGACACGAACAACAGTGTATAGCCGTCCGCGGGCTGGCTTTTGACGTATTGCGTGGCGACGATTGTATTGGCGCCCGCTTTGTTGTCCACCACGAATTGCTGGCCTAGCTTCTCGGAAAGCGCCGCGGAGACGAGCCGCGCGAGCGCATCCGAACCACCTCCTGCCGGGAAACCAACGATGCTTTTGACGGATTTCGCGGGGTAAGCTTGTGCGAAAGCTGCCGGCGTCGCGGTAAGCGAGGCCAGCATAAACATTGCGAAAGTGCCGACGCGTGCGATAAAACCAGGTTGCGCCATCATGATTGGTAATCTCCGGGTACGATTTCGATGCGCGGCCGCGCATCGAGGCAAGCGCCTGCACACCTGTAATGTAGCGACCGGCGAGATTGCGTGTCAAACGGCATCGACCGGACTATGACAGATCGCTTATGCTGAGCGCGGTAAAGCCCCATCACCGACGCTGCCGCCTGGCGCGGCGCTGCCGGTGCTTTTGAACGTCATCCGCAAGGACCCGATCATCATGCGAGACCCTGGAGGCGCTCATGAATGACGAACCGCATATCGATCGCAACGCGCTGAACGAAAACATTCAGCGCACCGTCGACCGCACCGCGCTGCGAAAAGTCAGGAAGCTTGCCGTCGAGCTGCAGGCGGAAGACGCCGCCAGACATCGCGCCGGAAAACGCGCGTTGATCATTACCGGCGTGGTGGTGACGGTTCTCGCCGCATGGCTCGTCGCCGGATTGATTGCGAGCGACAGCAAATTCGAGCGCGGACAGACGGTAGCGGTGCCAGACAAGGTCGTCATGCCCAAAAAGGATTAGCGAGGCCGACGAACAAATAAAGCCGGCATAATGCCGGCTGGAATTTTACCGGGGAGGGGAGCATGAAAACGAAGCGAGGATGGCTGACATTTGCAATAGTTGCGACGGCAATGGTTGCCGGTTGCGCGCCTTATCGCACGACTTCCAATATCGAGTCAGAACCGGTAGCAACTGCCGCGGCCGGCAAGACCGTCATCATCGCCGAGGACGCGTTGCTCAGCCGCAAATACAAAGAACTCGGCCCAATCGAAGTCAGCGTGAAGAAGCTGACGATTTTTCACAAGGACCCGACGAAAGAGCAGGCCAACGAAGCGTTGAGCGAAAAGGCGCGGGCCATCGGCGCCGACGCTGTGGTCAACGTGACGTACAAAGCGGGCGTCGGATTTACGACGTGGGGATACATCGATGCAACGGGCACTGGCGTCAAACTCGCCGATTGATGGCCGGGGGTGCGCGCTCAGGGAATGATTTTTTGCGCCCGGTAGTGCGCGAAGTGGCGCGCGAACATGGTGCCGCTGTCGAGCGTCTCGCTGAAGCCCAGCGCGCGCGCCTTGTTCATTACCGAACGGATTTCCCATTCCGGCCGCAGCAAGTAATCGCCATACGGCCACAGCGCGAGGGTGTCGAGCCGCGTTGGCTTCAGTCCGTGTTTGGCGACGATGCTGTCCCACACCGCGCCTTGGCCGGCCATGTAGGCCGCGAGTTTGACATTGCGCGGCGCGCCCTCCGGCATGCCGAAATCGCCGGCAATGCGCGGCCACAGGTCGGCCCAGCGCGGATAATCGCCGTTCACGATGTTGAATGACTGGTTCGCGCAGCGCGGCGCGTTCGCCATCCACGCGATCGAGCGCGCGAGCAGCGCGGTGTCGGTGAACTGCGTGTGCACCTGGAAGCTCGCGGTCGTGCCGGGAAAGTCGAGCGGCAGGCCGAGTTCGCGCTGCACGGCGGCATAGACGGCGATGACCATGGAGGCCGAGCGCGCATAGTCGATGGCGGGATCGCAAAACGAATGCGGCCGCGTAGTCGAATAGCTCCAGCGTTTGCCGCGGCTCGCTGCGCGCAGGAAATCTTCCTGGCTGAAATAAAAATTGCGATTGGTCGCGCGCGGCGATTCTTCGGTCAGCGGCACGGGCACCGGGCCGATCTGCGTGCCGTAATACTTGCTGCCATGCACCGCATGCACGTGCGCGAGCCTGGCCGCGGGCTCGACCGCATTGACGACGTTGGCGAGCATCGTGGCGTTGATCTCGACCGATTCGGGAACGCCTTCGGGGTGATCGTAGCGCGCCGCGTAGAAAATATGCGTGACTTCGGTGAGAGCGCCCAGCTTGCGCGCACAATCGGCGGCGTCGTTGAGGTCGACCGCGATCCAGCGCATGTTCGATGACGCTCGCTGCGAACGTGCGAGCCCGATTACGTCCCAGCCGCCGGTGGCGAGCAGATGCTCGACGATACGGCGGCCGATCAATCCGGATGCGCCCGCGACGAGTGCAGTTTTTCCCGTCATGGCGTTAATTTTTTACGCCGGACATCCTGACGAGCGAATCGACGCGCGGATATTTCCCGGGTTTCCGGTATCCGCCGCCGATGCGTTCGGCGTCGGCCGCGCAATGTGATGCGCCACCGGTGGGTGGCGGATTGCTTCCGGACGCTGCTGCGAGATTATTTTTTAATGCAGGGCGGCGCATGAAGCATCAGGCGGACGCTGCGAACAGCATGGTTGCGGACGGCGCGGCAGGCGGTTGTCCCGTCGGCGGCGTTGCGTTTAGAAGTCCGCGTAACGCGGGCGCAGCGATGCCGGCGCCGGCCAGTGCGCGATCCGCTATCTCAGCGGCTAACGTGCTCATCTGGCGGGTCGAGAAGCGAATCCGCTCGCGGAAGCCGGCGTCGTCCAGCGTGTCGTTGAGGCTCTTATTGAGGTCGCTGAACCACGGCAGCGACGCCTGGTCGAGCATGCCGGCGGGATTGGGGACTTGCGCCGCCGGCCGCGCCGCCGACCAGGCGCGGAGCAGCGCCTGCACTTCGAGATTGAGCGCCTGGCAGTGCGCGAGCTCGGAGCGCAGGTCGGAAAACGCGGCCAGGTCGGCGATCCGTCGCTGGAAGAAAAACTGGGCGAGCACGCCCCAGTAGTACGTGTAGTCCCAAAGTACCTTGACCGGCAGCACTTCAGGGTCGCCGAAGATCGCGTACTGGCCGGTGTAGAGGGCGAGCGTGCTGTCGTAGAACGAATGGAAAATCTGGTCATAGATTTTCGCGTGGGCGCCAAGCGGGTGGCCGGCGCGATCGCGCCCGACCAGCTCGCATATGTAGGTGTTGGCGATTGCGATAAAGTCGCTGCCCGGAGAATAGAACGGGTCGAGGAACAGGCCGGCCTCACCGGTAAGCGCCCAGCGCTGGCTCGAAAACACCTGCTTGCAGCCGTAGGAAAAGCGCCGAAAAAAAGCGAAATCCAGTAACTGGTCGCGCTTGCCGTCGAGCTCGTCGAAGACGCGCGGCTGGTACTTCCCGAGCCAATCCATCGCCTTGTCAAAGCTGTTCATCGTCTCCAGGGGGTGCAGGTTCGCGTCGGCGACGATGCCCACCGAATGTGCGCCTGAGGAAAGCGGGATCAGCCAGACCCAATAGCCGGCGCCGACCAGGTGGTTGGTCGAGAGCCAGCGCGCTTGCGGGTTGCAGCGCCCTCGCCAAGCCGGATCGCCCGACCAGTCGTCGATCGTGATCCGCTCCTTCATCCGGAACCAGACGGCGTTGGCGTCGTGCGCGTTCGGCTCGGCGAGCTTGAGCTTTCTCTTGATGAGCCCGGCGCGGCCGCAGGCGTCGATGAGCCAGCCAGCTTCCACCTCACGCGCCGCGCCGGCGACGGTGTAGCTGACTCGATGCGGCGCACCCGACTCGCTTAACTCGATGGCGCCGACCATGGCGTCGCCGACGACCGTGATGCCGCGCCGCGCGGCTTCGCCGGCGAGAAAGTTCTCGAAGATGCCGCGATCGATCTGGTAGCTCTGCACAGCGAGGGGTCGGCTCGCGCCGATTTCACTGACCGCATCGAAGTCGCGCCGGCCTTCGGACGAGAAGAAGCGAAAGCCGAATTTTTTGAGGTGATGTTCATCGAGGTGCGCCTTCAGGCCGAGCACCTGGCTGAAATACTCGGCGCCGATCTCGACCGTCGATTCGCCGACTTTATGCGTCGCCGCGGGCGCCGGTTCGCGCCTGCGTTCGAGGACCAGGATATCGAGGTCGGTGAACGATTGCTTCAACTGCAGCGCCAGCGTCAATCCCGCGAGGCCGCCGCCCGCAATTGCAACGTCGTGGCGAGGGGTCATGGCGTCAGGCGTAACGTGAGCGTGCGACTGAGCGGCAGGTCGAGCGGCTGGCCAGTTGCGCACGCCAGTGCTTCGAAAAAAGGCAGCGCGTCGGCCATGGCGTTGCCGGCGAGAACGCGGGCGGCGCTTGAGCGCAGCGGCGCCGCGGCACTCGGGCCGGAAATGAGACTCGCTTGAAGACTGGTTACGCGCGGCGAGCCGGTTGATGGCGCGGGCGCCAGCACCAGCGCGGCGGCGAGCAGGCCTTCGCTCCTCGTCACCGTCGCAATTGCGCCGACCGCCTGTACATCGTACGCGACCAGGAGTACCGCCCGTTCGTCGGCAACGCACTGGGTCGCGGCTTCGAGCAGGCCCGCCGCGAAGCTGGCATCGAATGCGGTGAGCGCGGTGCTCGCCGCCCGGCAAACGGTCGCAATCGTCCAGTAGCCCGCGGCGGCGTTATGGACCGAATTGTGAAAGCGCGTCGGCGAGATCATGGTTGGTTGGTCGGCCAGCGTCGAGCACATGTAATCGTTGACGGCGAGATCGCCGTGCGCCGAGATGAAAATCGAGGGCAGCGTCGCCGCGTCGCGACCCGAGTCGCGGACCGCGGCGGCGGCCACTTCCAGCGCGAGGGCGACGCTGTCGGGGGCGCGGCGCCGTTCGGCCGGCGCGAGGATTGCGGGAGCAGGCCGCTTGGCCGGCGGGTCGACCGGCGCGCCTTCGCCGCGAAAGGCCGCGCGGGCAATCTCCCAGCTGGGAAGCGCGGGGGCCCAGAAGGCGACGCTTTCGACGCAGAAATGCAGCGGGCTCATCGCTGCGCCCCGGCGCCGAATACCAGCACGCAGTTGTTGCCACCAAAGCCGAATGAGTTGCTGAGCGCGAGGCGAACCGCAGCGCTGGCCGATGCGGTGCGGATCTGCGGACCGCACCCGGCATCGAGCGTACGCGTGTTCACGGTGCCCGGCATGAAGCCGTGTTCGATGGCGAGCAGGCTCGCCGCCGCCTCGACGATGCCGGCCGCGCCGAGCGTATGGCCGGTGAAACCCTTGGTCGAGCTCGCATGCGTTCGCGCCGGAAAGCGCCGTGCGACCAGTGCGGCTTCGACTTCGTCGTTCTTGGCGCTGGCCGTGCCGTGCAGATTAATGTGGTCGATCTCGCTCGCGTCCAATGCGGCGCGGGCGAGCGCATCGTCGAGTGCGACCTCGGCGCCTAGACCCTGCGGGTGCGGCGTCGACATGTGATGAGCGTCGCTAGATTCGCCATAGCCCAGGAGGACCGGACCTTCGCCGGCGCCGCTCACGCGCTCGAGCAAGGCGAAGCCGGCCGCCTCGCCAATGCTGATGCCGTCGCGTTCGGCGTCGAACGGACGGCACGGCGCGGGAGAAACGAGCTGCAAGGCATTGAAGCCGAACAGCACGCTGCCGCACAAGGTATCAACGCCGCCGACGATCGCCGCATCGACCAAGCCGAGCCTGAGCATGCGTTCCGCCGCTGCGAACACCTTGGCGCTCGACGAGCAGGCGGTGGAGACCGTGACGCACGGTCCTTCGAGCGCAAGCGCTTCGTGCACAAAGTTGGCGAGCGAATGCGGTGTGTGAACCAGCGGGTTGCGGTTGTGCGCAGGAAAGCGCCCTTCGGCATCCAGCGAACGGTACGCGTCTTCGGTCGCGCCTATGCTGGAGGTCGAGGTCCCGAGCACCAGCGCCACCCGCGCGGGTCCGTGGCGCTTGCGCGCGGCGTGCGCCGCGGCGATGAAATCGTCGGCGAGCAGTCCCATCCACGCGAGCCGGTTGTTGCGGCAGTCCCAAGCGGCGAGCGACCGCGGCAGCGCGGTCGACTCGACACCGGCGACCCGTCCGATCCATGTGGGTAGCGGGGCGGCGCCAAAGTCGTTCGCGCGCAGCGCGCTGACGCCTGCGCGCAGGGCCGCCAACAACGGCTCTTTGCCGGTACCTGCGGCGGTCGTCGTCGTGTAGGCAGTTACGCGCAGTGGCTCGATGCGCCGCGGCCGGCGGGTAGCTTCGCTATGATCATCGACCGACATGCGGATAGGCGTTCTGTAGATAGAGGGAGTTCGTAGCGACCGGGGCAGTTGACGCATGGCGTCGCACGGCAGTAGCGGCGATACTGAATTACGGCGCAGTGGTTGTCAAACCGGCGGACGCGCGGGCCGAGACGAAAAAATCGTGCTCACGCGGCGAAAAAATCGTACTTACGCGGGCGAATCCCGAATTAAGTTCCGGACCGCTTCCCTCAGTTATCGAAACGTGAGCGTTATTTATATTTTTTATTTTTCCCGGCTTACCCGCGATCGAGGATTTTTGACGTTCGAAGGAAAACCGTAAAGCTGCGCGGGATTGGTCACGCAGATACGCTCGCGCACAGCCGCATCCGGAAACCAGTCGCAGAAGAGATCGATCAGATCGCCGTCGTCGGGATTCACTTCGGGCGGAAAATGATTTGGATGCGGCCAGTTGGTGCCGAACACTACGCGGTCGGGACGCGCATCGACGAGCGCGTGCGCGAACGGCTGCATGTCGGCATAGTCCGGAGGACCGGACCTGGAGCGGTGATACCAGCTCGAAATCTTGACCCAGCAATCGTCGCGATCCTGCAGGATGCGCAGCAGCGCCTGGAAGCCCGGCGAGTCGACCGTATCTTTGCCGCCGCGCACGCAGCCCAGATGGTCGAACACCAGGGCCGTCGGGACTTGCATCAACTCCGATTCGAGTTCCGCGATCTCCTTGTTGTTGCCCACGTGCAACTGTAAATGCCAGCCGAGCGGCGCGACCTTCGGCGCCAGGATGTCGATGAGCTCGGTGCCGCCGTAGCCCTTGACGTGGGTCGACAACCGCGCGCCGCGCATGCCGCCGGCGTGGAGGCGCGCGAGCTCTTCGACCGTGACCTCGGGACTCACGCCGGCGACGCCCCGCGCGCGATCCTGCCCGAGCTGCGCAATGAGATCGAGCGAGAGCGTGTTGTCGATCCCGTACACGCTCGCATTGACCTGCACGGTGCGTTGGATGCCGACCGTCTCGCACATGGCGAGATAACGCGATAGCGGGAGGTAGGGAGGTGTGTAGCTGCGGTGCTCCGTCAGCGGATACTTTTGCGGATCCTCGAATACGTGACAGTGGCAATCAGTGCTGCCGGGCGGCAGTGGGTGACGTGGCTTGCGTGGGTTCGGATGCGGCGCGATGCAGGCGGGTGCTTGCGACATTGGTTAAACCTTTAGATATATTTAGCCACAGAGTTCTGTATTAATCCGGTCAAAGCCAAATTGCGTCCGGGTATGGATGGTTTTTATCCATCCGCGTTTATCTGTCGTATGCATACCGTGCTAATCCACCTTCGCGCCGGAATCGCGCACGACTTTCGCCCATTTCGATAAATCGTTCTTGATAAACGCAGCGAATTCTTCGGGCGTGCTGGTGAGCGGCTCGGCGCCGAGCGCCGCCCAGCGTTCGGCGACCTCGGGCAGTTTCACGACTTTGACGATCTCGCTGTGCAAGCGGGTAAGCGTCGCCGGGGGCGTGCCCGCAGGCGCGAGCAGGCCGTACCACACCGAGACTTCATAGCCCGCAAAACCCATCTCCGCGACGGTCGGCAATTCGGGCGCGGCCGGCGCGCGCTTTTCGCCGGTGGTCGCGAGCGCGCGCAATTTGCCCGCGCGCGCCTGGGGCAATGCAATTGGCGCACCGGGAAACATCAGCGAAATCTGGCCGCCGAGCAAATCGCTGAACGCACCGGTCACGCCTTTGTACGGCACATGCACGAGCTTCACGCGCGCCATCGTATTGAACATTTCCCCCGCGAGGTGCAATACGCTGCCGCTGCCGGCCGAGCCGTAATAGATCTGCGCGGGTTTTGCTTTCGCGAGCGCGACCAGCTCTGGCACCGATTTGACGGGCAGCGACGGATGCACGACGAGCACGAGCGGCGTCCACGCAATCAGGGTGACCGGCGCAAAACTCTTGACCGCGTCGTAGGTCAGGTTGGAATACAAAGCCGGGTTGATCGTCAGCGTGCTGGCGGTCGCGAGCAGCGTGTAGCCGTCGGGCGCGCTCCTGGCAACCGCTTCGTTGCCGATGTTGGTATTGGCTCCGGGCCGGTTCTCGACGACCACCTGCTGGCCGACGTTTTCCGTGAGCTTCTGCGCGACCGAGCGTGCCAGCACATCGCCCGGCCCGCCGGCCGCGAGCGGCACGACGATGCGGATGGGTTTGGCAGGAAACGATTGTGCGTGCGCGTAAGTGGCCAACTGCGCCAGTAGTGCACTCGCCAGAACAGCCGTCGCAAATTTTGCGTTATTCATCAAAGACTCCTGCTGATGCATGCTACAGAAAAACGTAGATACCGTTATGCGCGTCAAGCGAGATGCATGGTGTTATTGAAGGGTTTGCGGGATTTTAATATCGCGTGGGCAATGGCGACGAGCTTTCGCATGAGCGCCACGATGATCACC
>JBKJMN010000356.1:0-11808 GCA_046596405.1 Burkholderiales bacterium
GGTGATCATCGTGGCGCTCATGCGAAAGCTCGTCGCCATTGCCCACGCGATATTAAAATCCCGCAAACCCTTCAATAACACCATGCATCTCGCTTGACGCGCATAACGGTATCTACGCTTCACCTTACGTTTCACACCTTACGTTTCGTATTGCCGCAGCGGGCGGAAAGGCGCATCCTTCAGCCGGGGAATAAACAGTCGTCCGCGTCAGTTCAAATAACAATGCACTATCAGGGAGGTAGTCATGCGTAATTCGTTCGCACTATTTTTGACGTGCGCCATGCTGGCCGGCGCGGCCGGCGCGCAGCAGGCGCAGTTTCCGTTCGCGGCGCCCGCCGGTCAGGACAGCAATGCCCGGCAGGTTGCGCCGCCGGGCGCGGTGAATCAGGGCCCGTATTCCGAGTCGAACTGGAAATACGGCAACGCGTTCAACGCGCCGGCCGGGGCCAAGATCTGGAACCCCGCGAAGCTTAAGCTGATGCAGGGCGGCAAGCTCGTCGGCGGCACGGTGCGCGGCGTCGTCGCGCCGAGCACGTACTGCGCGATGGCCGACGCCGGATACGATTTCATCTGGACTGAAATGCAGCATCAGGGCGCCTCGTGGGCCGAGGTCTGGCGTGCATGGCAAACGTGCCCGCGTGCCAAAGCGGTGCCCGGGGTGCGCGTGGCTTACACCGACGAGCGTGAAATCCAGCAGGCGCTCGACGGCGGCGCTCTCGTGCTCGTCGTGCCCACCGTCGATACCGTCGAGGAAGCGCGCGAAGCCGTGAAGTGGGCGTACTTCCCGCCGCTGGGCCGGCGCAGCCTGGGCGGCGGCAACGCGTTCGGCCCCGACATGTGGGGTGGCGTGCCGGGCGGCTATCGCAATACTATCAACGACAATCTCGTGCTCGTCCTGATGATAGAAACGCTCGAAGGCCTGAAGAATGCCGACGAGATCGCCAAGGTGCCCGGCGTCACCGCGATCTTCGCGGCCAGCGGCGACCTGGGAAATTTCAGCGGCTACAAGCAGGGCGACCCGGATTACGAGCGCGCGATCAACATCGTGCACGATGCCGCTATCAAGGCCGGCAAGAAGCTATGCGGGCCCTTTGCATGGAAGGACCGTCCCGACTTCACGTGCTTCCAGGCGCAGGGCGAAGCGGTGCAGATCCAGCGCGGCGCGAAGGCCGAGCTCGGCGACCTCTTCAACACGCAGGCCAAACCCGAAGTCGGCCCGTACGCGCCGAAGTAAGCCAGGTCAAAGCTCCACCGCGAAGGACGCAAAGAAAATCAAGCACGATTGTTTACTTGGAGCAATCGCGCAGAGGGAATAAAGGACAAACATTGCATCTATTTTTTTGGTTCCAACAAACTTGATTTGTTTTTCCTTCGCGTCCTTTGCGGCAGAGCTTTAGGCTGTACGCTGTAAGCTCTGGCAATGGAAGCACTGCTCATCTCGACCGGCGTCGTCGCCCTTGCCGAAATCGGCGACAAGACGCAACTCCTCGCTTTCATCCTCGCCGCGCGCTTCAAGAAGCCGCTGCCCATAATCGCCGGCATCCTGGTCGCAACGCTCGTCAATCATGGGCTCGCCGGCGCGCTCGGGGCGTGGATCACGACAGTCGTGCGTCCGGACGTGCTGCGTTGGATCCTCGGCGCATCGTTCATTGGCATGGCCGTGTGGACGCTGATCCCCGACCAGATCGAGGACGGGGAAACGCGCGCGGCGAAACACCTCGGCGTGTTCGGCGCGACGCTGGTCACTTTTTTTCTCGCCGAAATGGGCGACAAGACGCAGATCGCGACCATCGCGCTGGCCGCTCATTATGGCGCGCCGATGATGGTGGTGATTGGCACGACGCTCGGCATGCTGATTGCCGATGTGCCCGCCGTCTTCATCGCCAACCGCTACGCCGCGACAATCCCGCTACGGCTCGTTCACTCTATCGCGGCGGCGATATTCGCGGCGATGGGCGTGCTCACGCTATTGAAAGCCGAAACGTTTTTTCGCTGACGCGTCACGGTCCGTTCATGTTGCCGGCATCGTAACTCGGCGGCGGCGGCCGCACCGCGTGCCACACCTTGTTGAAACCATCGCCGGTAATGTCGCCCGGTTTCTGGTCCTTGCTCCAGTAGTAGAGCGGCTGGCCGGACCAGGCCCACTGCTTCGAGCCGTCATCGCGCGTGACGATCGTCCAGTCCCCGCCGGGGCTGGCGGTCGCCGCGGCCATGAACGGCGACCAACTGGTTGCGCACTGGCCGTTGCAGGCGCTCTTGCCCGAGCCGGGGGTGTCCTTGTCAAACGTGTACAACGTCATGCCGTTGCCGCCGGTCATGATGCCATCGGTGTATTTAACCGGCGCATAGGGCAATCCACCGCAGCCTGCCATCAGCAGCATTGCGGCGGCGGCGATCATCTGTCTTGCACTAGTCATAATCCCTCCCGCGCTTTCTTTATAGCGACATGTTGCCGGTCAACGGCCGCGGCTCGGGTCTGACGGCGTGCCACACCTTGTTGAAACCGTCGCCGGTCACATCGCCCGGTTTCTGGTCTTTGGCCCAGTAGTAAAGCGGCTGACCGAGCCACGCCCACTGCTTACTCCCGTCGTCGCGCGTGACTATGGTCCAGTCGCCGCCGGGACTGGCGGTCGCCGCCGCCGCGAACGGCGGCCAGATCGTCGCGCACTGACCGTTGCAGACACTCTTGCCCGAACCGGCGGCGTCCTTGTCGAACGTATAGAGCGTCATGCCGTTCGGGCCCGTCATGAGGCCGTTCGTGTAGTTAACCGGTGCGTAAGGCAGGTTGGTACAGGCAACTGTCAGCGTCGCTGCCAAAATGGCGAGCGCAAATTTAAGATGGTGCATTTTTTCCTCTCCTCATACTCTGCCGCAGGGAAGCTCCTGCATGACACGTAAACAAGTCGCGGCGGGTTTTATTCCGTCAGGTCGCGGGATTCGCGTTTATGTCACTGTGGCCGGAACTTCTGCACGCGCCGCCCGTAGCCCGCTTCCGCGGTATAGATATTGCCGTTCGAGTCGATCGCCAAGTTGTGCAGCGAGCGGAATTCGCCCGCCATGCGGCCGGGCCGCCCGAAGCTGCCGACTTTGCTGCCGTCGGCGCGCAAGAGAATGTTGATTTCGGAATTCGAACCGTCCGCGGCGAAGATAAAACGCTCGCCGCCGTCGCGCGACATGACGAGGTCGGCCACCGGTCCGCTCAAGGTCGGCGGATCGACGAAAAATTCGCGCACGTAAGTGCCGTCGCTCAAGAATACCTGAATGCGATTGTTCGGCCGGTCGCACACATAGAGCAGCCCGTCGCGCGCGCGCCGCACACAATGCGGATTGCCGAACTGCTTGGACGGCGCGGCGCCGGGTTGATACGGCGCGACCTTGTCGTCGCTCGGCACGGCGCCGTAGGCGCCCCAATGGCGCTTGTAGGCGCCGGTCGTCGCATTGAACACGACCACGCGCCGGTTGCCGTAGCCGTCGCCGACGAAAATTTCATTGTGCGCGGCATCGGATTCGACCGCCGCCGGCCGCCCGAGCTGGGTGCGGCTGTTGCTGCCTTCGGATTTGCCCGGCTTGCCGATCTGCAGCAGGAATTGGCCGGCGCGCGTGAACTTCAGCAGGTGCTGGTCGGCGGGATCGTTGCCCGAGATCCAGACGTTGTCCTGCCAGTCGACGTGGATACCATGTTCGTTTTTAGGCCAGTCGTACCCCTGTCCCGGGCCGCCCCAGCCCTGCACGTAATTGCCTTGCTGATCGAATTCCATCACCGGCGGCGCCGCCTCGCAGCAGCGGTTGACCGGCGGCTTTTGCTGCGCGCCCTTATCGTCGTCGAGCAGCGTGTTCGGGCGGTGCAGCACCCACACGTGATCATGACTATCGACCGCCACGCTCGAAACCTGGCCCCAGATCCAGTTGCCCTGCAGCGGTTTCGGCCAGGCGGCATCGACCTTGTACTGCGGCAGAGCGCCGCCGTCGGAGTACGTCGATTGATTCGCGCAGCCGAGTGCGCACACGATGCACGCTACGGCGATCGCATCGGCGACCTTCGTCCAGATTGGTTGCTGCATGTCATCTCCCCTTGCGGCTGTTTTATCAGTACTGGCCCCGTCAATATACACGCGATACGCCGTTAAATGCCCTCAGATGCCGGCGGGATACGCGCCAAGTTTCTCCGCCGCCCAATCAGTCATGTAGTCGACCACCAGCGGCCCGTTGTCCGCGCCGCAGTGCTCGGCGCCGCCGTCGGCGAGCCGGCAGATCTTGAGTTCGCGTTCCGGGCTGTTCACCGCCGCGTCGTAGGTGCTTTGCGCGTGCCACAGCGGCACCTGGCGATCGTTCTCGCCATGCACGATCAACAATGGACAGGTGATCTTGTCGGCAACACCTTCGAGCGTCATCTTGTTCACGACCTTCATCGTCTCCTCGATAGTGGCGCAGCCGAACACCCAGTTCACGTGCTCGGCGTACCCCGGCACCGAGGGTTCGCCGCGGCCGCCGATACGCTCCGCCACGCATTTGCCGTAATCGTATATCGCTCCCCACGCAATCGCGCATTTGAAACGCTTCTCGAACGCCGCGGCGCGCGGCGCGTAGTAACCGCCGAGGGAAAGCGCCATGATGCCGATGCGCTCGGGATCCACGTCCTTGCGCGTTTCGAGATAGTCGACGCTCGCGGCGGCGGGCTTTTCCGTCTCCGGGCCGCTCGGCAAACCGAGCAGACGCAGCGCGCCGCCGACGCCGGGATGATCGACAATCAGCAGCGACACGCCGCGCCGGCGAAACTCGTCGGCAATCGACGCGTAAATAATTTCCTTCGTGACGTCGAGTCCGTCGAAATGCACCATGCACGGCATACGTCCCGCGCCTGGCGCCTTCGAGAATATCGCCGGCAGTTTGTGTTTGCCAAACTTCACTTCGACGTACTCGACCGGCTCCTTGCGGCATTTGAGCCCGCGCTCGAACACCGCGATACCGCGCTTGTACGCATCGAGCCGGCGCGGATCCTTGTGGCTGGGCATGCGTTCCGCGAGCAGGTAATACATCCCGGCGCGCAAATACTTGCGTCCCGCGGACAGCGGATGGCCCGCCGCCTCGTCCGCCTGGCCGAGCCGCTCCACGCGCTCGGCGACTTTCATCCAGCTCTCGAACCACGCGCGCTGCTGCGTCTGGTCGCCCAGCAGCGCTTTCACGCCGGCGATCTCCTTCAACGGCCGGCATGCCTCGTCGATTTCGGAAATCTGCCCGCCGCGATTCATGCACGACATGACCGCCAGACTCCACGTATAGTTATTCGGGAAGTACTCGAACATTTGAACTCCTCGTCAATTGAAACGTACGTTTACTGCTGCTGGATGCCGGCCTGTTTGGCGATGCGCGTTTGCAGCGCGATGTCCTCGCGCAAAAATCGGGCGAATTCGGCGGGCGTGGACGCCACGCCGGCAAGACCGTCCAGATCGAGTGCCGCCTTCATTTTGGGTGTAGCGATCGCTTTTGCAACTTCTGCCTGCATGCGATGCACGATGGCCGCGGGCGTACGGGCGGGAAACCACAAACCGTACCAGCCCGTCATTTCGAATTCGGTATAGCCGAGTTCTTTGAACGTCGGCAGGTCGGGCAATACCGGCGAGCGCTCGCCGCCGGTCAATGCCAGCGGGCGCACCCGGCCGTCGCGGATGAAAGGCTGCACCGCCACGGTCGAAATGAAAGTCATGTCCACCTGGCGGCCAATTACGTCGGTCAGCGCAGGCCCACTGCCTTTGTACGGCACGTGCACGACGTCGACGACGGCAACTGCCTTCATCCACTCGGCGACGACGTGCGTCATATTGCCGTAGCCGCTCGATGCGTAACTCAACTTGCCGGGATTGCGCTTGGCGTAGTCGACCAGCTCCTTGACCGATTTGACCGGCAATGCCGGGCTGACCACGAGCACCAGTCCGTACGAACGCGCGATCTGGGTCACGGGCGCGAAATCGCGCAGGCCGTCGTAAGGCAGTTTTTTATAGAAAACCATATTGCCGGTGAACGATCCGGTCGTCATCAGCATCGTGTAACCATCAGGCGGCGACTTCGCGACGAGCTCCGCGCCTATGATGCCGTTGGCGCCCGCACGGTTATCGACGACGATGTTCTGCTTGAGCAAACTGCCCACGTTGTCGGCGACCTGGCGCGCCATGATATCGAGCGTGCTGCCGCCGGTGAACGGAACGATCGTGCGGATAGGGTGCGTCGGATACGCCGCGTCGGCGGCGCGGCAGTCCACTGTCGCAATTGCGAGCAGCAAAAACGCAACGCGAAGAATTTTCATTACACTCCTCCCAAGCCGCGATCAATTCCGTCGCGTTGCGCGTATTAACCGGCTACTTCACGCTCTGTTCCCGCATCCACTGCAAACGCAGATCGACGCACTGCTGCTCGAGCACGCCGGTCACGACGTCGAGCGGCCGCCGCGTCATCGCAAGAAACGTTTCGACCGAGTAATCGCCGGTGTCGGTGCGCTTCAACGCCGCATGGCGCGCGCCGAGCACCAACCGCTCGATTTTCGCTTCCAATATCATCCACAGGCACATCGGGCACGGCTCGAGCGTCGAGTAGAGCGTAGCCCCCGCGAGATCCAGCGTATCGAGCTTGCGGCAGGCGACGCGAATAGCCGCCACCTCCGCGTGCGCGCTCGGGTCGCGATCCGCGTTAATCGTATTGCGGCCGGCGGCAATGATCGCGCCATTGCGCACTATGACCGCGGCGACCGGCCGATTGCCCGCGGCATAAGCCTCGCGCGCATCGTCGTATGCGAGCTGCATGTAATGTTGGTGATCCATAAGCATAATCTTCGCATATCCAGGCAGGCGGCGGGCGGCCGCTGTCCCATCCCGAAATATGCGACGATGCCGATATCGCATCATCGAACCGGGAGCCTCATTGCACCATTCGCCTGCTTTCATCAGCATTGCATTGTTATGGGCCGCCGGCGCGCAGGCGCAGGCACCCACGCCGGCTCAGCCGTATCCGACGCGCGCAATCCGCATGATGGTCCCGTTCTCGCCCGGCGGCGCGTCCGATCTTGCCGCGCGCGTCGTCGGTCAGAAACTGGGCGAGCGGCTCGGCCAGCAGATAGTGGTCGACAATCGTCCGGGCGCCGGCGGGGCGATCGGCACCGAGCTCTCGGTGAAAGCGCCCGCCGACGGCTACAACCTGCTCATGGGCTCATCGACCGAAATCGCGATCAATCCGCATCTCTACAAGAAGCTTACTTACGACACGCTGCGCGATTTCGCGCCGGTATCGCACGTCGCGTCAACGCCGCTGCTGATCGTCGTGCATCCGTCGCTGCCCGCGAAGAATGTCAGGGAGTTGATCGCGCTGGCGCAAGCACGGCCCGGTCTGCTGCTCGGCGCATCGTCCGGGAACGGCTCGTCGACGCATCTGGGCATGGAAATGTTCAAAGCTGCGGCCGGAATCGACATCGCGCACGTGCCGCATAACGGCAGCGCGCCGGCAGTGATCAGCACGATGACCGGCGAAACGCAGATTTATTTCGGCGCGATGCCCGCGGTGCTGCAGCAGTCTCTAGCCGGAAAGTTGCGCGCACTTGCAATCACCAGCGCGAAGCGGCGCGCAGCAGTGCCCGAGTTGCCAACCGTCATCGAAAGCGGCCTGGCGGGATACGAAATCCTGATCTGGAACGCGTTATTCGCGCCGCGTGCGACGCCCACCGCTATCATCATGCGCCTGAATGGCGAGGTGAATAAAATACTCGAGTTGCCTGACGTGCGGGAGTCATTCGCGCGCCAGGGCGCCGAAGTTTCCGGCAGCACGCCTGAACAGCTCGCCGCATACGTTGCCACCGAGCATGCGAAGTGGGCGAAAGTCGTCGCGGCGTCGGGGGCGAAGCTCGATTGAACGGTTAGCGCGGACCGCCCGCGATGCCGAGCTTTTTGCGCCAGTCGTCGTCGCGCGGCATGCTCGGATTGGTTGGACGCTGCTGGTAGTACGGAATCAGCGGGATATACAAGTGATAGAGGCGCCGGAGTTCAGCGATCGGCTCGTTGTGCTCGTCCACGCGCAAATCAACCCACGCGTAACTGCGCTGATTGTGCACCTGCAGCGCCGACGAATACTGGCCTGCAACCTGACCGCCCGCATCGCGCCCCGCTTCGAGCGAGCGCAGCAAGCGCTCCGCCAGATCTTCGTTCTCCGATTTTTCAAACGCGGCGGCCATCGCTGCAGCCACGTTCTCATTCGCCAGCCGGTTGCCGGCGACACAAAAGTTTTTCCTGGCGATATGGCCGCGCCATTCTTCGTTGTCCGTGCCCGTCCGGGCGGCCGTATTGCCGTCCTTGTCAATCACCATGATCTGACGCCATTCGATGTTCTGCGCGCCATCGCTCTCGACGAGTTCCTCCAGCACCTTGGCCGCGGAATAGCCTGTCTCCAGTAACTTGAGCCCCAGCGCGCCGAGCCGCGGATCGCCGTTCGCCTGCACCATCAGGCCGCCGATATGCGGCCGCACGAACGGGCACTTTGCGCCGATCGCAATCGGGCGCGTGGCGATCGCCATGCCGAACATGCCGGTGCGCTCGCACTTCGCTAAAACGGAAAACGTCATTGCCGGTTCCTCTGGTTAAATATTTACAAAGTTTTTTGCCGTGCTATTGAAAATTACATAACCTTGTGACAATAAACCTTCCCGCCTTCGGCCCCCTCGCTTTGCTCTCCCCACCCTTCTCCCGGGGGGAGAAGGGCTTACCTTCCCTCTACCTCCGGGAGAGGGACCGAGGGTGAGGGAAAGCCTTTGGCACGCTACGCATTTGTCATAAGGTTATGTAAAGATCATTAATTGACCTTCACGCCCGCGGCCTTTACGAGGTTCGCCCACTTCGGAATTTCCTTGCGCACATACGCGCCGAACTCGTCGGGACCCATGCCTGAGACTTCGGTGCCCATACTGACCATGCGGCTCTTGAGGTCGGGGGTCTGCAGCGCTTTTACGATTTCAGCGTGCAGACGGTCGATGATAGGCCGCGGCGTCCCGGCGGGCACGAAGACGCCGAACCAGACGCTGGCGTCATAGCCGGGCAGCGCCGCCTCGGCAATGGTCGGCAGCGCCGGCATGATCGCCGAGCGCTTGGTGGTAGTGACCGCGAGTGCACGCAGCCGCCCGGCCTGAATGTGCGGTATCAACGCCGGCATGTTCTCGAACGCGAGATCGACCTGCCCTGCGACGAGTTCGGTGAGCGCCGGCGCGGTGCCTTTATACGGGATGTGCACCATGTCGACACCCGCCATAAATTTGAAAAGTTCGGCGGACAGGTGCTGCGACGTGCCATTGCCGGTCGATGCGAAATTGAGCTTGCCGGGCCGCGCTTTGACGACCGCGATCAGTTCCTTGACGGTTTTCGCGGGCACCGTTGGATGCAGCACCAATACGTTAGGAACGGAGCCGACCAGCGTGACCGCCGAAAAATCACGGACCGGGTCATACGGCAGCGCCGGATACAGTGCGGGAGCGATCGCGTGCGTGGGCGAACTTCCCATCACGAGCGTATAGCCGTCCGGGAGCGTCTTGGCCGCGATGTCGGAACCTATCGTGCCGGCGGCGCCCGGCCGGTTATCGACGAGCACCTGCTGACCAAGCGATTCCGCCATTTTCTGACCGATCGCGCGCGAAAAGATGTCGTTCGCGCCGCCGGCCGGCCACGGACTGATCCAGCGTATCGGTTTGGCAGGATAGGACTGCGCTGCTGCGAGAGTTGGCAAGACAACGAGGAACACGGTGGCGACGGCAAGTGACTGCGAACGCATGCGGATTCTCCACAGGGATTGCATCGGAATACTATTCTATTTTCACGCCCGCCTGCTTGACCGCCTTGCCCCAGCGCGCGATTTCGACTTTAAGAAATTCCGCAGCGGCCTGCGGTGAATTGCCGAGCGGATCGGTGCCGGCGCGCGCCAGCAGTTCGATCATCTCGGGGGACTTGAGTCCTTTCACTGTCTCGGCATTGAGCTGATTCACGACTGCCGCCGGCGTCTTCGCGGGCACCAGCAGCATGTACCACGCGATCGCCTCATAACCGGGGACGCCTGACTCGGCGACGGTCGGGATATCGGGCAGTGAACCCACGCGCTTCGACGAGGTGACGGCAATCACGCGCAGGCGGCCGGTTTCAACTGCGCCAATGACCGCGAGCAGTGGATTGATATAGAGCTGCACCCGGCCGCTGATGAGATCGGGAATCGCGGGGCCGGTGCCTTTGTACGGCACGTGGATCATTTCGATGCCTGTCATGCCGCTCAGCATTTCAGCTGCGAGGTGAGAGGCGGAGCCCGGGCCAGAGGACGCATAGGAGAGTTCGCGCGGTTTGGCTTTGGCGAGCGCGATCAGCTCCTTGACGTTTTTCGCCGCCAGCGTCGGCGACACGACGACGGCGTAAGGCTGCGTCGCGATGACCGTGACCGGCGTCAAATCGCGCACCGGATCGTATGGCAACCGCGCCATCAGCGTGGCGTTGATCGCATGGGAGGGGTTGACGAGGATCACAGTGTGGCCGTCGGGCGTCGACTTCGCCGCGAGGTCGATGCCGATGGTCATGCCCGCGCCGGGCCGGTGGTCAACGACGACCTGCTGGCCCCACGTGCGCGTGTAGTGGTTGCCGAGCCCGCGCGCGATCAGGTCCGAGCCGCCGCCGGGCGCGGTCGGCACGATGAAACGGATCGGCTTGGTCGGAAATGTCGGCTCGGCGGCGTGCGCGGTCAAGATACAGCTGCCTGCGATCAGAATTCCTGAGATTTTCGACATCTGGTTTCTTTCGAATGTAAGCAAAGGGGAAATCATACCGTCGCGACCGGCGTCACCGGCGAACCGGCCGCGCCCGGCATGCGCAGTGGCGGCGCCGTGAGCAGAAAGCGGCTGCGTTTGTTCTTGCGCAGCCACTCGGCAAGTTCCGTCAGATACCAGAGTTCGCCGAGGTGGATGCCCAGCTTGACCAGACAATGCTCGTGCAACGGCAGTTGCGGGCCGCGATGCGGCATGCGCGGATCGAGGCCCAACGTCGACGACCTTTCCACGGCAAGGTTGTCGGCTGCAATGGCCGCGATGCCGCTATCGGAGATCCATTCGAGCAGCCGCTGGTCGTGACCGTCGAGCACCGCACATTGCGTCTTGATCGAATTGTCGAGCTTGCCATTCGCCTCGCGGATCAACTGACCAAGGCCCGTATGCAGCACAAGGATGTCGCCCTTTTCAACAGTGACCGCATCTTCCTCCAAAATGCGCTCGAGCATCTCATAGGAGACGGCGACACGCTCGTCCTTGAAATGATGGCGCAGATCGACCATCACCGCGCGGCCCTGCACGCCGGTCGCGGCCATTTCGGCGACCGATAAATTGATCGCACCAAGCTCCCCGTATAGCGCGCGGCCAGCGTCGTCGACGAGCTGAAAGCCGTTATAGGAAACTTTTTCCTCGACGCCGTCGCCATCCGCATCGAACATCGTCCCTTTGTGCGCGAAGCCGTCCCAGTGCGTCGAATACTGCGAATACAGCATGATCGCTTCGTCGGAGCCGACGTCGTTGAAGCGCGGATTGATTTCCTGCATTGCGATGTTGAAATAGACCTCGCCGCCCGGACGAAACACAGGGTGAAAAACCGGCGGAAAGCGGCCCGGATTGAGAACGTTGCCGCCCGGCCGGTCGAGCGGATGCGACAGGCAGAACACTTCACCCGTCTGCACTTCCTTCAGCGCGCGCAATCTCCGCTCGGCGGTCAGCAGATTGAGGCGCCCGTGCTGATCATCGTCGCCGAACTCGCCCCAGTT